>NZ_CP048829.1:629000-943500 GCF_019355395.1 Chordicoccus furentiruminis
AGCGCTTCGGCCGTATCGATGGCGGTCAGCACGTTGACGCCGGTCTCAATGGCATTTCTCCGGATCACGAAGCCGTCATGCTGATGCTCGATGCCGTGAGGCGGCAGATCGATGATCAGGTCGATCCGGTGTCCGAGAATCAGGTCCATCAGGTTCGGATGAGGCTGCTCCAGCTTGTTCGTGCGGACCGCGTGAACGCCGTGGGCGTTCAGATAGGCGGCCGTCCCGTACGTGGAGTAGATTCGGTAGCCGAGACGCTCGAAACGGGCCGCGATCGGCACGATAGCCTCCTTGTCCTCGTCCCGCACCGTGATGATCATGTTCCGGTACTTCGGAAGATCGACGCCCGCGCCGAGGAACGCCTTGTACAGTGCCTCGCTCCAGGATTTGGAGATGCCGAGGGCCTCGCCGGTGGATTTCATCTCCGGTCCGAGGCTGATGTCCGCGTCGCGGATCTTCTCGAAGGAGAAAACCGGCATCTTGATGGCGACATACCCGGCCTCCGGCTGAAGGCCCGGCTTATAGCCCATATCCGTGATCTTATGGCCGAGAATCGCCCGTGTCGCCAGCGAAACGATCGGGATCCCGGTCACCTTGCTGATATAGGGCACGGTCCGGGAGGAACGCGGGTTCACCTCGATGCAGTAGATCTCGTCGTTCTGATCGATGAACTGAATGTTGATCATGCCGCGGACATGCAGCGCCTTCGCCAGCTTCTCCGTGTAATCGATGATCCTGTCCTTCGCGACCTGCGACAGCGTCTGGGCCGGATAGACGGAGATGGAGTCGCCGGAGTGAATGCCGGCCCGCTCCACATGCTCCATGATGCCGGGGATCAGGATATTTTCGCCGTCGCAGACGGCGTCCACCTCGACCTCCTTGCCGAGCATGTATTTGTCCACAAGGATCGGATGATCCTGGGCGATCTGGTTGATGATGCCGATGTACTGGTCGATGTCCTCATCGCTGATGGCGATCTGCATTCCCTGGCCGCCGAGCACATAGGATGGGCGGACCAGTACCGGATAGCCGAGGCGGCGGGCCGCCTCCTTCGCCTCCTCCGCCGTGAACACCGTCTGACCCTTCGGACGCCGGATGCCGCAGGACGCGAGGACCTCGTCAAACCGTTCCCGGTCCTCCGCCGCGTCCACGTCGTCCGCGGACGTTCCGAGAATCGGCACGCCCATCTTCATCAGCGACTCCGTCAGCTTGATGGCGGTCTGGCCGCCGAACTGAACCACGGCTCCGTCCGGCTTCTCGATCCGGACGACGTTCTCCACATCCTCCGGCGTCAGCGGTTCGAAGTACAGGCGGTCCGCTATATCGAAGTCGGTGCTGACCGTCTCCGGATTGTTGTTGATGATGACGGTCTCCCAGCCCTCCTTCGCGAAGGCCCAGGTGCAGTGGACCGAGCAGAAGTCGAACTCGATGCCCTGTCCGATGCGGATCGGGCCCGATCCGAGCACCAGCACCTTCTTTCTGCCGTGACCCGGAACCGATTCATTCTCTCCTCCGTACACCGAATAGTAATACGGTGTGCTCGCCTCAAATTCCGCGGCGCAGGTATCCACCATCTTGAACGCGGCCGTGATCCCGTTCTCCAGTCGGAGCTGTTTCACCTCGTCTTCCGTCTTTCCGGCCAGCCGGGCGATCAGATAGTCCGGGAACTCCATCCGTTTCGCCTCCGCCAGAAGCTCCGGCGTGAGTTTTCTCGTCCGAAGGGAATATTCCATCCCGACGAGATTGGCGATCTTGTCCACGAACCACGCGTCGATTCCGGTCAGCGTGACAATCTCTCCGATCGGGATCTGACGGCGGACCGCCTCCGCGATCCTCCAGATCCGGCGGTCATCCACAGCCTTCAGCTCCTCGATCAGCTCTTCCTCCTCCAGCTGGGAGTAATCGTAGGACATCAGCGAATCGACGTGCTGCTCAAGCGAGCGGATCGCCTTCATCAGGGCGCCCTCGAAGCTGGTGCAGATCGCCATCACCTCGCCGGTCGCCTTCATCTGGGTCGTCAGCGTATGCTTCGCCGTGATGAATTTATCGAAGGGGAGACGGGGGATCTTCACCACGCAGTAGTCCAGCATCGGCTCGAAGGAGGCGTAGGTCTTCTTCGTGATCGCGTTGGGGATCTCGTCCAGCGTATAGCCGAGCGCGATCTTGGCCGACACTTTCGCGATCGGATAACCCGTGGCCTTGGAAGCCAGCGCGGAGCTGCGGCTCACGCGGGGATTGACCTCGATCACGCAGTACTCGAAGCTGTCCGGGTTCAGCGCGTACTGGACGTTGCAGCCGCCGGTGATCTTCAGCTCTTCGATGATCCGGAGCGCGGAGCTCCGAAGCATCTGATACTCTTTGTCTCCCAGCGTCTGGGACGGGGCGACGACGATCGAGTCGCCGGTATGCACGCCGACCGGATCGATGTTTTCCATGTTGCAGACCGTGATCTTGTTGCCGCGGCTGTCGCGCATGACCTCGTACTCGATTTCCTTCCAGCCGGCGATGCTCCGCTCGACCAGCACCTCGTTCACGCGGGAAAGCCTGAGTCCGTTGGAGAGAATCTCGTTCAGCTCCTCCTCGTCCCGGGCGATTCCGCCGCCGGAACCTCCCAGGGTGTAGGCGGGACGGAGGACGACCGGATACCCGATCTTTTCGGCGAAAACTCTTCCTTCCTCGACGGAATGCACGACAAGAGAGGGCGCGATCGGCTCGCCGATTTTCTCCATCGTATCCTTGAACATCTGGCGGTCCTCCGCCTTCTTGATGGTGAGAGCCGTCGTGCCGATCAGCTTCACCTCCGGATGCTCGTCAAAATATCCCTGATCCGCCAGCTCCATCGCGAGATTCAGTCCGGCCTGACCGCCCAGAGTCGGAAGCAGGGAATCCGGTTTTTCCTTCTCGATGATTTTTTTCACGACCTCGGCGGTCAGCGGCTCGATATAGACCTCGTCGGCGATATCCTTGTCCGTCATGATCGTCGCCGGGTTGCTGTTCAGCAGCACGACCTCCACGCCTTCCTCATGAAGGGAACGGCAGGCCTGCGTTCCGGCGTAGTCAAACTCCGCCGCCTGACCGATGACGATCGGGCCGGAACCGATCACCATGACTTTCCGGATGTTCTGGTTCTTAGGCATGCTTCGCTCCTTTCATCATCTTCATGAAGCGGTCAAAGAGGAAATTGGCGTCCTGCGGTCCCGGGCAGGCTTCCGGATGGAACTGCACCGTGAAAACCGGCTTCCGGATATAGCGAAGCCCCTCATTCGTCCCGTCGTTGACGTTTTCGAAAGCGGGAACCGCCACCGACGGATCGACCGTATCCGGATCCACCGCGTAGCCGTGATTCTGAGATGTCATATACACGCGGCCGTCTCCCGTCAGATCGCGGACAGGATGGTTGCCTCCGCGGTGGCCGTACTTCATCTTAAATGTATCCGCGCCCGTCGCCAGCGCCATCAGCTGATGTCCGAGGCAGATCGCGAAAACCGGCACGCCCGATTCGTAAAACCGGCGGACATTGTCGATAATCGTTCCGTTTTCCTTCGGATCGCCCGGTCCGTTTGACAGCATGATGCCGTCCGGACGGCCCGCAAGAACCTCCTCCGCCGGCGTACCGGCCGGATAGATTGTCACATCACAGCCCCGTTTCGCCAGATTCTGCGCGATATCCTTCTTTGCCCCGTAATCCATCAGCGCCACGCGGGGTCCTTTCCCCGGTATGTGAACGGAGGCCCGGCATGTCACGCGGTCCACCACGGGACCGACCTTGTACGCACGGATCGCTGCGAGCGCCTCCTCGCGGTTCATCTCCCGTGTCGTGATCATGCCGTTCATCGTGCCGTGTTCGCGGAGACGCCGTGTCAGCGCCCTCGTGTCGATTCCGGCGATGCCGGGAATGCCGTGTCCGGCGAGAAATTTCTGAATGGATTCTTCCGAGCGGAAATTGCTCGGCAGCCGGGAGAGTTCCCGGACGATGAAGCCGTCCGGCCAGGGGCGGTCGGATTCCATGTCCTCGCTGCAGATGCCGTAGTTGCCGATCAGCGGATAAGTCATGCAGACGGCCTGTCCCGCATAGGAGGGATCAGTGAGCACCTCGAGATAGCCGGTCATCGAAGTGTTGAACACAATTTCGCTGACACAGGTGCCTTCGGCGCCGATGCTCGTTCCGGTGAACACGGTTCCGTCTTCCAGGATGAGATATGCTTTCAACGTATTTGCCCTTTCTGTCCGTAAAACAGCCTCAGGATCGAAGGTATTGTACAATACGGACCCTCTTTTTTCAAGGCAGGCTCCGGATTCGGGGCTGCGGGCCACGCCATTCGTGCCTGCAAAGCAGGCACTCATCGCGGCTGTCGCCGCATGCACTGGCGGGGGCGTGAGCTGCGGGCCACGCCATTCGTGCCTGCAAGGCAGGCACTCATCGCGGCTGTCGCCGCATACACTGGCGGGGGCGTGAGCTGCGGGCCACGCCATTCGTGCCTGCAAGGCAGGCACTCATCGCGGCTGTCGCCGCATGCCGAAATCCCGGGTCCCGTCTGTCTTCGTGCCAGCACGGACAGTCGGAACCCGGGATTTCGTCGCGTGGCTCGTAGCTTACGCGCAAAAAAACCAGGTCTTCCGACCTGGCTTTGATCTCCTGCAGGAGAAGGGACTTGAACCCTCACTGTATTGCTACAACAGGCACCTGAAGCCTGCGCGTCTGCCAATTCCGCCACTCCTGCGAACCGCTGACGTAACCCGTCAACGCTGATCAGTATACGTGTTTCAGACGGGTTCGTCAACAGGAAATTTCAAAATATCGTGATTTTTTCCGAAAACCGAAAATCCTGCCCCGGCCGCGTCCGGCGCGGCCGGTTATACGCGGAAGACATCTTCCTCAGCTTTCGCTTTCCTTCCGCTCCGTCTTCTCGGCATCGTCCACCGTCGTGAACGTCGCATCCATCGCGGCCGTCTCATCGGCCGTCTGATCCTTCACCTCGGTGAATTCAGCGCCCGGCACCTCATCCTTCGAGGTTTCTTCGTCCTGTTTCCCGGGTTCGGCGCCGCCTTCCGGGTTTTCCAGCGCAGCGTCCGCTTCTCCGGAGGGATTCTCATCCTCTTCCGGCGCACAGGACGCCGCAGGCTGTTCCTTCTCCGTCGCTTCGGAGCCGCTTTCCGATCCGGCCTCTTCCTGACCCTTCTCTTCCGCAGCCGGAGACGCATCGGAAACGTCCGTCTCATCGGCAGGCGCTTTCACCGGAGCCGGCGCCCCGCACTTCGGGCAGAAGGCCGCGTCCGCGTCGATCAGTTCCTCACAGTTCGGGCACACCTTCTGACCCTTTGCCCTCGCGAGCTTGCCCTTGAGATCAAGGATCAGCGCCTTGTGCGAGGCCACCTCGCCGAGAAGCCCCTTCTCCTCCTCCCCGAGTTCAATCTCACCGGCCGCATACCGGCGGGCGATCACGGAACCCACCTTCTGCAGAAGAGCCTGCACTTCCTTCTGCTCCCCGCTGATCTGGGAGCTGAGTCTTGCCGCCTCGATGAACGAGCTCGTCCTCTCGGCCGCCGCCTGTCCCGCCTTTGAAATCGTTTTTCCTAAATCCGTAAAAAAGTCATCTGCCATCTTTTTTCTCCTTTCTCAGCCCCGTCCCGCTCCCAGCTGCATGGTGCCGCGAAGCAGGATCTGCGGGCTCCCCTTCCGTTCCACATAGTCCTTTGTGATGACAACCTCTCCGATGCTGTCGTCCTTCGGAATCTCGTACATGATATCCAGCATATAGTCCTCAAGAATCGACCGGAGTGCTCTCGCGCCGGTTCCCATCGCCAAAGCCCGCTGCGCAATCACTTCAAGCGCTTCCTTCTCAAACGTCAGCTTCACCTCGTCCATCGCCAGCAGCGCCTGATACTGCCGGATGATGGCGTTCTCCGGTTCGGAAAGGATCTTCACCAGCATATCCGCCGTCAGCTCCTCCAGCGGGCAGAGAATCGGAAGACGTCCGAGAAATTCGGGGATCATGCCGAAGGACCGGAGATCCTCCGTCGTGACGTGGCGGATCAGATTCGGCTCATCGTCATACTTGTCTTTCAGATCCGCGTGAAAGCCGATCGAGCTGTGCCGGTTCATCCGTTCCTTGATGATATCCTCAAGCCCGGGGAAGGCGCCCCCGACGATGAAGAGAATATTCTTCGTATTCACCATCCTCATCGGGACCATGGCGTTTTTGCTGGTCGCACCGACCGGAACCTCGACCTCCGCGCCTTCCAGCAGCTTCAGCATGCCCTGCTGCACCGCTTCGCCGCTGACATCCCGCTGATTCGTATTCTTCTTTTTCGCGATCTTGTCGATCTCATCGACAAAAATGATGCCGTGCTCCGCCTTTTCGACGCTGTTGCCGGATGCGGCCAGCAGCTTTGACACCACGCTTTCAATATCGTCGCCGATATAGCCCGCCTCGGTCAGCGACGTGGCGTCGGTGATCGCCAGCGGCACGTCCAGCAGCTTCGCCAGCGTCTGGACCAGATACGTTTTGCCCGATCCGGTGGGGCCGATCATCAGAACATTCGATTTTTCGATTTCAACCGGCAGTTCTTTCTCAGCCTTTCCTTCCTTGCGGGCGTCCGCGCGCCGTTCCTCTGTGATGATCCGCTTGTAATGGTTGTAGACGGCAACGGACAGGATCTTCTTCGCCTTCTCCTGACCCACGACATAGCGGTCAAGCTCCGCCTTGATTCTGTGCGGCTGCGGCACATCCTTCATCCGGAAAGGCCGGGGCTGTTCTGCCTCTTTTTTCGTTTCCGCTTCGGGCTCCTGCGCGCCGCCCCCGAAAAGGTCGCTCAGATTGACGAAGGAAATGTTTTTGAACTGATCCGCGAGTGACTTCAGCTCCGGACGTGACTGAAACGCATCCATGCTCTTCTGCAGACAGTCCTCACAGACAGACATGCCGTTCGGCATATGAAGAAGTCGTCCTGCCTTCTCCGCGGGACGACCGCAGATCGAACAGAAGCCTTCGTCCTTCTCCTCCTCCGTTTTATTCTTATCTTCCGCCATATTCTCGATGATTCCTTGCTTTCCCTGTATGATTCACGCCTTCTCCGGCGTTCTTTTTATTATAAGGCCCTGAAATCGGGGCCTCAAGTAAACTTTTTCTAAACGAAAGGCAGGCGGATCATCCCATCCGCCTGCCCCTTTGTTCCGTTCAGTTTCCAAATCCTCCGAAAACCCCGTCGTCCCCGAAGAGATTTCCGTAATTCCCTTCAATCCGCCCGCTTTCCTCCGAGGAATCCGCCGACTCCGCGTCCGATGCTGACGAATCCGTCTGATCCGATCCGAGCGCTTCCTTCCGGCTTCCGAGCGTGACATCCACCGATACCTTGGTAAATCCGCTGCTGCCTTTAAGACGGCTCACCGAAAGCGAAACGGTCTCGCCCGCCGCATAATACTTCAGCTCCTTCAGGAAGTCCTCGTTGCCCTTGACGGAATTTCCGTCGACGGCCGTGATCACGTCGCCTTCCTTAAGGCCCGCCTTGTCCGCAGGCCCTCCGGCTGTCACGCCGGAGACATACACGCCGGACGGGTATCCGCTGCTGGTCGCCGCGGACGGCACCGTCATCACGGTCACGCCCAGATATCCCGCTTTGTCAGCGCTGACCGCCGTCCTTGCCTCCTTGCTTCCCAGTTTCTCCAGAATCGGCTCAGCCGTCGCCATCGGGATCGCATAGCCGACACCCTCGATGCTGGTATCCACCAGTTTCGCCTCGTTGATGCCGATCAGCTCTCCCTTCATGTTGAGCAAAGCGCCGCCGGAATTGCCCGGATTGATGGAGGCGTCCGTCTGAATCATGGTCCGGACGGTGCCGTCGGAATCGGTCACCTGGCGTCCCAGCGCGCTGATAATGCCGCTCGAAACCGACTGACCGTATCCAAGTGCGTTGCCGATCGCGACCACGGATTCGCCGACCTGGGTGGAATCGGAATCACCGACAGCGATAATCGAAATCTTCTTCTGCGTCTTCTTCGGAATGTCCGAAGAAGCGACCGCCACGATCGCAAGATCATTGTCGGCGTCCGCGCCCTTCAGCGTGCCTTCGACCGCCTCGTCGTCGCAGAATGTCACCGTGATCTCGTCGCTGTCGCTGATCACATGGTTGTTCGTCGCGATCAGAAGCTCCTTGTCCGTCTTCCCGACGATGATGCCGCTGCCGGCGCTGACATCCTGATATTTTTCCGTCTGCCCGAACAGGTTCTCATACTCCTCCTCGGAGACGTTGGTGATGGAAACCATCGACGGCATCGCCTTGCTGACCACCTCGGGGACCGTCAGATCCTTCTCACTGGCGTTCCCGCTGCCGATCTGCATATCGCCTGCGGCTTTCTCAGCATCCGAAGCCGCGGATTCCGCCGGCTCCGCGCTGTCGGAAGATGCGGATTCCGCCGTGGACAAAGCGCTCTCCGTCTTTGAGGCGCTGTCCGTTCCGGCTTCAGATGCAGCCGCTTCCTCCGACGAGGACGCGGCATTGTCAGACGACGCTGACGACTCGCTGTTTCCGATCACAATGCCGGAAGAGGCTCCGCTGTCCGTACCGCCTGAGCTTCCGTCCTTCAGCCGTGTCCGGGAGACGCCCAGTGCCACCGCCGCGACGGCCAGCACCAGCGCGACGAAGAGGCCGACCGCCATCAGAACAGTCCGCATCCGGGAATGCCGGCGGGGGTCCTTCGGCTCACCGCCGTTCCGCGGCCCGCGCCCGCCTCCGTTTCCTCCGTCTCCGCCGGACGGTTCGGGCGTCTGGAACCGGTACGCGTCGTAGCGGCTGGTATAGGGTCTATCCGCCCGGCTGCTCTCGTCCGAAGTCACTGACGCGCCGTCCGCAGCTTTCTCTCCGTCCGGTTCCGGCACAGCGGATCCGACAGCGGCAGATGACCCGGATGCTTTGTTATCCTCCCGGGAAGAACCGTCCGCCGGGGCGGATGTCTCCGGCTTTTTATTCTCATTTTCCGTGCCGGTCCTGTCTTCCCGGGCGGGTCCGTCCGCCGGGATGTATTTCTCCCAGGGCTTCGTCACTCCCTGATCCTTCGCCGGAATCTCCGGCTTCTCTCCCGTTTCCGCCGCGGGCGCTCCGGCTGAGCCTTCCGTCTTCCGGTCATTGACGTCGTCATAAAAGTCCTTCGTTGTTCTGTCCATTTATCTCTTCCTCTTTTCAGCCGTCCACCCCTCTGTCCGCCGATACGCCGCCGGAAGGAACGGTCCGTTGATCGTTCACATCAGACCGTATACCTGTAAGACAGGCCGTCTGTCTGATTACAGAAGTAGGATAATCAATATTTGTGATGATTATGTGATGGTACGGCTGTGAAAAAGTGAACAGATCTTTTTCAGGATCTTCCCGCGTCCTCCCTTCTTTTCGCCATTCTGTCCCAGAAGACCGGGTTCATCGAACACCGGCGGACGAGACGGGCCGGCAGGCGCTGATAGGAACATCCCAGCCGGAAGCCGGCCAGCCGGAACGCGCACTGCAGCCAGAAGCCCGGCAGAAGATAACCCCGGTGCACGCGGATCAGACGCCGTGAGACATAGCGGACAAGCCGTCCGCCCTCCGATACCGACGGAACATGGGCAAAGATTTCCGGGTGCATGGCCTGCGACACGCCGTTGTCGAAATTCCGGCGAAACTGCTGGCGGTTGGTATAATTATGAGAATGATAGACCTCCGCCTCCGCCGCATAGGCAATCCGGAATCCCAGCGCGATGAGGCGTCCCGCGTAGATCATGTCTTCATTGAAGATGGCCGGTACGGAAAAGCCCTTCAGCTTCCGGAATGTTTCCCCGTCATACGCGGCGCAGACATTCGAGCAGAAAAACGTCTTGACGCCGAACCGGCTGAGATCCTCCGCGCCTCGCACATGTGACTCCGGCGGATAATTAAAGGAACGAACGAAGCCCTCCGGTATCCGGCAGTCCGCCTTCGGAAGCTGTCTCGCGTAACACGCCTTCACCACCGGATCCTCGAAGGGTTCCAGCAGATGAAGGATCAGATGTTCGTCCGCAGGCACCGCGTCCTGCGTCATGAAGATCAGATAGTCGGCGTCAGAGAAGCCGGCACCCATATTTCTCGTGCCGGCATGATCGAACTGCCTTCTGGTGATATGAAACACTTCTGCATTGCCGATGCCTTCAACGAGCGAGTCGTCCCACCCGCTCTCCTCCGTGTTGACGATGAGGATATGAGACACAGGATATGACTGCTTCGACAGTCTTTTTATCAGATCCCGGAAGGATCTGTCCGGATAAAAGGACGGAATAATCACGTCCACGGTAGCCAGCCCCATATTGAAACGCCTTACTTTACCACGTCGGCTTCGCCGCCGGACGCGCCGATGACACTGTTCTTCTTCGCCAGATCCCGGTTCGACTCGGTCAGATTGGACAGTGTCTGAATATCTTCGCTGTACAGCTGAACCGTCGAGCTCACCTGATAGTCCTGTTCGTCGAACAGGAACTCATGCAGTTCCTTCACATTGTCCGCCAGCGTGACCGGCACGACGCAGTCAAGCGCGTTCGTCCCCACGACCACCTTTTTCTCCAGATGCTCGAACGGGAACCCGGTCGTCTTCTCGATCTCGCCGCCGAACAGCGTCGTCGCCATCTGAATGATCTCAGCCGCCGAGAAGGACGTCTTGCAGTAGGGGAAGACGTCGTTGATCATCGCGTTGACGGTCGTCAGTCCCCTGGACTTGGCTTTGTCGACGATTTTATTGATGACGACCCGCTGACGCTGGGTGCGCTTCATGTCATTGCCGGTCGTATAGCGGATCCGGGCATACGAAACCGCCTGCACGCCGTTCAGATGATAGTTGGCCGCCTCCTCCGACGGTTCGATCGGCGTATAGGAAAGGCCGGTGGCCTTGGAGGTCTCAACACAGTAATTGTTCATATGAACGACTTCCTGCTTTGTCATCCAGACATCGATGCCGTCGAGGTCGTCCACCAGCTTCGCCACTGCGTTGAAATCCACCACGACATAGTCATGGATGTTCAGATCAAGGTTCTTGTTGAGCATCGAAAGAAGCTGCTTCGCGCTGCCGTTCTGATAAGCGGCGTTCGCCTTGTCGTAGTTTCCTTCCGCCTTCGTCTCGCCCAGCTGGTAGTTCTCCACTTTGGTGACCGCGCTGTCGCTGGTGCTGAAGCTGTCGTTGTTATTGTAGAGATCGTCCACGTTCACCGAGGACGAGCCGTCGTTTTCATCATCGCCGCTGTCGTAATAGCTGCTGCTTGTGCCTCCGTTGTCATAATAACTGCTGCTTCTGCCGCCGTTGTCGACATAGCCGCTTCCGCCGCCATTGTCATCATCGCCGCCGTTGTCGTAGTCGCTGCTGCTTCCGCCGCCGTTATCGTCATCGCCGCCGTCGTCGTAGTTGCCGCCATCGTCGCCGCCATCGTCGCCGCCATCGCCGCCGTCATCGACGACATCACCGCCGGTGTCTCCGCCGTTGTCGTAGTCGCCGCCATCGCCGCCGTCATCGACGATGTCGCCCAGATCATCGCTGTCTCCCTGCTTGACGTTATAGGTCAGGTTTTTCCCGATGTTCAGCAGCGTGTCACGGTACAGAGAGACCATGCGGATCTTGCCCGTGGCGTTATTGATGCTCGCGATGATCATCGTGTCGCTGTTCGCGTAATCGATCTCCTTGCTGTCGCGGGTATCGATGCCGACGAGCGCGATGTTGGTGTATCCCTTCAGCTTCTCGGAAGAAGCTACCTCGCTGTTCTCCTCCGCCGCGTCCGCGTCAAAGTTCGGGTCCGGAGTTGCTGCCGCAGAGGCACCGCCGGTCACCGTACCGCCGCCGGTTGTCACCGTACCGGCCGTCCCCGCCGAACCGATGCCGCCGAGCCCCGCGTTCAGACGGGCAAACAAAAAGATGCCGGCCGCCAGCACGACAAGCGCAATGATCTCGATCACGAAGATCACCAGCGGTGCTTTTTTCTTTTTCCTTTTCCTGTTTCTTCCCGAATCAGACATGCTTCATTCCTCGATTTCAATACGCGTTTTTGTTGACAAATCCCCGGAAAACCGTGAGGAACAGGATCTTGACATCCAGTCCCAGCGTCCAGTTTTCTATATAATAAAGATCGTAATCGATCCGTTTGCGAATGGATGTGTCGCCGCGGTAGCCATGAACCTGGGCCCATCCCGTCATACCGGGACGGACCTGATGCTTTACCATGTACCGCGGGATCTCTTCCTGAAATTTCTCAACAAAATACGGTCTCTCAGGGCGCGGTCCGACCAGCGACATGTCCCCCTTCAGGACGTTGAACAGCTGCGGGAGCTCATCAATGCTGGTCTTCCGCATAAAACGGCCGACACGCGTCACCCTCGGATCGTCCCGGGTCGTCCACTTCCTTTTTTCCGACCGGTTGTCCTGCACCACCATGGAACGGAACTTATACATCATGAAAGGCTTGTTGTGAAGGCCCACCCGTTCCTGCCGGAAGATGACAGGTCCCGGCGAAGTCGTCCGGATCAGGATGGCAAACAGGAGCATCAGCGGCGAGAAGACGGCGATGCAGACGAGACTCCCGATGATATCCAGGAGACGCTTGATCATCGCGGGAAATGCATTTGACAGCGGGACGTACCGGATATTGATCACCGGCAGTCCGAGAATGTCCTCGGTATACGGTCTGGTCGGGATAATGTTGTAGTAGTCCGGGACGAGTTTCGTATGCACACCGGACTTTTCGCAGAGCGCCACGATCGCCTCCAGCCGGTAGTACTCGGAAAGGCCGAGTGTGATCGTGATCTCATCCAGGTGATTTTCCGGGAGGATGATCATCAGATTGTCAATCCGGCCCAGCACACGGATCCCCTTGTACTCGGTGCCCGCCTCGGCCCGGTCGTCAAGAATGCCCCGGATATTGTAACCCCACTGTGGATTTGCCAGCACCCGGTCGATATACTCCTCCGCCGCACGCCCGTAGCCTACCAGCAGCACATTCTTCATGAAGCGCCCGTGACGGCGCATCCGCTTCACGATCCCCCAGATACCGAACCGGACCGCGATGTCCGCGGCTGCATTGCACACGAAAAAGACAAAGATCATGGTCCGTGACCAGTCATCCAGATGCATCGTGAACAGCGCCACGATGAAGACCAGATAACCGATGATATTGGCCGTGATCACATTGCCGATTTCCACGCGGCGGCCCTTCATCCGGTTCACCGCGTACAGATTGCACGCCCAGTAGAGAATCAGCATCACCGGGATGATGAACGGCAGGGCCATCATATAGACCCGGTAAGGCACCGATTCGATTGAATGATCGGAAAACAGATGGCTGCGGAACTTCAGATACCATGCCAGCCAGTAAGTCAGCGCCATGACGGCGGCATCCACGAGAGCCAGGAGTCTGTTCAGATACCTCTGATTTTCTTCTATCAACTTCTCATTCCTCGCGCTTCCGCTCGCTTACAATGCTTAAATATACTATAAGCCCCGCGACATGGCAAGAAAATTCAGCCGCCGTTTCACCTGCCGGTGAAGCGCCGCACGATATTGACCCAGAGTTCGAGCTGAATCGCAAGATAGACCGGCAGCCGGTCCGGGCGGAAGCGGACGCGCCGTCCCTCCGCCGCCCCCTTCCGGGCGAGGAAAAAGCCGCCGGCCAGTCCGCGGATGTACTCGCGCCCATATCCACGGCGTGCAAAGAACACCGCCTTTGCCGCGAATCCCGGTATCAGAAAAGGCAGATTGATCAGGATCTGAAGCGGCGGCATGTTCTTCGCGATGAGATAGATGCTGTTGCGCGACGAGTTCTTCACCTTGAAAAGATTGTAGATCGAGCCGCTGGAGGCGCTGCCCACATGGAGCACCCTCGCCGACGGGACAAACTCATTCCGATACCCGGAGAGACGGGCCCGCCATCCGATGTCGGTGTCCTCAAGATAAGCGAAATGGTGCTCGTCAAAGAGGCCCACTTTCTTCAGATACGCCGTCCGGTAGACGGCCGCTCCCGCGCAGGCGGCGAAAATCCGGCAGGGCTTTTGATATCGGGTTTCCGGCCGGCCTTTCCCCCGGGCGAAAGCCCAGCCCAGCGCGCAGTAGAGATCGCCGGCGTCGTCGATCCGGGACGGGTCGTCCATCCGAAGCATCTTCGCCTGAGCGGAAAAAAGCCGCGGATCCCGCTCCATCGCATCCATGAGTCCGGCGATGCAGCCCGGCTCCGCTTTCGTGTCATTGTTGAGGAGAAACACATAATCCATGTCGGAAGCGGATCTGATCCCTGTGTTCACCGCACCGCAGAAACCGGTGTTCTCCGGCAGAGCGATCCGCTCCGTCTCCGGGAATTCCCTCCTGAGATACGCCACGCTGCCGTCCGATGAGCCGTTGTCCACGACGATGATCCGGTCCGGCTTCCGCGTCTGGCCGCGGATCGCGCGGAGACAGTCTCCCAGATACTTTCTTCCATTATAATTGGGAATCACCACCGCGATCGTCGATGCCATCAGACTCTCTCCCGCCTTCGCCGGCCTTCCTTATCATTCCGCAGCCGGCGGAACTGGTCCGCCGGTCCGACGCTCCTTCGGGCGCGCGGCCGGACGCTCTCAGACCCGGAGCGAATAGTTCCATTTTTTCAGCGACAGATTCGGATTGTACATCGGGTCTCCCTCCTTCAGCACATCCTCCCAGTTCTCGCGGAAGGTCTCGATCTCTCCCTGAAAACGCCGGACCTTCTCCTCCGAATCCTCCGGACCCCTCGAAAGCGACTCGTCATGGTACAGTTCCGCGTAAGGATCGTAGACGATCCGGTACCCGGAGCGTCCGATTCTGAGGCAGAGGTCCACGTCGTTGAACGCGACGGCCAGCGCCGTGCTGAAGCCGCCCACCTTCTCGAACGCCTCCCGCTTCACCATCATGCAGGCGGCCGTCACCGCGCTCAGGTCCTGCATAATCGCCGATTTATGCAGATAACCGCTCCGTCCGCGGGGCAGTCCCACGAACATCGAGCCCGCGATGCCGCCCATTCCGACCACCACGCCGGCGCTCTGAATCCGGTTGTCCGGATAGTAGAGACGGGCTCCGACCGCTCCCACGTCCTCCCGCTGACAGACGCCCAGCATCTCCGTCAGCCAGTCGCGGCTGATCGTACCCCTCACGTCATTGTTCAGAAGAAGCAGGTAGTCGCCGGCGGCGAACCGCTCGCCGTAATTGTTGATGGCGGAGTAATTGAAGCCTTTCTTCCAGCGGACCAGCCTGACCTCCGGACGGGCGGCCAGCTCCCGGTAATACTCGAAGGCTGCTCTTTCGGTGCTGTTGTTCTCAATCACGATGATCTCGAGCCGCGGATAGCCCGTATCGAGCAGCGAATCGATGCATGCCCGCAGCGACTCCGTCTGATCCCGGTTCGGAATCAGAACGGAAACCAACGGTTCGCCTTTCACCGGATACCGCACCCGGTAGAAGCCGAAATCAGGAAGCATCTCCACGACGCCGTCCGTTCCCGTCCGTTCGAGATGATGCTCAATGGCGCGCCGTCCCGCCTCATAGGCGTACTGCTTGCTCATCGGATTGTCGGCTGTGGAAGCCGAATGCGTCCGCCAGTGATACAGCACCCGCGGCACTCGCGCGATCCGGGCGGCCTTCTCCGCGCAGCGGAAGATGAAGTCGTAGTCCTGCGCGCCGTTCATCGTCTCGTCAAAGGGTCCTGCCTGATCCGCGAGCTTCCGGCTCACCACGAGAAAATGCGTGATGTAGTTGTTGGAGCGAAGCAGGTCCAGATTGAATTCCGGCTTGAAATTGGGCTGGAAATGCTTCCCCCCGTCCTCCGTGATCTTGTCCTCGTCCGTGTACAGCATGTCGGCGTGACGGAGGCTGATCGCCGAAGCGATCTCATAGAGGGCGTCCGGCTCCAGCAGGTCGTCATGATCCAGAAAGGCAATGTACTCGCCCCGGGACGCCCCGACCGCCCGGTTGGTGTTGCCGGCGATGCCTTCATTCTTCTCAAGCGGGATATACCGGATCCGGCTGTCCCGGGCCATCCACTCCGCCGTCACCTCGCGGACGCTGCGCCGCTTCTTCCCCGTCTCCTCCGACTCATCGGAAGCGCCGGCGTCCGCGATCACCAGCTCCCACTCCGCATAGCTCTGATCCGTGACCGACTCGATCATCTGCCGGAGAAATATTTCCGGCGTATGGAAGGCCGGCACGACAATCGAAATAAGCGGCCTCTCCTTCGGCGGATGGTTTCTCTGCCTCAGCAGCTCCGTGTCCTTCGCCCGGCGCTCCTCGAACCACGGCCCGTAGGGCACGTCCTCGGGTTCCAGCCGGTCCATGAGGTGGTTCATGAACTCCTTCGTCCCGAAATGCCGCCAGTATTTCCATGCTTTTCTGATCTTGTATGGTGTGATCGGCAGCTGCATGCACGTATCCTCCCGCGTCTCCTTCGCCCTTCCGGATCATTTCTCTTCCTTCAGAATCCGGATATATCTCGCCAGCGCGTCATGCCAGTCGGGCAGCGGCGCGAAGCCTTCCGCCTGAATCTTCGAGCGGTCCATCCGGCTGTTGAACGGTCTTTTCGCCGCTGCGCCGTATTCCTCGGAAGACACCGGAATCACCCTCACGCTGTCGATGCCCGCCTCCTTGAAGATCGCGCAGGCGAACTCGTACCAGGAGATGTACGGGCCTTCGTTCGTCACATGATAGATGCCGTACCGGTCCGTTCCGATCATATCCGCCACGAGCCGTGCCAGATCATAGGTATAGGTCGGCGTTCCGATCTGATCGTCCACAACCCGGAGCGTGTCGTGCGTCTTCGCCAGATTCAGCATCGTCCGGATGAAATTCTTCCCGTTCGTCCCGAAGACCCAGGCGATCCGGAGGATCCAGAAGCGGCTCAGGTGTTTCCGGACAGCCTCTTCTCCTTCCGCCTTCGTCCGGCCGTAGACGTCAAGCGGTTCGTAGGGATCGTCCGGCTCCCACGGACGGGTTCCCTGGCCGTTGAACACGTAATCCGTCGAGAAATACATCATCGGAAGATCCATCTCCTCGCAGACGGCGGCGATGTTCTCCGTTCCGCCCGCGTTGACCTTCCGGCAGACCTCCGGCATCTCCTCCGCCTTGTCTACCGCGGTCCAGGCCGCGCAGTGCACGACGACATCCGGCCGGACCTCCCGGATCGTCCGGCGCACCGCCTCCGGATCGGTGATGTCAAGACTCACGTACGGCATTCCGGTGACCGGCGTGCCGTCCTGAATACCTGCATAGGATTCCTTCAGATCCGTGCCGATGCCTTCAATGCCCCGTTTTGCCAGCTCGTTCATGACGTCGTGGCCGAGCTGTCCTGCCACTCCTGTGACGAAAACCTTCATCTTCTTCCTCCTGCATGCTTCTTATGGCGGCATGCCCGTTCCGCATGCCCGTTTCCCGATCGGCGGCGCGCCGTCAGTTCCGCTTCAGCGAAAAATCCTGCGTCACCATGCTGAGATTCGGATTGTAGTACGGATCTCCGTCCCGGAGAATATCCGGCCAGTGCTCCTTGAAATACGCGATTTCCCGGCTGAAGCGGCTGACCTTCTCCGGCGTGTTCTCCAGCCCTCTCGACTTCGACTCATAATGATACAGCTCCGCGAACGGGTTGTACACGATGAGATACCCCTTCGAGCGGATCTTCATGCAGAGATCGATGTCGTTGAAGGCAACCGCAAGCTCCTCCGTGAAACCGCCGGCCTCTTCGAATACTTTCGCCGGCACCATCATGCAGGCCGCGGTCACCGCGCTCATGTCCTGCTGACAGATGATCCGGTGCTGGTATCCCGTGACGCCCCGCTTCTGGTTGACAAAAGCGTGTCCCGCCACGCCGCCCCAGCCGACGATCGCTCCGGCGTGCTGAATCGTGTCGTCGCCGTAGTAGAGGCGGGCACCCACCGCGCCCACGTCCGGCCGCATCGCGTAGCCCAGCATCTCCCGGACCGCGTCGCTCGTACACTCTGTGTCATTGTTCAGGAAGAGGTAGTACTCTCCCTTCGCTGCACGCACGCCGAAATTATTGATGGCCGAGTAGTTGAAGCCGCCCCTGTAGGTCACGGTCCGGATCCGCGGATCCTCCTTCATCAGCGCTTTGTATCCTTCGAAGGTCTCCGGTTCCTCGCTGTTGTTCTCGATGATCAGAATCTCCAGATTCCGGTATGAGGTCGTTCCGAGAAGGCTCCGGACCGCGGTGCGCAGATCGTCCAGATGGTCCTTGTTGGGGATCAGCACCGAGACCAGCGGCTCCTCCTTCCAGTGCCAGCGCGTCCGGTAGAGTCCCGGATACTCGCCGTTCTCGGCCGCTGCGGGAAGATTCTGCCGGTCGTACCACGCCTGAACCGCACGGCGTCCCGCCTCGAAGGCGTAGGACTTCGCCTCCGGGTTGGCCGAGGTGCTCCCCTCGAAGAAGCGCCAGTGGTAGAGGATCTCCGGCACGTGGCGGATGGCGGATGTATGTTCCGTGCAGCGAAGGATGAAATCGTAGTCCTGCGCTCCGTCGAAGGCCGGATCCAGGTCCCCCGTCCGCTCATACAGCGCCCGGCTCACCAGCAGAAGATGGCAGATGTAATTCACCGAGTGGAGAAAATCCGGGTCGTAATCCGGCTTCAGATTCGGCTGCATGAAGCGGTCTCCGGGTCCGATCTTGTCCTCGTCCGTGTAGATCATCTCCGTGTCCGGATACCGGCCGAGCGTCCTCATGCACTCGTACAGCGCGCTGGGAACCAGCAGGTCGTCGTGGTCGGAAAATGCAATCCACCGCCCTTTTGCCTCATGAAGTGCCGCGTTGGTGTTCTCCGCGATCCGCATCCGAGCCTCGTGGTGCAGCACCCGGATCCGGCTGTCGCCGGCGGCGATCCCGTCAAGGAGACCGGCGATCGGCGAATCCGCCCCGCTGCCGTCCGATAAAATCAGCTCCCAGTCCGGATAGGTCTGGGCCTCAATCGAATTCACCAGTTCCCGGAGGTACTTCTCCGGCGTCCGGTAGCAGGGGACGACGATGCTCACGAGCGGATGAGCCGGAAGCGGCTCCTTCCGCTGACGGGCCAGCTCCCGCTCGGAGGGGAGATGCTTCCGGATCCACTGGCCGTACTCCACCGTCCGCATCGCCGGGTTAAAGAGCTTGTTGTACGTCTTGGACGCGAGCGCCCGGGGGCCCTGTGTACGGAGCGCCTTCCACGCCTTCTCCGCGTACCGTCCGGTCTTCGCCGCCGCGACGCCGAACCGGTCGGTCGGAAACGTCAGCACCAGCTCGTCCCCTTCCGTGCGGAAGCGGACGCGGACCGGGCCCTTTGGAACCGGCTGCAGCTCAATGTTGAAGCCGGCGGACGGATCGACCGGGTACTCGGGAAAGAGCTCCACGGTATCGTACCGGCGGTACCGCTCCACCCGGCTGACGAGCTTTTCGCCGTCCGTCCCGTAGACGTCGACCCGGACCGGCTCCTTCGCCACCGCCCAGCCCTGAATTCTCATCAGATCATCATGGCGGAGAACGGCCGCGTCGTCGATGAAGTACCGGATCGGGCGCTGCTTCGCCCGGAGCGCCTTCACGGAAATCTCAAAGCACAGCCTTCTTCCGCTTCCGCGGTCCGCGTACAGCCTCAAAGCATGTCCTCCGATCTCCGTCCCCAGCGTCATCCGGAGCAGCGTCTCGCAGCCTCCGTACCGCTCGTCCACATTTTCGGTTTTCTTTTCGGCCGTGACGTTCACCGGCACGTCGTCGAGGGAGGCGCTGACCTCCGCCCTCGGCGCAAGCCAGCCGGTGATCAGATAAAGACCGGGATCCGTGAGGGAAAACCGGTCCTGACGGACAAGAAATCCTGCATTCTCAGCCAAATTATCTCCTCCCTATGCGGTTTCCTCCCGTACTGGGAGGCTGATTCCGCGTCTCAGCTGCGCCGGCGGACAGGCAGACGATCTTCCTCGCAGGAGGCTGCGTCTGTCAGTCGGCCGGCATCCCTCCCCGCAGGGAGAAGTCCGGTCTGTCGGTCGAAAGATTCGGGTTGTAATACGGGTCGCCGTGCTGAAAGACGTCCGGCCACCTCCGGCGGAGAATCTCCGCCTCCCGCTCAAGGCGCGCATGCCGCGCCGGGTCCGCCTCCTCCGCGTCCGAGCCGCGGGTAGCGGATTCGTCATGAAGGAGACGCGCGTAGGCGTCGGCGACCACCAGCAGCTTCCGCTCTCTCACCTTCAGGCAGTAATCGATATCGTTATAGGCCACCGCCAGCGATTCCTCAAAGCCGCCGAGGGCGAGGAAAAGCTTTCGTTCCGTCATCATCGCGGCCGCCGTCACCGCGCTGACGTCCTGGGTCGCGCGGGCCCGGCTTCCCTCCGGAAACGCGTCCGCCCTCATGCCGCCGAACATATGACACGCCACGCCTCCGCAGATTCCCAGGATGACGCCGCAGTGCTGAATCCGGCCGTCCGGGTACGTCAGATACGCGCCGACCGCGCCCACGTCCGGTCTCTGACAGTATCCGAGCATCTCTTCCATCCAACCGGGTTCGAGCACTTCCGTATCATTGTTGAGGAAGAGCAGGTACTCTCCCTCCGCCTCCCGGGCCGCGAAGTTGTTGATCCGGGCGTAGCTGAATTCCGGTTCCGGCCACCGGACGACCTTCACCCGCGGATCCTCGTCCGTCAGTTTCGTGTAGAGGTTCTCCGTTGCCTCCTCCCGGCTTCCATTCTCGATGATCCGTATTTCATAGTTCCGGTAATCCGTCCGCTCAAGGATCGAGCGGACACACCGGGACAGAAGGTCCGGACGGTCCCGGTTCGGAATCAGAATCGAAACCTTCGGCTCGCCTGTCACGGCAAACCGTGTGCGGTAATGACCGGCTTCGGATGTATCCGTCACCTCCGCCCGTACGCCGAGGCGGCGCCAGTGCGCTTCCACAGCCCGCCGCCCGTTCTCAAAGGCATAGCGTTTGCTGTCCGGACTCGCCGCGGTCGATCCTTCGTGTGAACGCCAGTGATAGAGCGCCTTCGGCACATGCGCCACCGAACGGGCTCTCTCCGACGCCCGGAGGACCAGATCATAGTCCTGCGCTCCGTCACAGGCCGGATCGAGGCCGCCGGTCTCCCCGAGAAGCGTCGCGCGGATCGCCAGAAAGTGGCAGATATAGTTGGTGCCCGCCAGATAATCCGGATCAAAATCCGGCTTGAAATTCGGCGCGAAGAGGAAACGGCCCGTCACGGACATCTTGTCCTCGTCCGTGTAGACGAGATCCGCCTCCGGATCCCGGTTGACCGCGTTCACGATCTCCCAGAGCGCGGAAGGATCCAGCACGTCGTCGTGGTCGGCAAAGGCGATCCACTCTCCCTTTGCCTCCCGGATCGCGGCGTTGGTATTCTCCGAGATGCCTCCGTTTTTCTCCAGATGGATATAGCGGATCCGGCTCTCGCCGGGTGCGGCGGCCCGAAGGAAGGCGCCCAGCGCGTCCGTCCGGCTTCCGTCCGCGAGACAGAGCTCCCACTTTCCGTAGGTCTGGGCCCGTACCGAGTCAACCAGCTCCTTCAGGAAGGCCGGCGGCGTGTCGTAAAGCGGAACGACGAGGCTGATCAGCGGTTCATATCCGAAACGGGCGGCCCGTTCCGCGGTCCGCTCCGCCTCCGTCTTCTCGCGGTCCATTGCCCATTCGTCGTACCCGGTGACCGGAAGCGTTTCTCCCGGCGGCAGCGCTTTCCGGCGCGCCGCCCGCGCCGCGCGCCGCCGGATCGGATCAGCGATCAGCCCCACCGGTTCCCGGAGCACGCCGCGGGGCGTCTCCGCCTGAAGGATCAGCGGCAGCTCGCCGAGACGGTCGTAATCGATTTCGATATGAAATCCGGGCCGGCGGTCTTCCGTAAGTCCCAGCGCTTTCGTCACATCCTTCCGCTCCGTCCGGCTGATCCGGACGGACGCGTCGCGGCCGTCCGGCCGCAGCACCCTGAGCCGCTCTCCCGGGAATTCCGGGTCCGCAGCCCAGCCGAGAATATGGATCGCGTCCGGTGCGGGCTTCCGGCGGTCCACCGTGAGGTAAATGCCCGCGCCGTTGGCCACATCGGGGCGGATGGAGGCAAACGGATCGCTTTTCCCGAGGCGGGCGCGTGCGGCGCGGTACGCGCGGACGCCCCGCGTCGCCTCGGCGGCGCGCAGCGCGTCCGTCATCCGGTCCACGGTCCGATACGCGCTGTCAAGACGCGCCTCCAGCTCCCGCGTCTCTCTCCGCTGCGCGGCGAGCACTTCGGCGGCACCCTTCGTCACCTGTTCGCGTCCGGCTCTGATCTCCGCCTCCACGACGAGGCGCGCCGCCCCGTCCGGGACGGAAAAGAGAAGCTGGGGATCCGGCGCGGGGAAGACATAGAAGCCGCCGTCTGCCATGAACCCGTTCGACCCGATCTGATCCGGACGAACCGTCCGGCCGTCAATCCAGACGCCGCGGAGCGCGACGCAGACCGGCAGCTCCGTCGGATCCAGCCGGACCGCCCGAATTCCCGAAAGCGAAACATCCGCCCTGATCCGTCCCGCTTCATCCGCGGTGAGAGCGGCGGTATCCGCCTCTGTAAAGCCCGCCCCGTGATCGAAGTAAAGGACAGCGCGCGCCCCGCAGCTCCCCCGGCCTGCGTCGCCGCCGGTCAGTTCCGCGAGCGTCGCCGCGCCCTTTGTCACTTCCGGATAGAGCTTCCAGAGCGGCGTGCCGCCCTGGCTGATCCACGCCTGAAACGACTCCTCCATCGTCTGAAAAAGAGTCAGATCGGCCGGATCAACTCCGACGGCGCGGTACAGACGGTCCGCCGGCAGATCCCGCCGGGCAGAGCTGCCCTCCGCATAGTAATGCACCAGCCGCCACTTGATGAAGGCGGCCGGAACCGGAAAAGGCATCGTCCACTCATAGTCGATCACATGGTACAGGCCGTCCCTCAGAATGACGTTGCCGGCAACCAGATCGAGGTCCGAGACAGCCGGCGCCATCCATTCTTTCTCACGGAGTTTCTCCGGAAAAACCGCGCGGAACGCGTCCGTCACGGCAAACGGCCGGTCCGCCGTCCGGTCGATCTCGGCGGCGAAGTCCGCCAGATCCTGAAGCAGGCCGTCGAGGTCATCCGGAAGCCGGCGGTCCAGCTTCTGCTCCAGCGTCTCCCCCTCGAGGAACTCGAAGACAGCCGCTCCCTCCTCAAGGCGCACCCGGTTCGCTCTGAGGCGCGTGCCCGCAAAGAGACGGTCCAGCTCGCGTCCGATCCGTTCCTGCGCCCCGATATGCGCCTCCGACTCCGGCCGAAGCGCCCGCTTCCGGACGGATCTGGTCCCGTTTTCCTCGGAAATCTCGGTCACGATCTGAAACGCGGGCCCGCGGTCATTGGAAAATTTTGAGAAGAGGATCATGCCTTCCCTCCCGTGAGATCCACCAGAAACGAGTTGGAGAACAGCGGAAAGAGCCCGTCCCCGATCAGCGCGTCCCACGCCCGCGTCTCGTCGAAGAGCACCATCCGCTGCCGGTCGTAATTGACCAGATTATTCCGAAGCTCCCCCTTCTTCGGCAGCCATCCGTCAGAATAGACCGCCATCGGAAGCTTGTAGTCCGGATAGGGATAATAGAATGTCCAGTCCGCCGCTCCTGTCTCCCGGAAGAGACGGACCAGAGCGGGCTTCGAGAAGGTATGGGCATACTTCGTCTCCGGATAGTTCTCGATTCCGTCGAAGAAGCGGCCGGAATGATCCTCCCGGCATCCCGCGAAATACTTGAGGCCCAGCCGGTTCTCGATCGCGATCAGAAGATGGCCGCCGGGGCGCAGATGCCCCAGCACGATCCGGAGAAAATCCGCATAAGGCTGATCCGAATGAATGTAGCTGCTCCCGTACTCGAAAACGCCGATCAGCGTGATCACGTCATAATCCCGGGGCAGCTTCTTCTCCACGTCCTCGAAGTTGCCGAGCCGGATCTCGAGATTGCCCGCGTTCCGGTTCCGGTACGCATTGACAAGACTTCTCTTCTTCGAGAGATCGACGCAGGTGACCGATCCGGCCGCCCGCACGAGGGCCGGCGTCACCGCGCCGCAGCCCGACCCGATCTCCAGCACCCGGTCCGTTTTCCGGAACGGGTACCAGCTGACAATGTTCTGACGCACCGACGAGAAGTGATACATCACCGGCCATGATTTCCGCTCCGCGCAGACGATGTCGAAGCGGGACGGGTTCTCGTTCCGCGCGATCTCAAGCAGCTCGTCCTCCACCGCGCCGTCCGAGTAAAGGTCCCGGCCCGGATAATCGTCCTCGTTGATGCGCACCGATCCGATGATCTGATCCATCGCATTCCCTCACTTCTCCGCCGTCAGCTTCTTCAGCGTCACCTCGGAATTCATGTCGTAGAAGCCCACCGTGTTCTTCGCCGAAATCACCGTCACGTTCAGCACATCATAAAGGCGGTGAAACACCCGGAAGGATCCGGCCTGATAGCCGGTACAGCCGAAGCTCAGGAGATACTCGCCGCCCTGTAGATTCATCTCCTGACGGAAGGAGACCTCGATTTCGTCCCCCGCCTCCATGCTCTCAACAGGCGCCTTCTCGAACATCGTATTGGTTCCGGTGATCTCGGTGCCCTGGAGATTCTTGACTGTATAGGCGAAGATCGGATTCTCCACGCGCTGTGTAAAATGCACCCGCATCCGGATCGTAAACGGCTCTCCCTTGTTGAGCGCGTTGGTCTCCCGTCCGTCCTGATCGAAGGTCAGGACCTGCAGGATCCTGGCCTGACCCTCGCCGTATTCAAGCGTGTCGGGGTTCATCGGAAGGTGTCCGGTGAGCGGAACATCCTTCGCCACCGCCCGGGCGCCCTCCGGTTCGTTCTTCTTCCCGTCCTGCTCCCCGTCGCCCAGATGGACCAGCAGCTTCTTGTAGAGATCGACCATCTCCTTCGGTCCGCCCTCCGCGACCCTGACGCCCTTGTTGAGCAGGACCACCCGGTCGCAGTACTTCGAGACGGAGCTTAAATCATGGCTCACGAACAGGATCGTCTTGCCTTCCTTCTTGAACTCCTCGAATTTATGGTAGCATTTGGCCTGAAAGAAGACGTCGCCCACCGAGAGCGCCTCGTCCACGATGAGAATCTCAGGGTCGATGTTGATCGCCACCGCGAACGCGAGCCGGACGAACATGCCGGAGGAATAGGTCTTGCAGGGCTGGTAGACGAAGTCGCCGATGTCCGCGAAATCGAGGATGTCCTCGAGCTTCGCGTCGATCTCCTCCTTCGAGAAGCCGATCATCGTGCCGTTCAGGTATACGTTCTCGATCCCGGTGTACTCCATATTGAAGCCGGCGCCCAGCTCAAGCAGAGCGGAGATCCGGCCGTTCACCCTCACCTCTCCGGATGTGGGCGTCAGCACGCCGGTGATGATCTTCAGGATGGTGGATTTTCCCGAGCCGTTCGTCCCGATGATGCCCACCGTCTCACCCTTCCGGACGCTGAAGCTCACGTCGTCGAGCGCCCTGATCTCCTTCGAGTACCGGTGCTTCTTCCGGCCGATGCCGAACTCCTCCCTCAGACGGTCCGAGGGCTTCCGGTACAGCCGGTATGCCTTTGTCAGATGCGATACCTCGATTGCGTTTTCTGCTTCCATCCGGCCTCCCTCCGGTTCCGGCGAACCGGTTCACCGCCTTTCCGTTTTGTTTTACAGCACGTCCGCGAAATGCCGTCTCAGCTTCTGGAACACATGAGTGCCGAACAGCAGCAGCGCCGCGGTCCAGGTCCAGAAATAGAGATTGTACCATCCGTGCTCCCAGAACCAGGTACGGCCGTAGATCGCGTCGCGGTAGCCGGTCACGACATAATTGAAAGGATTGATCCGGAACAGGAACGCCCAGGACCGTGTCTCGAAGGACTTCAGCACGAACATGATCGGCATCGACCAGACCGCCACCTGCATGAAAATGCTGATGATCTGAGAGAGGTCCCTGAAAAAGACCACGACCGCGCACGTCCCGTAGACGATGCCCAGGCAGAAAAGGAACATGGCGAAAAAATAATACGGCAGCTGCAGCAGCGTCAGCGAGGGACGGATGCCGTAGCAGAGCGCGATCACCATCGCCACCAGCACAAAGAATACATGCACAAATAAAGCGGAGACCGCCTTCACCATCGGCAGGACGCCGATCTCGAAGACGACCTTCTTCACAAGATAACTGTATTCGAGAAGCACATTGGTGCCCGAGACCATCAGCTCCTGGCAGTAGAACCAGGGGACAATGCCGCAGGTCAGATAGAGCACGAAGGGTACGCTCGTCTGGGTCTGAGTCCGGAAACCGAGTCCGAAGACCAGCCAGTAGACCAGTACGGTCACAACCGGCTGGACAAACGCCCAGATAATGCCGAGATAGGACCCGGCATAGCGGGTCCGGAAATCATTTTTCGCCAGCTTTACGATCAGCCTCCGGTTCCTGTGGATCTCGGAAGGAAGGCTGATCAGAAACGGTTTCTTTTTTTCTGTCATGCAGTCAGGCTCCGAACCGCGCCCGCGTGTATTCCCGGAAGGATCCCCACTTCGTATCCTTGTCGGAGAGGTTGAGCGGAACATTCTCCAGCAGCGGCCACTTCACGTCCAGATCCGGATCGTTCCACGCGAGGCCGCCCTCGTCGTTGGGATGATAGAAATCCGTGCACTTGTAGCAGAACTCCGCCTCGTCCGACAGGACGTAGAAGCCGTGCGCGAAATTCTTCGGGATGAAGAACTGCTTCTTGTTCTCCTCGCTCAGCAGCACGCCGTACCATTTGCCGTAGGTATCCGATCCTTCCCGCAGATCGACGGCCACATCGAAGACCTCGCCCCGGACGACCCGGACCAGCTTGTCCTGCGGATAGTGAATCTGGAAATGCAGTCCGCGGAGAACGCCTCTCGTGGAGCTCGACTGGTTGTCCTGCACAAAAGTCTGCGGGATGCCGGCTTCCCTGAAGTCGTTGTAATTGTAGGTCTCCATGAAATAACCCCGGCGGTCGCCGAAGACGGTCGGCGTGATCACCTTCAGTCCCTCGATGCCGCAGGTCTCAACCTGAATCTTTCCCATCTCTCATCCGTCCTTTCCGAACCGGCCGCATCCTGACGGCGCACCGGCCCGCTCTTCGCGGCGTCCGCCCGGACGCCGCGTCCCCCTTCTCCCTGTGTTTTGTTCAGGACTCCGGCCGCTGTTTCTTCAGCGGACCCCAGAGCCGAGTCCCTCCGCGATATCCATCAGATACTGGCCGTAGGCGGTCTTCATCAGCGGCTGCGCCAGCTTCACCAGCTGATCACGGTCAATGAAGCCCCGCTTGTAGGCGATCTCCTCGATGCAGGAGATATACAGGCCCTGTCTCTTTTCAAAAGCCGCGACAAAATCCGCCGCATCAAGCAGCATGTCGTGATTGCCGGTATCGAGCCAGGCAAATCCCCGGCCCAGCGTCTCCACGAAGAGATCGCCCCGGCGGAGATACTCGTTGTTGACACTGGTGATCTCGAGCTCGCCCCGCGCGGAAGGCTTCACGTTTCTCGCGATCTCCACGACGTCGTTGTCGTAGAAATAAAGCCCCGGCACCGCGTAGTTGGACTTCGGGCGCTCCGGCTTCTCCTCGATGGAGATCGCCCGCCCGTCCTTGTCGAATTCAACGACGCCGTACTCTCTCGGATCTTTCACGTAGTAGCCGAAGATCGTCGCGCCCTTCTCCCGCTCCGCCGCCGCCCGAAGCACCCGGGAGAAGCTCTGGCCGTAGAAGATATTGTCGCCCAGCACCAGCGCGACCCGGTCGTTTCCGATGAAATCGGCGCCGAGAATGAAGGCTTCCGCCAGTCCGTTGGGCTTCGGCTGGACCTTGTATGTGAAATGCATGCCGAGCTGGCTTCCATCTCCGAAGAGTTCCTCGAAGGCCGGAAGATCCCGCGGCGTCGAGATGATCAGAATATCCCGGATCCCCGCCAGCATCAGCGTGGACAGCGGATAATAGATCATCGGCTTGTCATAGACCGGCATCAGCTGCTTGCTGACCGCTTTTGTCAGCGGGTAAAGACGCGTACCGCTGCCTCCCGCCAGAATGATTCCCTTCATCGCGCTCACCTCTGTCCGTACATGCTCTGATAGTAGTTCTGATAGGCGCCGGAGGTCACATGGTCCATCCAGTCGGTATGCTCAAGATACCAGGCCACGGTCTTCCGGATGCCGTCCTCGAAATTTGTCTCGGGGTACCAGCCCACCTCCGCCCGGATCTTGTCCGGCGCGATGGCGTAGCGGCGGTCATGACCCTTCCGGTCGGTCACATATGTGATCAGGTCGTCGGAGACAAGGGCCTTTCTCGGATCGCTGTCCGGCAGCAGCTCCTTCAGCGTATTCAGCACGGTATGTACGATCTGAATGTTTTGCCGCTCGTTATGGCCGCCGATGTTGTAGGTCTCGAAGAGCCTGCCCTTCTCCTGCACCATGTCGATTCCCTTGCAGTGATCCTCCACATACAGCCAGTCGCGGATATTCTTTCCGTCGCCGTACACCGGCAGCGCGCGCCCGTGAAGCGCGTTGTTGATGAGAAGCGGGATCAGCTTTTCCGGGAACTGATACGGTCCGTAGTTGTTGCTGCAGTTGGTGATGTTCGCCGGGAAATGATAGGTGTCCATAAACGCCTTGACCATAAAGTCAGAGGACGCCTTCGAAGCCGAGTAGGGGCTGTGGGGATCGTACTTCGTCGTCTCATGGAAATACTCGTTCGGATCCGAGAGAGAGCCGTACACTTCGTCCGTGGAAACATGAAGGAACTTGTGATCCTCCGGATAGCTTCCGTCCTCCCGCTCCCATGCCGCCCGCGCCGCGTTCAGCATCGTCAGCGTGCCCAGCACGTTGGTGCGGACGAACAGGGTGGGATCCTTGATGCTCCGGTCCACATGGCTCTCGGCCGCGAAATGGACCACCCGGTTGATGTCGTTCTCCCGGAACAGCCGGCCGATCGTCTCCGCATCGCAGACATCCGCCTTCACAAAGGTGTAGTTGTCCCGCTTCTCCACATCTCTCAGGTTTTCCAGATTTCCCGCGTATGTCAGCTTGTCCACATTGATGATCCGGATCGAGCCGCCATACTTCCGGAACATGTAATGAATGTAATTGGATCCGATAAAGCCGGCTCCGCCGGTCACGAGATACGTGCGCATAATCCCCTCTTCTTTCCTTTCAGACGCTTCGCTTTCCTTCTGTTCTTCTCCGGCCGCCCGCTTTCCGGGCCTGACGGCCGTCCGGCCCCCGCTTTCCGTCTCCGGGCCGTTTTCCGGCCCGCGCTTCCTGTTCGCAGAGCCGTTCTGCTGCCGATGTCTTTCCTTTTATGGATCACGCTCACAGCATAGCGACGCTATTATAGCATCGCGGAAAGGCATTTGCAAATGGACTTCGGCTTGCCCTTACGGACCGGCGCGATGTACAATTTCACCTGTAAATAATAAGATACGGATCCGGAGGAAGCGAGTTATGAATCAGTCAGTTGTACGGAACGGAACGGGGAAGCGGCGCATCCTGCTCTCCTGCGCCTTCGGGGGGCTTGTATTTCTTCTCTGGCTGGCCTTCTGGAACGCCGGCCTCTTTCCGTCGGACGAGGAGGAGATCTTCGTCAAGGGCTACGCGATGGCTCACGGCAAGGTGCTTTACCGGGACCTGATCTCCCAGCATATGCCTCTTCCCTACCAGTTTGCGGCTCTCTTCGCCGCGGCGGGCGCGCACTCCGTTACCGGCTTCCGGATCGGCTTCTATCTGCTCTTCGGCCTGCTGGCCGGCCTCTGCTTCTTCCGCTGCGCGCCGCGCTTCGGCGCCCGGACGGTCGCCGCCGCCCAGCTTATCTATCTTTCGGTGATCGCCTCCCTCGAGAACGGGACGGTGATCCTCGCCGACCAGCTGGAAGCGGCCGGGCTAGCCCTTCTGTTCTTCGAGCTGCTTCTGTTTTTCCGGGAACGCCGCCTCACGGGCGTCTCCGCCGTCTTCATCAGTCTCGCTTCCTCACTGGCCTTTCTCAGTTCCTTCGCCGCGGTCTTTCCTGTCTTCGCCTGCTTTCTGGGCGTCCTCGCCGTGGAGATCCGGGACACGGCCGCCGCGAAGGAAAACCCCGGCCGCTGTATCCTGCGTCTTCTCCGACGGTATGTGCCGCTGATGTTTCTCATGCTCCTTCCGCTGACGCTGGAGGCAGCGTATCTCGCCTCCTCCGGCACCCTCCGGGCCTGCTTCGATGAGGCCTACCGCTTCAACACTGAGGTTTATCCGAAATACTATCCGGGCGGCTACGGCGGCAGCGTGCCGGCGTCGCTCCTGGGCGGGCTCACGAAGCTGGGTGCCGCCTTCCAGTTCAGCAGACTTTCCTTCACAGTCCTGCTGCAGATCGGCGTGCTGGGCCTCGCCCTCCTCTTCCTTGTCGACCGGGTGAAACGGGAAGCCGGATCGGGCCGGGGCCGGTGGGAAGCGGCGGCCGCCGCCTTCTATCTCGTCGCCTGCGCGACCCGGGGCTGCTTCGATTATCACGGTCTGCCCGCGGTGGCGGTGCTCTCCGTGATGGCCGCCTTCGTCCTTGAATCCAGGCGAGTCCACATCCGGGCGTGGGCCGGTCATACCCGTCTGCGGGCAGCCGCGGTTCTCCTGGTCCTCTGCGCCGCTTTTTCGCCGTATCTGGTCCGTTTCCCGAACCTGTTCCGGGTAGCGGCTCCGGAAACCGTACGGACGGATTCTCTCGCCTGGGCGCTGGACCAGCTGACGGAGCCGCTTGAAGAAATCGGCTTCACCAGCTATCAGCAGGATCTGCTTCTGGACGCCGGCGTGCTCGTCGCGACGAGGTACACCGGCTCCACGCCCTGGTACTGGGAGTGGGGCCGCACCGACTGTCTGAGCCAGCTCGAAGCCGATCCGCCGAAAATCTACGTCTACGACAGCACGCTCAACGTCTGGGGCTACGCGGTATCCCAGTACGCACCGGAAATCGGCGCGTTTCTTGACCGAAACTACCGCAGCCTCTCCGATCTCGGCTTCCCGTCCCTCTATGTCCGCAATGACTGCTACACGGAGGCCCACGCAAAGCTCGACCCGACGGTGCTCTACGGTTCCACGGAGGAAGGCCCGGACGCGGAGCCCCTCCGCGCAGGGCAGTCAGTCGGGGAAGTGTTTCACTGCCCGCTGACAACCGATATCGCGAATATCGAGGTCCGGGTCAACGGGGTGGAGCACCCCGAAAGTCTGCGTCTCCGCCTTGAACTGGAGGATGAAACGGCAGTCACCCGCCGGACGCTGACCGTCACCGATTTAAGCGGCTGGAGCGCCGGATCCGTCCGGACCGTCGCCTTCGATCCTGTCCGGCTTAAGAAAGATCATTCCTACCGTCTGCTTCTTTCACTCTCCGGTGACGGCTCGGTCACCTTCGCCCGAGGCAGAGAAACCGGCACCGCCGCCGTCGGCACGCAACGGGACGGGAAAACAGAGCCCTGGCTTCTGAGTCTGAGAATCGTGAAGGCTCAGACCGGTGTCGTGATGGTGGTCAGAAAATAAGACAGGAGAAAAATCGACGATGAAACGTACCACACCTGCCCGCGCGGCAGCCCGGGAGACGCTGCCGGTCCTCCTTGGCGGCAATCTGGTCTTTTTTGTGCTGTACAGCCGGTTTCTTACCGGCCGTGCCGTCTATCTGTACACGGATATCGGCTCCGATTCCGTCGCCTCCTCTCTCCCTCTGATCACCCTGCTGGAGCGTATGTTCCGCGCCGGACGCTTCGGGGGCTATGAACTCACCGCCGGCCTCGGGAGCGACACGACAGCAACCTTTATGAAGTACCTGAACCCGGTCAAGACGCCTCTGCTCTTTTTCACTCCCGGAACGCTCCCCGCCGGTCTGATGCTGACTCTCTTTCTTGAGATCAACTGCCTTCTCTTCTTCAGCTGGCTGTTCTTCCGTCGTCTTCTGGGGCATAAAACCGCCGCGGCGGCCGCCTCTCTGATCTGGACCTTCTCGGGGTATGTGACGCTGTGGAGTCAGAATCTGACCGCCGGGGCCGCGCTTGCGGCTTTCACCGTCATGATGGCCGCCCTGCTTCCGGTTCTCTTCGACCCGACGCCCCGCCGGGGTCTTATGCTCGCGCTGGCGATCGCGCTGCTTCTCCTCACGGATTACTACTATGCCTACATGTCGGCCTGGTTCGTGCTCGTCTTTGTTCTTTTCTTCGCCCTGAGACGCCGGATGCCGCTCCGCCGGACGGGGAACCGGATGCTGCTGATCCTCATGGCGGCCGCCGGAGCCTGCGGGCTGGCAGCCGCCTCCCTTGTCCCGGCCCTTTCCTCCTTCACCGGATCGGTCCGCACCGGAGCGGCGTCCGGCGTATTCCGCGGCATCGAGTGGAACAGTCCCGCCTCGCTCCTTACGTCTCTCGGCCGTCTGTTCTCCGTCAATCTCTTCGGCGCCGGATCGGATTACCGCGGAGCGGGCAACTACTATGAGCAGGCGGCTCTTTCCGTCTCCTGCCTCGCTCTTCCGTCTCTTTCAGACCGTCTTCTCAGCCGGAAGAGCCGCCCTTCGGCCATCGCCGCGCTGGCGCTGGGGCTTCTCGCCCTTTGCAGCAAAAATGCCGCCGCGCTGCTTCAGTTCAACCGGATGGTCCAGCGGTATTCCTTTCTGATCACCTTCGCGCTGACATGCGCCGTCGGATTCTTTCTGAAAGATCTGCTGACAGGAGCGGACCGGCGCCGCTGCCGCCGCTCCGCGGCGGCCGGCGCCGCGATCACGCTGGCCGCGCTGGCCGTCCTCCGAAAGCTGGACGGCCGCTTCGGCCTTGAGACCGATATCCGGGCGATGGGCCAGACCGCGGTCTTCGCGCTGCTCTTCTGCCTGCTGATCTTTCTGATCACCCGTACGGACCGTCCCGCTCCGGCCTGTCTCAGCCTTCTGCTTCCGCTCCTCATGGCAGAGCTGATCGTGACGAACCGTCCGACGCTCTACGACCGTGACTATGTGACACCTTCAGCCTATGCTTCGGTTCTCTCCTCCGGAGAGACGGGAAAGGCGGTGAAGGAGATCCGGAGCCGCGACAGCGGTCTCTTCCGGGTCGGGGCGACAGAGGATCCGACGGACGCCAATGTCGGCACGCGGCTCGGTTTTCCGGCTGCTTCCGTCTACAGCAGCACCAACCCGGCTTCTCTCGGTACGTTGAAGCAGGAGATGGGGCTGGGCCAGATCAGCGCGAACCACTTTGTCTCAGGCGGATCGGAATTCGGCGCCTTCCCGCTGCTGGGGGGCCGCTATCTGATCCGGAACCGCACGGAGCGTCTCTCGGACACACTGCCGGAAGCACTGTTCGAAACGATCCGTACCGACGAAGGCGCGCTCCGTGTAAGCCGGGTGCGGAATGCCCTGCCTTTCGGCTATCTCTACACACGGACCGTCTCCTCCGGTGCGCTCGCCTCACTTGCCTTCCCCCAGCGAATGCTGGCACTTTTTGGCGCCTGCCATCTGACGGGCGGCGGAACAGAAGAAGCCGGAGAAACGGCGGCGGACGGCATCAGCGGGCTTCCCGCCCTCAGCGGGTCGGAGATCAGCGCCCTTTCGGCCCGTCTCAGCTCCCGTGACCTTCTGGACAGCGGCACGGAAGCCAATCAGCTGACCGTCTCGGATGCCTCCGACTCCATCAGTGCGATGAAGGTTTTCAGGCCTTCCGGCTCCGATCCCTATCTCTACTACGATCTCGGCGGCGTCACGGCGAAAGGTTCGGTCCGCCTGCTCTCGATCCACGTTCGGGGTACCCGTTCGATGAGCAGCATCCGCCGGATGGAGGTCTTCTGTCTCCGCAAAGGGCAGACGGATCCGGATCCGGAGGACCGGCTGCCCTTCAGCATCGAACCGGGTATGCCGGATCTCCTGCTTCTCCTTCCGGACGAGGCGGCACGGATCCGGCTGGATTTCCCATCGGACGGCGGCACGACCCGGCTGAGCCGTCTCTCCGTCCTCACACTTGAAGACGCCGGCTCGCTTCTTGAGCCGCTCGCTTCCACCGATGTGTCCGGGATCCAGATGGACGGCGGCACCTACCGCGCATCCCTCCGCAGCGATAAAGACGGAATCTTCTGCGTTCCCGTCCTCTGGAATGCGAACTGGAGGGCGAAGGTCAACGGCCGGTCCGCAAAGGTTCTGAACATCAACGGCGGCCTCGTCGGGATCCCGGTTTCAGGCGGCAAATCCGACATCCGTCTCGTGTACCGGTCTTCGGAAAACCGGGCCGCGCTGCGGCTCTCCGGTTCTCTGCTCCTTCTCTGGCTGGCCGCGTACATCGCCGCCGCAAGACGGGAAAAGGCGCGGGGGCAATGAATCCCGCAATCCCTGCGCTTCCCCTTCCCCGGACGTCCGCAGGTTCTTCCCCCGCAGAAGACGCCCCGCCCGCGCTTCAAAGCGCGGACGGGGCGTCTTCATACCGGTCCGGCGGTTACTCCACCACCGGCGTATTGTCATCAAAATTGATCCGCTCCTCCTCCACTACCAGAGGACGGTCGAGCACTCTCTGGTTGATCGAAAGGATGTACTCGCCCAGAAGGCCGATGAAGAAGAGCTCCACGCCGCCGAGGAAGAACATGCCGATCACGAGCGGCGCCATGCCGGCCGGGAACCAGCTCCAGTGCAGCAGTTTTAAAATCAGGTACAGGATCGCCAGCACGAAGCTCACTGCCCCGATGAGAAAGCCGATGAAGGTGGCCAGTCGGAGAACGACCTTCGAGTAGGACGTAATCCCCACCATCGCCACATCGTAGAGGCTGTAGAAATTATTCTTGCTCTTTCCCGCGCGGCGCTTCGGCCGCTCATAGGGCACCGTCTGGTAATCATAGCCGAATTCGGCGATCATGCCGCGAAGGTAAGGCATCGGGTCGTGAATCTTCCGGACCACATCCACGAACGCCTTGTCATAGAGACCGAAGCCCGTGAAATTCTCGATGTGGCCGATGTCCGTGATCTTCCGCAGCAGACGGTAGTAACAGCGGCGCACCCAAGCCATGAACCGCCCCTCGTCAGTCTTCGACTTGATGCCGATGACGATCTTATGCCCCTTCTCCCACTCGTGAACCAGCGTCGGAATCAGCTCCGGCGGATCCTGGAAATCCGCGTTCAGCCGAACCACGCAGTCGCCGTATGCCTGACGGAGTCCGTGCACCGGGGAGCGCATCTGGCCGAAGTTTCTCGCGTTGAAGATGGCCCTGACATGGCGGTCCTTCTCACAGATTGAGCGGAGGATCGCCCGGGTGCGGTCCTTCGAATGATTATCGATGTAGATGATCTCATAGTCGTACGCCGGCAGCTGCTCCGTGAACACCTTCGTCAGCGTATCCGTCATCGGTCCCACGTTGTCTTCCTCATTGTAGGTCGGGATCACCACGGAAATCCGTTTTTTCTTCTCTTCCATCTTCTCCCCTGTCTATCTGCGCCGCTCGTTCTCCGTCAGCGGCACCTCCACGTTCTCCGCCAGCTCCTCCCGCGGAAGGAACGGCGCCATATCCTCGATGGGCGAGGACACCATCCGGCCGTCAGGAAGCTTCCGGGACGCGATCTTCGGCTCCGTCTTCTGAAGCGGCGAAACTTCAACCTCGATCAGCGCCGGCGCCTCCAGCTCCAGCGCGCTCCGCAAATCCGCCGATATCGTCTCGTTTCGCACGCACCGGGCAAAGCGGAATCCGAACAGGGATGCCAGCCCCGCGGGATCCGGGAATCCGAGATCGCCGCTTTCCGGTCCGATCCCGATCAGCGGGTCACGGAAATACGCGTGCTGTGTCTGACGGATCGAGTGATAGCCTCCGTTGCAGATCAGGAAAATCCGCACGGGCAGACGGTTCGTCGCGATGGTCTGCATTTCCTGAAGATTCATCATCAGAGATCCTTCTCCGGTGACCAGCGTCACCTCTCCGCCATCCGTGGCGCGGACAAGCCCGATGGCAGCCGGCAGTCCATAGCCCATCGAGGCTGTGGCGGAATTGGTGATAAACCGCTGTCCCTCCTTCACACGGAAGACCTGCGTTCCGGCCACCCGCGACGTTCCGCAGGAAGCCAGCACCATCGCGCCTTCCGGAAGCTGATCGGACAGCGCGTCGTAGAACCGGTAAATATTGGCGAGTCCGTCCGGCTGAGGGCCGCGCTCCGCCTCCGTCACCATCGGATAGCGCCGTTTCCTCTCCATGCAGCGGCGGAGCCAGGGCTGCGCCTTTGCGCAGAAGGGACGGGACGGCGAGGCGCCCTCCTCCTCGAGCGTCTCCGTCAGGCGAAGGATCAGCTCCTTCGCGTCCCCGATCACCGGGAGATCGACGCGGACATTCGGCTTCTTCAGTTCGTTCGGGTCCAGCTCGTTCAGAATCACAAAGGCGCCCCGCGCCCATTCCGTGTAATCAAAGCCGGTCTGAAGAAAGCTCAGACGGCTTCCGATGGAAAGATAAAGATCGCATCCGGCGACCGCGAAATTGCCGGACCGGCTTCCCGTCATGCCGGTGCGGCCGGCGAACAGCGGATGGTCTTCCGGCATCAGATCGACGGAGGACATGCCGCCGAGCGTCGGGATTCCGAGAAGCTCCGCGAGACGGCGGAACTCCCGCGCGGCCCCAGCCGAACGGACGCCGAAGCCGCCGAACAGAACCGGCCGCTCCGCCTCTCTGAGCTTTCTTATGATCTCCGCCACAGCCGCATCGCTGACCGGGGGAACCTGCTCATCCGGATCCTCCGCCGGATCATAGCCTTTCAGAGAAGCCGGATCAATCTCCGCCGCCTGCACGTCAAGCGGCACATCCAGCCAGACCGGCCCTCTGCGGCGGCTCATCATCAGATAAAGCGCCCGCTCGGCGCAGTACCGGACGTCCTCCGGACGCGTAATCATGACCGCGTACTTCGTCATCGCCTCCGCGCTCCGGGTGATGTCGAATTCCTGGATCCCCATGGACCGGAGCGGAAGTCCCGTGCTGCGCACGGTCGTCTCGTAGCGTGCCTGGCCGGAGATGATCAGCTGCGGGATCGACTCCATGTAGGCGCAGAGCACGCCGGTCATCGCGTTGGTCGCGCCCGGACCGGAGGTCACCAGCACGCAGGCCGGCCTCATCTCCGCTCTCGCGTAGGCCTCCGCCGCCATCGCGGCCGCCTGCTCATTGTGATGATAGGTGCAGCGCATCCTCGGACTGTGTCCGAAGGAATCGTCCAGATGCATCGCCCCGCCGCCGGTCACGAGGAAAACGTCCCGGATCCCCGCCTCCGCGGCCTTCTCAACCAGATAATCAGATACTTTCATCTCCGCCTCACAGATAGTCAGGGCAGCGCTGCTCGCATACCATCGTCTTGCCGGACTGCTGAACCGGAATCTCGTCAACGTACTCGACCTCGATCTCCGCGTCGTCCCCCAGATACTTCCGGTAGGAGGCCACGACCTCCGGCTCCTTCACCTTCGCGCCGATTTCCGCGTTGAGAAGGAGGCGGTACGAGGTGCGGGTCAGCTGAATGCAGCGGGCCTGGCGCAGCACGCCCTCGAAATTCAGCAGATTGTTCATGAAGACATGAATCGACAGCGGCTCCCCCTTTGTGTTCCGGATCAGAGAGCCGCGACGCCCGTAGATGTCTGTGAACACTTCCCTCACCCGTCCGTCCGCGTCCGGAATCCGGTTCAGAATGCCGGTATCGCCGGTATCGTACCGGATCATCGGAAAGGCCCGGTTGTAGAAATCCGTGACGACGATCCGTCCCGGTTCGCCCTCGTCCGCCGGCTCATCCGAATCCAGCTTCAGAATCTCCACATAGAAATTGTAGAGATCCACCGTATAGCCCTTCTGCCCCGGCAGCGAAACCGCGATGAAACCGTTCTCGTTGTTTCCGTATGAAAGCACAGGCCGGATGCCGAACAGTTCCTCCGCCTTCTCCCGTGTCGAATCCGGAAGCGCCTCGCCCATCGTGAAGATCATCTCGACGCTCCAGCCGCTGATATCGAGGGAGCTTCGCCCGATGTAATCCGTCAGTGCCGTGATCGCGCTTGAGTAGGCTACCAGCACCTGGATCCGCTCGTCGATGATCCGTTCGACGATGGCTCTCATGGCGGTGTCTCCCATATTCGAGATGTCGATCATCAGCAGGTTGTTGGTGAAGGAACGGAGGTTCGAGATCGTATTCTTTCCCCGGATCCAGGCCCGGAACTCGCCGCGCTTCATACCGAGACGGAACCCGTTCAGCTCCATCACCGCCATGAAATTCATATTGACCCGGTCCTGCTTCCCGTCGTCCGCCAGCACGGTGAACGGCGTCCCGGTGGAGCCGCTGGTGGAAAAGCGGTGCAGCTTCTCCCGGCGGTCCCTGTACTCATCGCTCAGCACTTCATCGAAATGCTCCACATAGTCCCGCTTCGTCATCACCGGAAAATCGCGGAGTGTCGGATGGTCCGGCAGCGACCGGTAGTAAGGCGAGCAGAGGGACGCGTAATCCATGACGGCCTGGAGGCGCCTTCTCCGATATTCCTCCGTTACCCCCCGGACGATCTCCGCCTTGTTGACGGCCAGCATCTTCTCCAGTCTGCCGCCCTGCACGCGGTCAAGCGCGGTCCAGGCGGTCCGCCGCAGCACTTCTCCTGCCTGCTTATGCATGATATTCGTCTCCTTTTCTCCTGAGTATATCCGTCCGGCCGTCAGCCGGATCCGCTTCCTTCATACAGACGGCGCCCGTTACGCGTCTCCCGCCTCCGGATTCTTCTCCGCCCGGACCACACCGAGCGCCAGCACCACCGCGACGCGGGCAAGATTGGCGAGCAGCACGCCGGCCGAAAAGCCCGTCAGTCCGCCGCGCTTTGTCATCACGCTGATCAGCACCAGCACCAGTCCGAGATGACAGCACTGCAGAATCAGCTGCCATATCTCGCCGGTGAACGTCAGCACCACGATGAAGAGGTAGGCCGACAGCATCGCGAGGATCTGGGACAGCGTGACAACCGTGAGAATCGGCTGTGTCCGCTCCGCCAGAGACGGATAGAACAGCCGGATAAACACCGGCGTCACCGCTTCGCAGAGCGCAAAGAATACCGCCGATACGGCCAGCCCGATTCCGGCAAACTTCATGAACCGCTTCTTCGTGATCCTGACCCGGTCCTTCGTAAGATAAGAGATCACGATGGTGTTGACCGGCGCGATGAAGAGTACCAGCGTCTTCCCGATCAGAGACGCCGCATAGTATACCGAAACGGCCTCTCCGCCGAGCGCCGGCTTGAGAAACAGCCGGTCGATGTTGAGAGTGAGGTTCGTGACGAAATAGGACAGCACCAGAAGTCCGCCGCGCTCCATGACCAGACGGAAGCTGGCCGACCGGACCGTGACATTTCTGAAAATGCATCCGGTGGCCGCCACATAAAGGAGAGCCGCCGCTTCGCCGGCAAGAAAGATCAGATACCAGTTCCCGGTCACCCGGTACAGACAGAAGCCGGCCGCATATCCGGCCGAGCAGACCGCGTAGTAGAGGAAGTACCGCCTGTAATTGAGAGACAGGCGGTATTCCACATCACCGTAGTAGCGGAAATCCGTGAGCAGTATGAGAAGCGCCGTGAGCAGCGCCCCCGCCGCGCCTCCCAGCGAGCTGCGCGCGAACAGGAGCGCGCCCGCGATCCCGATGAGAGAATACAGGAAGACCGCCGCGCTGTAGTCTCCGTTGGTCACCGAACGGCCCCGCCGCAGCACCAGCCGGCTGTTGTTGAGAGCCTGCCCGACCGAAGGCCCGAGCGTGTTGACCAGCGCCATCAGATAGAGCATCGTGCCGTTCTGCTCCGCTCCGAGCCGCGCGGCCAGCTGCGGATAGATCAGCAGCTGAAGCACGCCGTTCAGCACGAGGGCGCCGCCGATGGTATACAGCGTGTTGCGGGCGATCTTCCCGCTGGAATCAGTTCTTTTCATGGATCAGCTCCGGACAGAGATTTTCAATGTATTTCCGTTTGCCTGATGCCAGCACGGGGATCTCGTCGACATAGGTAACCGTGATGTCGGCATCCTCTCCCAGCGCCGGCCGGATCCGCCTCAGCATGTCCTCCGCGTTCATCCGGCTCCGGTCGCCGTTAAGCCTCAGCTCGTAGGTCTTCCTTCCGGTCTGGAGGAAGCGGTACTGACGGACGCCCTCCACATCCCAGAAATTGTTCGTGATGACGTACGGCGTGACGGGACGCCCCTTCGTGTCGTAGAGAAGGTCGCTCCGGCGCCCGTACAGCTTCGTCAGCATGAGACGGAACCGGCCGTTCTTCATCACCTTTCTGGCAGCCGCGCTGTCGCCGTTGTCGTACCGGATCACGGGAAACGCCTCGTTCGTCAGATCCGTGAGCACGATCCGCCCCAGTTCTCCCTCGCCGGCCGGCTCGTCGCGGTCAAACTTCAGAATTTCGAAATAATAGCTCTCCGAATTGATGTAGTAGGAATCATCCGTTTCGCTCTCGATCCCCATAATCCCGTTCTCCTCGTTGGAGTAATAGGACCGGACCGGACAGCCGAACTGACGCGAAAGCTGCGCCCGCACGGGATCCGGCATCGTCTCGGAGATCGGGAGGATCGCATGCACCGAAAAACCGCTCATATCCACGCCGTGCCGCTCGATGTAACGGCTGATTTCCCCGAGCGCGGACGCGTATCCGGTCAGCACCTTCACCCTCTCGCGGCGGATCGTCTCCAGCATGCCCGCGATCGACTCGTCGGACAGCGAGGAGCTCTCCATCATGATGGTGTTTTCCGCGAACAGCGCCAGCCGGCTTTTCTTCACGTTGTTGACCCATACACGGATGAAGGCGGTTTTCTCACCGATCCGGTAGCCGCCGAGCTGACTGAGAAAGATGCTGTCCGCCGTATTCATCAGCGCCTTTCCGCGGTTCTGAATCATGGAAAAAGGCGTACCGGTGGATCCGCTCGTCGTCATCACGCGGTTGTCCTTCGCGTCAAGGTAGGCCCTCGAACGGAATGAATCATAATGCTCCCGGAACGTATCCTTGTTGACCACCGGAAACGCGGAGAGCGGCGCGCCGCTCTCCGTATGGCGGTAGTACGGCACTGTCCGGACAGCGTGATCCAGAATGTGACGAAGCCGCCGCTCCGTCTCCTCCACGGACGTGCCTTGATGAAACGCGGCCGCGTCGCTCTCCACCCGTTTCCGCACGGCTCCGCCCCGGAGGCCGTCCAACGCAAAATAGGCGCCGTAACGCGCCTTTTCCATCAGGGTATCATGACCGGGCCACTCCCGGCCTCTCTCCTTTTCACTCATCTCGGACTCCCCGGCAGTACACAGGCGCCGCACTCGGCGGCGCCCGTACATGGCTGCTGCATTGATCTCAGTTGCGCCGTCTTCTCAGAATCACGGTGATGATGATCGCGATGATGCCGATCAGAATCATCGAGGACAGCACCGCCATCGCGAGAAAAAGATTCCGGTCCATCACGATGCCGCTCGGCAGAACGACCTGAGCGGCCTGCTGCTTCGTGCGGTTCGCCGCGTTCATCGAGGGGGTGTTCTTCACGCCGTCGCTCACCGCCGGCTCGGCGGATTCCGCCTCTTCAGACGAAGCCATCGTCTCGGCCGCGGAAGAGACCGCGGATTCCGCGGAGGACAGCGCCGGAACGGATGAAGGCGTCGGCGTGACGCCGTTCTTCCGGTCATAGGCGTCCTTCGTCATGACGGAGGATCCGACCTTTTTCTCTCCGAAAAGGTACTGTGTCTTCACAACCGCGCCCAGCTTCGGATCCGTCGCCTCCTGTGTCTGCCTCGTGATCCGGTCCGCGCCTGCGTCAAGCGGCAGCGTGGCGACGCCGCCCCCGGTCACGCCGTCGCCCTGGTCGACGGTCACCTCGTGGAAATACTTGTACCCGTACCGGAAAAGATAGGCCGAATCCGCGAGGCACTTGTCGCTTCCCTGATCGTGCAGCGTCACGGCGATCAGCTCCATGCCGTCACGGTCCACCACGGAAACAAGCGTATTCAGCGCCGCGTCCGTGTAGCCGGTCTTGCCGCCGACAAAGCCGCGCGGCCCGTCGGAGGGATTCAGCACCCAGTTGTGATGGTTCTGGAAAATCCGGGCCTCCGTCATATTGGTGGCCGGTATCGTATACTGCTTCGTGCCGATGATCTGGCGGAAGGTATCGTTCTTCAGCGCCGCCTGCGTGATCAGGCACATATCGTACGCCGTCGTCACATGATTGTCGGCCGGCATCCCGCACGCGTTGACGAAATGCGTGTGGCGGCATCCCAGTTCCGCCGCGCGCTGGTTCATCATCTCGACAAAATGATCGATGGAGCCGCCGCCGATGTACTCGCCGATCTGAGTCGCCATATCGTTGGCTGATTTCAGCATCATGCCGTACAGCATGTCCTTCAGCGTGAATACTTCTCCGGCCTGCGTGTAGAGGTTCGAGCTTCCGTCCGTCGCATAACGGGTGGCCGTCCCGGTCATCGTCACCTGCGCGTTCAGATCGCCCTTTTCCAGCGCCAGCAGACAGGTCATGATCTTGGTGACGGAAGCGGGCGGCGTCGCTGTATCCTTTCCCTTGGCGTAGAGTACGACACCGGTCTTCGCATCCATCAGGCAGGCGTAGTCCGCGTCGATGTCCTTGCCCTGCGGCCAGTCCGCGTAGCCGTTCGTCTGTACGACGGAAGGATCGGCAATGGGGTGGTCATTCGTCCCGCTGTCCGCGGCATACGCCGCGGCGGAATCGGACTGCGATGCCGCGGACGCGGATGACGCGGCCGGCGTGGCAGCCGCCTGCGTATCCGTCTGCGTGCCGGTCTGCGTATCCGCCGTACCGGCTCCGTCATCCGTATAAGTCCGGACTGCCGTTGCGGACGCAGCCGCCGCGCCGGCGGATGAAGCATTTCCGGAGGACGCCCCCGATCCGCTGCCCGCATCGGCGTCCGTTCCGTCGACCGCCGCGTCCGTGCCGGTCTCATCGTCAGCCAGATCGGTAAAACCGTCCGTCCCGCCGTCATCCACGATCTGCGCCTCGCTGCCTGCGGCTGCCTCCGCTCCGCCGGCGCTGTCCGCCGGGATCCGCAGCGGGGCCGCGCCGACCGCCGCCGCGAGGAGCAGTGCCAGCAGCGCCGCTCTCCGCTTCATTCCTCTTTTCTCAGATTTCATCTCCCAGCCCCTCCTCAACCACACTGATCAGATGTTTCAGCGCTTCCTTCTCGTCTTCCCCGTTGCAGACAATCTCAATCTCGTCGCCGCACTTGACGCAGGCGCCCAGAATCGACAGAACGCTTTTCGCGTTCGCGGTTGTGTTCTCGAACGTAAAGGTGATGGTCGACTTGTATTTCAGCGCTTCCTCACAGAACCGCGCCGCCGGCTTCAGGTGAAGACCGGATGCATTTCTCACCACTACTGTACCGCTGACCATGAATTTTCCTCCTTCATACACTGCGTTCCCGCCGTGTCTACGCGTTCACGCTGTCCGCCTTCGAATCACCCTCGGTGGCAGAAATCGTGAGATCCGCCGTCACCTGAGACGCCAGTTCATAGCCATCCGGCAGAGAAATACTTACCGGCAGCGTCACGTCCCCGGCCTTCACGCCGCTCAGATCCACAGACGCACTGATGTCATCCGTGCTCAGACGGGCGAGTTTCTCATCGCTCCCCTTCACACGGACATCCAGCTGCGATTCCTTGAATACAGCGTTGAGGCTGTCCGGCAGATTGTCCTGACGGATGTTCTTCGTCTCGATCTCAAACGACTTTGTGTTCTGCTCGAGGATCTTGACGTTGACGACCACCTTATCCGTCAGGTCGGCGGCGAGCCGCAGATCCGCCGGCAGATAATCGGTAATCTTGACGTTGATGTCCTGGTCCGAGGAGGCGCCGCTGATATCAACCGCCTTCGAATCGGAATCAATCACGATCTTTCCTCCGTCCGCGCGGAAGGCATCGAGCGCGTCCTCACTGCCCACCAGCTGGATCGTGGACGGCGTCACGGAGATGTCGCCGACCGTGTAGCCCTCCGCCGGCGTGCCGTAGCTCTGCGCAACGATCGGCACATCCGAAAGCACCTCGTCCAGTGTCACCCGGACGCGGATGTCATCGAAGCCGATATTCGGCGTCAGATAGTTCATCCGCGAATCACTCAGCACGTCGCCGTTCTTGTCAAAGACCCGGATCGTCGTGCCCAGCGTGGCGTCGGTCTTCAGCCCGGTGACATCCACCTGGGCGACGACCTTGTCGATCCGCTCGATCAGCGACTTAGGCCCGCGCAGCGTCAGTTTCTCCGGTGTGGCGGAAATCGATCCGATCTCATATCCGTTCGCCGGCGACGTATCGCCCGCCGTGGTATTGATCACGAAATCCTGGCTCACCATATCCTCGAGCGAAATTTCGATGTTTCGCGGATTCGCCGTGATGCTGTCCGTCGAAACGCCCGGAATCTGAACCGTCACCGGCACCATCACCGGATCGGAGTTGAAGTCGATGATCTGCGTCAGATCCGCATTGGCCACGATGCTGGACGTGCTGAGCCGCTCGATGATCGAGGTGTTGGACTTCACCGTCACGCTGATATTCTGAAAACCGTCCGCAATTTTGTAGGAAAGTCCCTTCGATTCCACATAGGAGGCGTTCGACACGCTGACCGGGATCGAGGCGAACGTCTTCGTTCGGACCGGATCGCTGACGTTCATCACGATCAGCCAGACAAAGAAGGCGATCACCAGCGAGACGACACCGAGAACCGGATGCGTGAAGACGTGATTACGTTTCATCCTTCTTCCATCCTTTCCGGAACCGCGGGATCCGCGCATCCCTCATTCTCAGGGTCCGCTTCTGCATCTGATGAAGCTGCTCGCGGAGTCCGCTGGCCGTGACGCCGGTGGTGAGCACGCCCATATAGGCGCAGGAAACCCGGCCCGTCTCCTCCGACACAATGATCGTGAAGGAATCCGACGCTTCGCTGATCCCCAGCCCGGCCCTGTGGCGCGTGCCGTATTTCTTGCTGATCTTCGCGTTATCCGAAAGAGGAAGATAACAGGTCGCCGCGGTGATCCGGTCGCCCCGGAGAATCACCGCCCCGTCGTGAAGCGGCGTGTTATGTTCAAAGATATTGATCAGAAGCTGGCTTGAGACTTCCGCATCCAGCATGATGCCGGTATCGATGTACTCCGTGAGGAGAATGTTCTGCTCAAGGACGATCAGCGCGCCGGTGCGCACCTCGCTCATCTCGTTGACCGCGCGGACGATCTCGGAAATCGTCCGGTCCGAAAACCGCTCGCCTTTCTCGCCTGCATTTTCAAACAGAAAGACAGACGAAAGAAGGCTTTTGTTTCCGAGCTGCTCCAGCGCCTTCCGGAGCTCCGGCTGAAAGATGATGACGAGCGCCAGAAGAGCCACGGACGCCAGCCGTTGCGTGATCCAGAGGATCGCAGCCATCTGAAAGATCGTCGCGACGAGTATGAAGAGAACCACGATCAGGATCCCCTTCAGAAGAGTATAGGCGCGTGTCCGCTGAATCCATTCCATAAAGATATAGATCAGAAAGGCCAGAATCAGAATTTCCACAATATCGATGGCCTGTATTTTCGGGAAATACAGGTCATTGAGAAATATTCGGATCTGGCTCCAGATGGTGGACACGGTCGAGCCTCCTTTGCTTCAGACAACGCATACCTGAGGCCCATTCTAACATAAAGCCCGGTTCAAGTAAATCCGGGGTGCCCGTTCAGTAAATTTTCACAATTTCGCCGTCGATTCCGTAATCCGCGCGGAACGATTCGATATCCGTCTCATTCCGTACCAGCCGGTCCTCGCGGAACCGGCCGCTTTCCCTGTTCAGAAAGCCGGCGACCTGCTCCCCGGTGCAGATGCTGCACCGGATAGCGGGCTGCATTTTCTCCGGATCGTATGCCTTCGTCCCGGCGGATTTCTTTTTCTCATTCTTATGAAGAAAGGACATCGCACGCCTCCTTCTTCTGTCCGGCTTCCGTTTCTTCCAGAATCTGCATGTGCGGGTAGGCAAATTCAAGGCCGTCTTCTTCCTGAAACCGCCGCCAGAGCGCCAGCCGGAGATCGGAGCAGGCCTGATAATTCTCCTCAGGCGTATGCGTGAGCACGCTGCACCGGAGGCTGATGCCGGATTCGCCCAGATCCCTCACAATGACACTCACCGGCCCGTTCTCCCCTCTGTCCGCCCGCGCCGCCCGGACCGCCGGATGCGCCGCGATCACATCCGCCGCTGTCCGGACCGCCAGGTCGAGATCCGATTCGTAGGTCACGGAGAGGTCGATGAGTCCCGTCGTATAAGCATTCTCCGCGTAATGGGCATTTTCGATGACCGCCGTATCCATCGCCGCGTTGGGGACGATGAGCGAGGCCGAATTGATGAGGTTCCGGATCACGGTACTTCTCAGATTGATGGTCGTGACATAGCCCGTCAGCTCCGTTCCGTTCACCGTCACGCGGACCCGGTCGCCGATTTCAAACGGCTTGAAGACAAGCAGGATCAGTCCGTGCACGATATTGCTCAGTCCTTCCTGAAAGACGAACCCGAGTACGACGATCAGCAGCGAGGATGACATCAGGATCTGATTGCTGAATTTCGAGAAACCGCTCCACAGATTCAGAATCCGGACCACGATCGCGATGATGATCAGGGCGCGGATGACGCCTTCCAGAAAGGCCATCGCGGAGTTGTTTCTCCTCTTTTTCAGCGTACGGAACACCCGCCCGTTGATCTTGAGGAGCAGCAGCATCACGGCTGTGAAGAGCAGCGCTTCCACATACTGATTCGACAGGATCTCCCTCATCTCCGGACTGTCCTCCCTCCGACTTCTTTGCCCGGCCATGCGACAGCGTCCCGCCGGGCTTTACCGTTCCTCAGTCTACCACAAAGAAGCCGGGTTTGTCCCCCTGACATCCGGATACATGAAAAACCTTTCCTTACATGCCGCTTGCATTCTCTTCCCTCCTGTGTATAATAAGGTCAGCAGAATTCTTCGGGGCAGGGTGTGATTCCCTACCGGCGGTGACAGTCCGCGACCACGCAAGTGCTGAACCGGTGAAAGTCCGGTACCGACAGTAAAGTCTGGATGAAAGAAGAATGGCGTATGTGTTTGGAGATCAGATGCATGGCGTGTACGGAGCCCCGGATGAACGACATCCGGGGCTCCGATTTTCTTTTTCAGGTTCTGCACCGATGAATCCTCAGACCGCGGCGCTGGCCGCCACATCAAAAGGAGGGTTTTCCTATGACAGACACAGCAGAAAGACCGGTCCGGCCGGACACCCGTCAGACGGGTGCATTTCGCACAAAGGAGGTCGCATTTGTCGGCGTCTTCGGCGCCGTCGCGGCGGTCCTGATGTATTTCGAGTTTCCTCTGCCTTTTCTCCCCGGCTTCTACCAGCTTGATTTCAGTGAGGTGCCCGTTCTGATCGGCACGTTCGCCTTCGGCCCGGTTGCCGGCACGCTGATCGAGCTCGTCAAGATTCTTCTTCATCTTCTTCTGAAGGGAACGTCCACGGCCTTCGTCGGAGATTTCGCGAATTTCCTCATCGGCTTCGCCCTGCTGCTGCCGGCCGGTCTTATCTACCAGAACCGGAAGACGAGAAGACGCGCACTGGCCGGGATGGCCGCCGGCACGGCCTGCATGACCGTCTGCGGCGCGGTGATGAATCTCTATTTTCTGATTCCCGCGTACGCAAAGGCCTTCGGTCTCTCCGTCGACGCCATCGTCGCGATGGGCACGCAGGTCAATCCGGCCGTCACGTCCCTGAACGGACTCGTGCTGCTGTGCAACGTACCGTTCAATCTTCTGAAGGGGGTGCTCGTCAGCGCCGCCACCTTCCTGCTCTACAAGCACGTGAGCCGCTTCATTCATAAGGCGGGAGAATAAAACCGCCCTGCCTCCGGTCCGTTCCGCTGAAGCGGATGGTCTTGAGGAACCGCTCCGCCAGCAGCTCGTGTCCCTCATCGGTGGGATGAATGCCGTCCACCGTCAGCGGCTCCCCGGAGCACTGACTCTGACGGAGAAAGACGGAACGGGTCGGGACAAAGACGAAGCCTGCCTCCGAGGCCGCTTTCTCCTCCGCCGACGCGATCCGGTCCAGAACCGGGAGGAGACATTCCGGCGCCTCCGCCCCGCCGAACGTCACGGGCTCGAGTGCGAAGGGCTCAATCACGGTCACGCGGCCGCATCCGGCGGCGCGGATCCGGGCGGCAAGTTCCCTAAACCGTTCGCTGAAGCGGCAGACCGCCCGGTCGGCTGCGCCGCCGGACGGAAGATCCCGGACACGTTCCGTCCGGCCTTCTTTTTCTGAAGTGAAATCCGCCGGATCCGCGGATCGTTCCGCCGAAGACGCGATGCCGAGCGCATCATTGATCCCGATCAGAACCGAAACGAAGCAGGAAGAGGCGCCGCCCGGCGCCTCTTTGATTGTCCGCTCCGTTTTCTCCCACTCCGACAGCAGGTCCTCCAGCGTATAGCCGTCGGTTCCTGCGTTGACGACGCGCAGCTCCCCGGATCCGTAATGAAGCGTCTCCGCGATTTTCCGCACATACCCTTCCCCAAGACCTTCCTCATCCCAGTTCCGGCTGCTGTCCGTCACGCTGTCGCCCAGAAACAGATATGTTCTCATCCTGCTCCTCTCAAATCACATGCCGGAAGCTCCGGTCCGTCAGAATCCGCGCGGCCACCAGCCCGAGCGGCAGCGCCAGCACAATGATGAAGGCGCCGGACATCCAGTGCGCCGCTTCCGTCACATTATTCACGCCCAGATTATAAAGGCTCCTGTACATATACATACCCGGCACCATGATCACAATGGACGGCACGGTGAGGGAGATTCTCGGATAGCCCGACTTTTTTCTGACCGCGGAGGCCAGCAGGCCGGAAAGCAGCGCGCCGATGAAGGCCGCCTCGCCTCCGGCCATCCCGAGATAACTGACGAGCGACAGCCGGACGGTGTTCGAAACGGCGCCGATGAGACCGGCGGTGGCGGCCATCTTCCGGGGGCTGTTGTACATCAGAGAGAAGCCGTAGACGCCGAAGAAGCTCATCAGAAGCCGGAGCAGCACCTGCTGCGGATACCAGAGATCCTGGGGGATGAAATCCGCGGGCCGGAAGCTGAGCGCAGCCGCCGTCACCCATCCGGTCGCCGTCGCCACCAGAATGATCAGCACGGCGTAGGACATCCTCTCCAGCCCGGACCGCATATCCAGCTTCGCAAGATCGATTCCTCCGGTGATCAGCGGGAATCCCGGGATGATGAAGAGCATCGCGCAGATATAGCCGGCCTCATGCTCCGGCGAGACGCCGAGGAAGCGTTCCCCGAACTGGACCGACAGCACATAGACGAGACAGGCCGCCGCGACGCCGACGATCGTGCCCGCGAGCAGCGTGAGCTTCCGCTTCACCATATACGACTTGATGGCGTTTCCGGCGCCCGCGCCCAGCAGCGTGCAGATCATCTCCACCAGACCGCCGCCCAGAAGAAAGGTGAACCCGAAGCAGGCGAGTCCCGCCGCGCAGCCGAGCCGAGCCGGGGAATAATGACCCGGGCGGTCCCGGATGACGTCCAGCTTCCGGTGAAGCTCATCCGCCGTCATCGTATCCGCCATCTCCGGAAACGCGCGGACGAATTTCTGCAGCTCCATCAGCTTGTCCGTGTTGATGCCGGTGGATTTCAGGGACAGCGCCTGCGTCACCGCGTGCTCTCCCTGATAGATGGTGCACTCAAGCGAGACAAGGCCGATATCCGCCGAGCAGGTGACGCCGAGCTCACGGGAAAGGATATCCATCGACTCCCGCACGCGGTAGGCGCCGGTCCCGACGGACAGCATCATCAGACCCACGCGTCCGATCAGCAGCGCCTTGTCATGCAGCTCCGCCTTCCGGATCGGGGTATCGCTCTTCGATTCGACCATGCGGTGCCAGTGGTATGTCATGTGGTGGGTTTTCAGAGGGGCCTGTTCAGGCATTTTATCTGCTCCTTCCTTTACTGTGGTCCGTTTGCTTCATCTGTTCCCGCGTCCGGACGGTACCGCCGGGCCACCGCCTCCGCCGTTCTGATGCCGTCGATGGCCGCCGACATGATGCCGCCGGCATACCCGGCTCCCTCCCCGCAGGGGTAGAGCCCGCGGATGTTCGACTGGAAGCTTTCGTCCCGCGTGATCCGCACCGGCGAGGATGTGCGGCTCTCGAGTCCCGCGACCAGCGCCTCCGGCCCGGCAAACCCGGGAATTTTCCGCTCGAACGTATGCATACCCTCGATGAAATCCGCGGTCAGCGTCTCCGGCAGCAGCGCATGCAGCGGAGCCCGCGCGCTTCTTCCCTTAAGGCAGAGCGCCTCCGTCTCTTCCGCCGTCAGGGGACGGACCTCCGTGTCCGCTGAGAACGGATCACGGAACGCACGCTCAAATTCGGTGAAGCGCTCGACCGGAATCCGTCCGGCCGCGAGAGACGCGGCGCGTCTCTCGAGCCTTTCCTGAAAATGCAGGCCGTCCAGCGGGCCGTCTCCTCCAACCGTCTCCGCTCCGACCGTCATCACGATGGCGCTGTTGGCCCGGGCGGAGTCCCGCGCGTAGTCGCTCATCCCGTTCACGGCCAGTCCGCCCGGTTCGGAGGATGCGTCGACGATATACCCGCCCGGGCACATGCAGAAGCTGTAGACGCCGCGGCCCGAGGCGGCGCGGGTCACCAGCTTGTAGCTGGCGGCCGGAAGGCCGAGGCGCGCCCTCTCCTCCGGAGCGCCGATGCCGTAGGCGCGCTCGTCGATCATCTTCTGGGGATGCGAAACCCGCAAGCCGACCGCGAAATCCTTCCGCGTGATGTCCGCCTGCCGTCCGTACAGCATCCGGATGGTATCCCGGGCACTGTGTCCCGGCGCCAGCACGCATACCTCCGTCTCCAGTCGACAGGGTGCGCCGCCGTCCGAAGGCTGCTCCAGAATACCGGTCAGCGCGCCGTCCCGGATGATAAGATCGGTCATCCGGGTGCGGAAGCGGACCTCTCCGCCCAGCCGGATGATCTCGTTCCGGATCGCCCGCACCACGTCCCGGAGACGGTCCGTTCCGATATGCGGATGGGACTCATACGCGATCTCCTCCGGAGCGCCGGCCGTGATAAAGATCCGGAGCACCTCCGCGTTCCGGCCAAAGCGGTCTTTCACGTTGGTGGTCAGCTTCCCGTCGGAGTAAGTGCCGGCGCCGCCCTCCCCGAACTGGATGTTGGCGGAGGGATCGAGTTCGCCGGTTCTCCAGAACCGTTCAACCCGCTCCGTCCGCTCGGTCATCTCCGCGCCCCGCTCCAGAACCAGCGGCCGGTACCCCTGCTCCGCGAGCTTCAGCGCGCAGAACAGTCCGGCCGGTCCCGTACCGATCACGACCGGCCGGTGACGGAGAACGGGCGCGTCCGGCGCCGGAGACGGGAACGAATACCGGACCGGCTCTTTCCAGCGGATCTGTTTCTCTCCCGCCCGTTCGGCCCGCTTCCTCTCCTGCTCCGCGCTCTTTCCCTGAAGCGAAACCTCGACTGTGTAGACGTCCATCAGCTGCGGTCTCTTTCTCGCGTCGATGCCGTGCCGCGCGATACGCCAGGTGAACGGCTCGTCCCTCCCGAGACGGAGAAGCCGCCTCAGCTTTTTCTCCAGCGCTTCCCGTCCCGCGCCGCAGGGAATCCGGATTTCCTGTATCTCGATCATGTCTTTCTCTCTTTCAATCCGTTCTCAGCGGGCTGTTCCCGTCCCGCCGCGCAGCCATTGACTTCATGTTCCGTCTCTTCCCGGGCACCCTCCGGCCCGCAGCTGCATGCTCTCTTCTCTCCGAGCGCACTCCGGCCCGCGGCTGCATGCTCAGCCGCCCCCGAGGATCCGCCGGACCAGCGCCGGCTGCGCCGTCTCCGGAGCCCGGGTATACAGGTCGATCGCGCCCTCGTCGCCGCTCCTGAAGGAGAAGGCCGGGAACAGAAACCCGAAGTCCGGCCGCCCGATCTCGTAGTCCGGAAGCGTCGGCGAAACCGTGCAGATGATGAAATCGTACACTTCCTCGGACTCATAGAGATACCCCTTGTCCGACGCCTTCATCGGAACGTCATAGACACCGTGAAAAACCGCCACCGCGTAGTCCGACGGCGATACATAGGAAAGGCCGATCTGCTCGTACAGCGCTTCCATCAGAAGATCGTTCTTCAGCCCGCAGCTGTGGATTCCGCGGAGAAGGCGCCAGAAGCCGCTGCCTTTTCCGGCCTCCTCCGGGAAGCGGCGCTCGCGGAGCTGCTCGTTGGTACGGGCAAACGGCACCGTCTTCGCGAGCTTCAGGTTCTTCGCCTTGTCTCCTCCGCTCAGATTCAGGAAGTTCACATTGAACGTGTTGTCGATCTCTCCTTCCGCCGTCATATACGCGCCGGCGATCCGGGTAAAGCAAGTACGCGTCGGAGTCATCCGACGCGTAAGCTCAAGCATGTCCTCTCTGTCAATCATCGTCAGCCGAGCACCATCTTCACGGCGCCGTACATGCCCGCGTCATTTCCCAGCTCGGCCAGCGCGATCTTCGTGCCCTCGCTGGCGTGGAACGCTGCCTCAACATAATACTTCCGCACGGTGTCGGTGAGGATGCTGCCCGCCTTGGAGACGCCTCCTCCGATAACGAAGATTTCGGGATCCACCACGCAGGAGATCATTGCCAGCGCCCGGCCGAGGATCCGGCAGACATGATTCACGATTTCAAGCGCGACGAAATCGCCGGCCTTGGCCGCGTCGAAGACGTCCCTTGCCGATGGAGACGCGATGCCGCGGAGAGAGGAGGGCTCTTCGGACTGCGCCAGCATCTCCTTCGCGACACGGGCGATCCCGGTTGCCGACGCGTACTGTTCAAGATGACCGTTCTTCCCGCAGCCGCAGATCAGCGTCTCATCCGGATTGACCTGGATGTGGCCGATCTCGCCCGCCGCCCCGAAGACGCCGGGAAGAATCTTTCCGTTCAGGATGATGCCGCCGCCTACCCCGGTCCCCAGCGTGACCATAACGACGTTTTTATGCCCTTTGCCGCCGCCCTTCCACATCTCGCCGAGCGCGGCGACATTGGCGTCATTGCCGACACAGATCTTTTCGACGCCGGTCAGCTTCTTCAGCTCCTCCGCCACATCGACGACGCCCCAGCCGAGGTTCACCGCACGGTTGACGATGGAGTCATGAATCACCGGGCCCGGAATATCGATCCCGATGCCTTCCAGTTCGTCCGGGCTGATCTTCCGGTCCGCGAGATCCTTCTTCACCGCCTTCGCGATGTCGCCGAGGATATACGCGCCGTCCTTCTCCTTCCGGGTCGGAATTTCATGCCGGTAAACCAGCTCTCCGTCCGTCCGGAAAAGTCCGATCTTCACCGTCGTTCCCCCGAGATCCACGCCAAATGCATACGATTTCATTTCAATTTTCCTCCCTCGCCCGCTTCATCGGAAGCCTTCTCCCGGCAGCGGCCGGACCGCGCCGTCAGACATCTTCCGATTGTGTCTTCTTATTCTACATCCAAACGGTGTGCTCCGTCATCCCGAATCTTTCCGAAAATGCAGCCGCTGTCCTGCTGCTCATCGCTGAGATCAATTGTCTTCAGCCTCTCATCCAGCTCCCTGCGGCGGTCACGGAGAAGCAGCAGCCGGTTGTATTTGTCATAGGCCTCGTTTCCGCATTCGCTGATGAACCTGAGCGCGTCGTAGCCGCCGGAAAGCTCCGTCAGGAACAGCACCATCTCCTGTCCCTCCCCGAATGTCTCCGCCAGAAAAGCAAAAGCCCGCGTCAGATGCGCCCCGGTCCGCCGGATCTCTTCCATCCTCCGCTGCTCACGGGCTGCGAACCACGCCTTCACGGCGCCCGACGGTTCCGCATCCGGCTGCGCCAGAACCGTCTCCAGTTCCTTCAGCGCCTGCACCGTCCGGCGTCCGGTCCGGGCGGCATTCTCGCCGATCAGACCTGCGGCTGTCCCGCCGGCCAGCCGCTTCTCCAGCTTATCCCGCTCCTCCTTAAGCGAGCCGCCGGCGATCACCCGTTTCAGAATATCCGCCAGCGCCCGCTGCAGCTCTTTCTGCTCTCCGTATCGCCGGAATTCTCCGTCCAGACGGTTCGTGAGAAGTCCGATCAGGCTGAGCTTCTCGTCAAACGGCGCCCTCGCGAGCTCCTCCGTTCCCTTCGTACAGGTCCCGTCCAGAATCCCGTCAATCCGGAAGACGCGGCTGTACCGGCAGTAGAGCTCGTAGTAGACCGCAAAATCCGCCGCGATCTCGGGATCCTCCAGATACTGCGCAGCCAGCGCCTCGTCCGCCTTCTTGCCGAGCTTCTCGTAAACCGTGATGATCCGCGAGAGATCCTCCCATCCGCGGGCCGTCACGAAACGGACCCCGTCCAGGTCCTGCTTCACCGAATAAAAGTGTTCCTTCCGGATCCCGAGATAGGAAAGGATCGAGCCGTGGACGCCCGCCTTTCTCGCGTATTCCTTCCAGACGCCGAGATCCGCCGTGATGTCGATCCGCTTCACCCGGTCGAGCGTCACGATATCGAGATCCCGCACCGACCGGTTGTACTCCGGCGGATTGCCCGCGGTCACGATCACGAAGCCATCCGGCACCCGGTGCGTGCCGAAGGTTTTGTACTGGAGGAACTGCAGCATCGTCGGCGCCAGTGTCTCGGAGACACAGTTGATCTCGTCAAGAAAGAGAATTCCCTCGTGTATGCCGGTGCGCTCGATCTGGTCGTAAACCGACGCGATGATCTCGCTCATCGTATATTCCGTCACCTGGTACTCCGTCCCGCCGTACGTCTTCCGGGAAATGCTGGGGAGGCCGATCGCGCTCTGACGGGTGTGATGGGTGATCGTGTAGGATACCAGATTGATCCCCAGCTCCTCCGCCACCTGCTCCATAATCGCGGTCTTCCCGATCCCGGGCGGTCCGATCAGAAGAAGCGGCCGCTGCCGCGGAACCGGAATCAGAAAGCTTCCCGTCTCGTCCTTCGCAAGATATGCCTCGACGGTATCGATCACCGTCTGCTTCGCCTGTCTGATATTCATCCTCATCCTCCGTATGTGATGACGCGGCCCGGATCAGAGGCCGCCTCACGCCCTCATGTACAGTGTCAGCGCCCACGCCGGCACCGCCTCCGTATCGCAGGGGCAGCCCTCCCGAAAGACGAAGGCGGTCGTATACGGCGTCGGCCGTTTCGGGTACACGCCGAATCCGTCCGTAAAATAAAGAAGTCCCTTAAGACTCCTCAGCTCTCCCTTCCGGATCATCTCATTCACACGGGCAAAGACAGGACGAAAATCCGTTCCGCCCCCTCCCGCGGCATGAAAGCCCTCCGCGTACCGCGTCATCTCCTCCGCCTTCGTGAGCACGACATCATCCCGCACCTCGGTATCGCAGGTCATGATGTGGATCCGCACACGCCTGAAAAAGCTTTCCTGCCTTGCGAGGACCGCCGCCGTCTGCCCGAGAAAGGCGCGGACCGCGCCGCGGTCGCAGGAGGCGGAGGTATCGATGGCGATCACCAGTTCCTCCACCCGCTTCGCCTCCGCAAATTCATTTTCCTCGATCAGCGGAAGATTGCCGTAGCGCTGAAGACCGTACCAGTAGAAGCCGTAATCGAAGGAATCCGGATCCACACGCATCTCCTCGCGGACCACGGCAAATTTCCGCAGCAGCGCGCGGAAGTCCGTCCGGCCGGCGCTGTCCGCCCGGAGCATGACGTCAAGCGAGCCGGTTCCCTTCCCCGCCTTTCTTCCTTCCCCGCGGAGAGAAGCGCTGACACACTTCGCAGTTCTCCTCCATTCGTCCGAAAGCCTATTCAGCGCTTCCTGTCCGCTCCCTGTCCGCCGCTCCCTCTCACGCTTCGGCATCCTCCAGAACACATGATCGTCCGCCGCGAATTCCTTCCGCATGCGCGTGAGCTCCTCGTACGACAGCGGATGCCGGAGAAAATACGAGCAGAGCCGCTCCGCCGTCAGCACCCGGACCTCCTCCTCAAGCTTCCGGTAACAGGATGCCCGGAAGTCCGACGCCGTCCGGTTCACCGCCGGATTGTCCATCCCGTCGATGACATGCTCGGCGGCGATGTCGGCGGAGAGATCCCAGACCTCCCCGTCCGCATACTCCTCCGCGGAGAATACATGACGGAACAGACAGTGCAGGAGCAGGTGCAGATAGATCCGGGTGAGCACGTAGGGATGACGGCGGTACACCTGTATGAGCCCCGCGGGCGAATAGCGTACCGTCTCGCCGTCCGTTCCGATGAGCCTCGTCGTCAGATCCATCCGGTGCGTGAGCACGCCCATCGCCGGTCCGAGGAAGGGCATGCTCACAAAGAGCTCCGTCCGGGTCTCGTCAAGCAGCGCCTCTCCGGCCGCCTCCAGTTCCGTCCTGCTTTTCACGCGGTCTTCTCTCCCTTCAGAGCGTAAACGTTTCCGGTTCCCGTCTGTCCCGGCCGCCGGACGCGCTCATCAGCAGCGCGCCGGCCTCCGTGTTCCCGTTTTCCGAGGCTTTCCGGAGCGCCGCATCCAGACCGTCCCTGTCCGGGTGCGCCGCGTCAAGAAGAACCGCCAGTCCCTCCGTATCCGTCCGGTCCAGCAGCATGAGCGCCGTTTCCTTCCAGTGCGCGCCCAGCCAGGACCGGTACGCTTCGCCGGCGGAGGCGTCCAGACGGAATGGATAGCGGAGACGCGCGAGCGCGGTCTCGGCCGCCGGATCCGAGTAGCGCTGGGCCGCCCACGAAAAGAGACGGTCATATTCCCGGTAATCGATGCCCTTCCGCGACACGCACTGCCGGTACCGGTAGCCGCATCCGACGATGGAGATGTGGATCGCCCGGGCCCACGGATCCTCCCTCGCCTCATCGGCGTAAGACGGAAAGACGAGGCAGGCGTCGCCGTCCGGCCCGTGAAGCAGCAGGCGGAGGCAGGCGTCCGTATCCCCCAGAAGGTCCTCAACCAGACGGTATCCGCCCCGCCTCAGGTCGATCTCAATCTCCCGGAGCGACGGGCACAGACGGATCACGCCGTCGTACAGATCCGACACCGAGTCGGATAAGCGAATCCTCCTCAGGCGTTCACAGCCGTAGAAGGCATAGCTCCGGATCTCCCGGACGGTATCCGGAATCTCGATTTCGAGGAGATCCGTCTGATCGGAAAATGCATGCGCGCCGATTCTTCTCAGCGGATGCCCCTCCACCTCAGGCGGAAGCGCGAGCCTTCCGACCGCCTTCTCCGCTCTGACAGCTTCGGCGAACGTCTCCCCGCCTGCCGGATCTCCCCTGAACTCATAGATAACGCCCATTCTGATCCGACCTCCCAGTCCGGCGCGTTTCTTTCTCCTCCGGACGGGCCGCCGCCTCTCCCTCCCGACGCATCGTGCTCTCGTGTGCCCCGGCCGGTCCTGCTTCGTCTCCGCCGGTCCGCCGCTCATCCTCTCTCTCCGCCTCCCGGAATGATCCTTCCTGCTCCCGCTTCCGGCGGCGGTGCGCCTCACGGTAGCCGGACGGCGTCTCGCCCATGATCCGGTGAAACGATTTCGAGAAATACAGTCCGTTGTCGTACCCCACGGAGGAGGCGATCGACGCCACTGTAAGAGACGAGCTCCTCAAAAGCTCCGCCGCCCGCCGCATCCGGTACCGGTCGAGATACTCCTTCGGAGAAACGCCCGCGACCGACGAGAATGCGCGGAACAGCGTGCTCCGGCTCACGCCGGCGTAGGAAGCGATCATCTCTACCGTCATCGGATAAGAATAGCGCGTGTCGATATAATCCACAGCCCGTTCCACCGTTTCCTCCGCCCCGGTGCGCGGAAGATGGTCGGCGGAAGCGCTGCTGATCAGGATCGACAGCGTCAGATAGAGCTCGCCCGTCATCCTCGCGGCGTTTTCGAAGGAATTGCCGAACGCGCTGTTGATCCGCCGGAGATGCTTCGCCAGCTCCTCCCCGCAGGAAAGGCCGCGCAGCACCCGCTGCTCCGGCGTGAAATCCGTCGCGTCCACGAGCAGCGGCGCGTCGAGTCCGGTGAATCCCACCCACTCGTACGTCCACGGGTCCTCCGCGTCGGCCTGATAGCTGATCTCCGTGTCCGGATACGCCAGAAAGACATCGCCCGCGCAGAGCTCCTCCGTCCGTCCGGCGAAAGAGTAGCGTCCCCGTCCCCTGCTGATGTAGTGAATCAGAAAGTGATCCCTGACCCCGGGGCCCCATGTGTACAGAGGCGCGCACCGCTGCCGTCCGACATTGACGACCATGAGCGACATCATCGCCCGGTCCTTCACCTTGTTGCTGAATTTGTAGCGTTCTTCCATCCCGCGGCTGCATGACCCCTCAATACGGGGCCGTCTGTCCTCCTCTGCGACAGTATAACCCTCCGCTCCGTCTCATGCAACAAACTTACATATCCATTCAACGAATATCCATTTTCACCGGGGGGCTCTTCCGTCATAATGAACTCAGATGGAACCGTGACCGGTCAAATGAAGGAGGCAGGGTATGACCGTAGAGGAAGCAGTACAGTCGCTGATCAGATATGGCATCCGGACCGAGCTGATCGAAGCGTCGGACGCGCGTTACGCCGCCAACGGCGTCTTCGATGTGCTGGGTGTCGAACCGTCCTACGCTTTTTCGCCGGAGGGAGGGGCGGACCTCCCGCTCGAGGAAATCCTCGGATTTCTTCTCGACGACGCAGTGAAGCGGGGACGCATCGAGGACGGCATCGCGAGCCGGGATCTCTTCGACACGCGCATCATGGGCGTGCTCACGCCGAGACCCAGCGAGGTGATCCGCCGTTTCACCGCGTTGGAAAAGGAAGATCCGGTTCTGGCTACGGACTATTTCTACAAGCTGGCCGGCGACAGCGACTACATCCGCCGCTACCGGATCGCAAAGGACGTCAAATGGGTCACGCCGACCCGCTATGGCGATCTCGATATCACCATCAATCTCTCGAAGCCGGAGAAGGACCCCAAGGCGATCGCTGCCGCGCTCAAAAAGAAGCAGGACTCCTATCCGAAGTGCCTGCTCTGCCCCGAGAATGAAGGCTACGCGGGCCGGATGGACCATCCGGCCCGTGAGACGATCCGCCTGATCCCGATGACACTGGGCGGTGAGAAATGGTACATGCAGTACTCTCCCTATGTCTACTACAACGAGCACTGCATTGTCCTTTCTGCGAAGCATGAGCCGATGAAGATCAGCCGCGGGACGTTCGTCCGCCTGCTGGAGTTCATCGGGCGCTTCCCGCACTACACGATCGGTTCCAACGCCGATCTGCCGATCGTCGGCGGCTCGATTCTCACCCACGAGCATTTCCAGGGCGGCCGCTACACATTCGCGATGGCGAAGGCGGACATCCGGCGTCCGGTGACCTTCCCCGGTTTCGAGGACATCCGGGCGGGCATCGTCAACTGGCCGATGAGCGTGATCCGGCTGGACGGCGACGACCCGGAGCGGATCACGGAGCTGGCGGACCGGATTCTCACGGTCTGGCGCACATACAGCGATCCGGCCTGCGATATCCTCTCCGAAACGGACGGCACGCCTCATAACACCATCACGCCGATCGCGCGCCGCCGCGGCCGTTCCTTCGAGCTGGATCTCGTCCTACGGAACAACCGGACGACCGCGGAACATCCGCTGGGCATTTTCCATCCTCACGCGGAGCTTCACCACATCAAGAAGGAGAACATCGGGCTCATCGAAGTGATGGGACTTGCCGTCCTTCCCTCGCGGCTGAAGACCGAGATGGAGGAGCTGAGCCGGGCCGTTCTTTCCGGCCGGGACGTGGATCAGGTGCCCTCACTCGCGCCGCACGCTCCCTGGACAAAAGAGATTCTGGCCCGTCACCCGGAGTTCGCGCCGGATGCGGTCCTCTCATACAAGGGCGGCCCCGAACGTCTCCGCGCCGACTGGGACGAAGTGCTGCAGAACGAGATCGGCCTCGTCTTCTCAAAGGTGCTCGAGCACTGCGGCGTCTACAAGGACGACGAGACGGGCCGCAGCGGCTTCGATGCCTTCCTCCGCGCCGTCGGCACGAACTGAACAACGCGATACGGAATTTCGAAAGGAGTACGAAATGGCACATATTCCTGCCCAGACAGCAGATGAGAATCAGATTCTCCGCGATATGAAAGCATCCTTCAGCGAGCTCTTCGGCGGCGACGGCGCGCGTGCCTTCTTTGCCCCCGGCCGCGTCAACCTGATCGGCGAGCATACCGACTACAACGGCGGGCATGTCTTCCCCTGCGCCCTCAGCTTCGGCACCTACGCTCTCGCAAGAAAGCGCAGCGACCGGCTCATCCGTCTCGCATCTCTCAATATCGGGGACGGCCGGATCTTCGAAAGTCCGCTCGACGGTCTCCGTTACGAGAAGGAGGCGGACTGGACCAACTACCCGAAAGGCGTGATCTGGGCCTTCGCCGAGGCTGGTCATCCGCTTCCGGAGGGCCTCGACGTCCTCTACTTCGGCAACATCCCGGCCGGCGCGGGACTCTCTTCCTCGGCTTCGCTGGAAGTGCTCACCGGGATCCTGCTCCGGGAGCTCTACGTTTTTCAGGATGTCTCCCAGACCGATCTCGCCCTGCTTGGACAGAAGGCGGAAAACCAGTTCGTCGGCATGAACTGCGGCATCATGGACCAGTTCGCCTCGGCGATGGGGAAGAAGGACCACGCGATCTATCTGGACGCCGCCACCCTTGATTTCGAGTATGCGCCGCTGACGCTTCCGGACGCGAAGATCGTCATCACCAACAGCGAGGTCAAGCATCAGCTCGCCTCCTCCGAGTACAACACGCGGCGCGCCGAGTGCGAGAAGGCCGTCTCCGAGATCAGCCGCGTGCGCCCGCTGAAGACGCTGGGTGAGCTCACTCCGGAAGAATTCGAAAAGCTGAAGGGCTGCCTTTCCGATGAAGTGCTCGTCCGCAGAGCAAGACACGCGGTGACGGAGAACGCCCGTACCGCGGAGGCATACGAGGCGCTCCGCGCAGGCCGGACTGACACCTTCGGCCTTCTGATGAACGCGTCTCACACTTCTCTCGAGAAGGATTACGAGGTTTCCTGTCCGGAGGTGGACTTCCTCGTTCACGAGGCCTGGAAGATCCCGGGCGTCATCGGCTCCCGGATCACGGGCGGCGGCTTCGGCGGCTGCACAGTCAGCATCGTTCGGAATGACGCGATCGATGCGTTCCGCAGCACGCTCTCTGACCGCTACAAGAAAGCGTACGATGTCACAGCCGAGTTCTACATCGCGGAGCCGGGTGACGGAGCGCATGAGATCATGGCCTGAGTTTTCTTCGGCTGAACATGAGATGGTGTAAAACATATCTTCATCGAAATAAAGGCGGTGCCGGATGTCCGGCACCGCCTTTATGATCCCCTGTTGTTCAAACTATCAATTCGCCTTCGCCGGCTTCCTGAGCCAGCAGTACCAGAGGAGCCACCCGATGAAAACACCGCCGACGATATTGCCGAGCGTCACCGGCAGCATGTTGCCCGCGAAATAACGGCCCCATGTCAGGTTCGGGTACTTCGCCGCAAGGTCCGGGAACTGGCCCTTCGCGAAGAGACCGAGCATGCAGTATGTCATGTCCGCGATGCTGTGGTTGAAGCCGCAGACCACGAAGAACATCACCGGCACCCAGGCGCCCATGAAGCGGGACACGCCGTCCTGGCCCTGCAGCGAGATGAAGACGCCGAGCGTCACGAGCATGTTGCAGAGGATGCCCATGACAAATGCATTCTGGAACGGCATCGTCATCTTCGCCTGCGCGACCTTCATGCAGAAGTCCGCGAGAGCACCGTCACCGGCGTTCTCCCATCCGAATTCCGCACAGAGGAGCGAGAAGACCATCGAACCGACGAAGTTGCCGATATAGACGACAATCCAGTTGCGGAGGAGCCCGCCGACCGTGGCTTTCTTATCCAGCACGCTGATGCTGATCAGTGTATTTCCCGTAAAGAGTTCGGATCCGGTGATGACGACCATACCGAGACCGAACGCGAACAGGATTCCGGAGATCATCCGGATCACCGAGTTATTGGTCTGCGCGTAGCTTGCCATCTGTGTGACAGCCGCCGGTACTCCAATCTCAAAGCCGGCCAGGATCGCCAGCACGAACATTTTTCCGAATGGAAGTTCCGTCTTCTTCTTTCCTGCACTGGAATAATTGGCAGTTGCTTCCGCCGCTGTAAATAAATTCATGAACAGGTCCTTTCCGCGGCGCTGATCACATGCCCGATCAGGACGGAAGTCGTCACGGAACCGACACCACCGGGAACCGGTGTGATGGCGTCCACGATCGGCTCGACTTCATCGAACACGGCGTCGCCTGCGATACCGCCCTTGCCATCCTTCTTCTTCGGGTCCCAGTTGATTGAGACGTCGATGACGGTCTGGCCGGGAGCGACATAGTCTTTCGTTAAGCTTCCGAGTACACCCGCTGAAGTCACAATGATGTCTGCTTTTCTCGCGATCGAAGGGACGTCGACTGTCTTCGTATGGCAGACGGTGACGGTTGCATTTTTCTTCATCAGCATCATCGCCGCCGGCTTGCCGACCACGAGGGACCGTCCGATCACACAGACGTTCTTTCCCTTCAGATCATAGCCGTAGTAGTCGAGGATCTCCATGCAGGCCTGAGGCGTGCACGGCGGGAACCCGAGATCTTTCCCTTCATAGACACCGGCATTGCTGAGATCGGTCATGCAGTCCACGTCCTTCGCTGCGGCGAGGTGGTTGATGATCTCGTCCTGGTCCGCCTTCAGATGCTTCGGAAGCGGGCGGAACAGAAGAACGCCGTGGACAGAATCATCCGCGTTCAGTTCCTCGATCTTGGCGATCAGCGCTTCCTTCGTCACATCTTCCGGAAGAAGATGACGCTCTGTCTCGATCCCGATCGTCTCGGCCCGCTTCATCGCACCTTTTTCATAAGAGATGTCAGAAGGGTTCTCCCCGCAGCGGACGATCGCCAGCTTCGGCATGATGCCTTTCGCCTTAAGTGCTTCTGCGCGCTCGGTCAGCTTTGCATTTAAAGACGCGGTGACTTCCTTACCCAGTAACTGTTTTGCCATGGTATCTTTCTTCCTCCTCAGGCGAGAAAACGTTTCCGGCAGGACTCGTAGATCTCGTCCGCCAGTGCGCAGTATGTTCCGAGCATCTCTTCGCAGCGAGCATTGAGACGCTCCGCTTCCCCGCGGTTTTTCAGTGACTTCGTGTTAATAAATACGTTAAGTGATGCCGCCTGAAGCGCGGCCTTCACGATCACGGCCCCGCAGCCGGCATCGGATACCGCAAGGCGCGATCCCTTCTCCGCGAACACGCGGATCGCATCGAGACTCTGGCAGCACAGTTCCATGATGTGGACCGGTACCGCACAGGCGTTGAGTGTCGCCTTCTCCAGCGTCTCCTCGCGAGTCGGATCATCCTTCGGGATGCCGTACGCCTTTGCGAGCGGTGCAAACCCTTCCGCGTCCGCAGGCACCTGGTCAAGGAGCTGCTTTTCAAGGTCATCGCACTTTGCCTTGAGCGCGATGATCTCCTGCTCCACGTCCGCATACTTCTTCTTTCCGACCGTCAGGCTGCCGACCATGTTGCCGAGAGCCGTTCCGATTGCGCCGACAAGCGCGGAAGCTCCGCCGCCGCCCGGCACCGGCTCCTTCGATGCGAGCACGCTGACAAACTCGCGGCATGTATTTTCAGTAAAATCCATTCCCTTTTTCCTTATCCGGATGACCCGCGAAGCGGTTCCCCATTCTGATTTTTTGAAAACGGATGGGCGGAAAAAGATCCGCCCATCCGTTTTATGTTTTTAGTTTTTCGGCTCGTCGTGATCAGAACAGTCCGGAAATCTTTCCGTTCTCATCCACGTCGATGCGCTCAGCCGCCGGTCTCTTCGGCAGACCCGGCATCGTCATGATATCACCGGTCAGCGCAACCAGGAAGCCGGCGCCGGCGGAAACCTTGACGTTCCGGACAGTGACTTCGAACCCGGTCGGGCGTCCGAGCTTCTTCGGATCGTCGGAAAGCGAATACTGTGTCTTCGCCATGCAGACCGGCATCTTGTCGAAGCCCATATCCGTCAGCTGCTTGATCTGCTTCTCTGCCTGAGCGGTGTAAACCACGCCGTCGCCGCCGTAGATCTTCGTCACGATGTCGTTGATCTTGTCCTTGATGGACTCGTCGAGCTCATACGCATAGGTGAAGTCATTCGGCTCATCGCAAAGTCTCAGCACTTCCTTCGCAAGCTCGATGCCGCCTTCGCCGCCTTTGCCCCAGACTTCGGAGAGTGCGACGTTGACGCCGAGTTCCTTGCACTTCTTCTCGACAAGCGCAAGCTCTGCCTCTGTATCCTGCGGGAAGCGGTTGATCGCGACCACGCACGGAAGCTTGTAGACCTTCGTGATATTCTCGATATGCTTCAGAAGGTTCGGAAGTCCCTTCTCGAGTGCCTCAAGATTCTCCTCGCCCGTCTCGTTCTTCGGGACGCCGCCGTTGTACTTCAGCGCGCGGCAGGTCGCGACAAGCACGACACAGTTCGGCTTAAGTCCTGCCATCCGGCACTTGATGTCGAGGAACTTCTCGGCGCCCAGATCCGCGCCGAAGCCGGCCTCCGTGATCGTGTAATCAGCCAGCTTCATCGCGATCTTCGTTGCCTGCACGGAGTTGCAGCCGTGCGCGATGTTCGCGAAGGGTCCGCAGTGAACGAAGGCCGGCGTATGCTCCAGCGTCTGAACCAGATTCGGCTTCAGTGCATCCTTGAGGAGCGCCGCCATCGCGCCTTCCGCGTGAAGATCACCCGCGGTCACCGGCTTCTGCTCTGACGGCTTGCCGTAGGTATAACCGATGACGATTCTGGAAAGTCTCTGCTTCAGGTCGTTGATGTCGCTTGCAAGGCAGAGGACCGCCATCACTTCGGATGCGACCGTGATATCATATCCGTCTTCACGCGGAACGCCGTCCGTGCGGCCGCCGAGGCCGTCCACGACTTTACGGAGCTGACGGTCGTTCATGTCGACGCAGCGTCTCCATGTGATCTTTCTCGGGTCGATGTTCAATTCGTTGCCCTGGAAAATATGGTTGTCGATCATGGCAGCCAGCAGGTTGTTCGCCGCGCCGATCGCGTGGAAATCGCCCGTGAAGTGAAGGTTGATGTCCTCCATCGGAACCACCTGTGCGTAGCCGCCGCCGGCCGCGCCGCCTTTGATTCCGAAGACCGGGCCGAGAGAAGGCTCACGAAGAGCGACCATCACGTTCTTGTCAAGCCGCTTCATCGCGTCCGCGAGGCCGACCGTTGTCGTCGTCTTGCCTTCGCCCGCCGGAGTCGGGTTGATCGCCGTGACGAGAACCAGTTTGCCGTTCGGACGCTTGATGTCCTTCAGGATATTGTAGTCTACCTTCGCCTTGTACTTGCCGTACTGCTCAAGGTATTTGTCGTCGATCCCGGCTGCTTCCGCGATCTGCGTGATCGGAAGCATCGTGGATTCCTGAGCGATTTCAATGTCTGTCTTGTACTCTGCCATGTCTGCATTTCCTCCTGAATATAATATAAGTGTGATATATATTCGCAGTCCGGCCGTCACGCGGGCTGTCGCTTTCAGCCCCGTCTGCCGGCTGCAGTGAACGGATATTCGTGATCCGCTGCACCCGAATCGGAAAAGCGTGTCAGTCTGCCTTCTTCTCCTGACGCGGCGCGGCGGCTGCGCCGAGCGCCGTGATCAGAAGTTCCGCGGCGACGACGCCGTCCTCCGCGGAGAATCCGGCAGCAAAATTATCGGTATACAGAAACTGTGCGTTGGGCGGAAACTCATCATCGCCCTCCCAGATCAGCATCTGCACATGATAGGAGCCTAAGAAAGCAAAATCATATCCGGCGTCGCTGTTCGGAACCGGCGTTCCGCCCAGCCTTTCCGCCCCCCGCTTCAGGCCTTCGAGATCAGACCCGAACCGGAAAGCGGCCCTGCGGATGCACCGCCCGTTGTAGGTCGCCGTGTAAATCGCGGCGCCCGGCAGCTGCGGGAACGCCATGTACCGGCCTGACCCGGGGAGAACCATGCCGCTGATCAGATAGCGCAGCAGCATGATTCTCGCCTCGTCTCCCGTAACCGCCCGGGGTTCGTCGGACCGCACGGTCCCCTCCGGCCAGCTCACCCGGTATTCGTTTCCGTACATGGTGACCCGGAAGGCTCCGCCCCCGAACGGAAGGCCAAGCTCCCCTGCCCTCCGTTCGGGATCGATCGCCCGGTAGAGGCTCAGATAATGCTCGAGCGGAACGCCGTACCGGTTGTTGATGACTTCTGGTTTCTTCATTCTTTCTTCGGATCAGAGAAGGGGATCCATCTGGAGAACCGGATGATTCTTCTCGGTCAGCCAGTTGTAGAGCTCCTCCACGTCTGTTGTGACGGTCTCATCGGCGATGTAGTCGGTGAAGTTGTCAATGCCATAGAGTTCCTTCGCCGTGCGGTTCAGCTTCTCGCCCACATCGTCCTTCAGCTCCTTCGGCATCCAGACGATCCGCTCGATGCCGCCCTCAGCCGCGATGAATTTCTTCGACGAGATGAAATGACGGCCGTGACCCATATAGCCCGGCGTCTGCACGCCGCCGCCGGTGCAGGAGGCCAGTTCGCCGAACGTCATGCCGGTCGGCGTCATACCCGTGTACTCACGGTTGACGACAACGAATCCGTTGGACATCGGCTCGATGCCGGTGATGCACTCGAAGCATCCGCAGGACGTCATCGGATCCTCCATGATGGAGTACAGCGTGACGCTCTCCAGCGCGCCGTGAGTCGCTTCCTTCACCATCTCGTTGACCTTTGTATAGCGGCCCAGCTTCTCATCGAGGCAGCCTTCCTTCGGGACAGGCTGTGAGGAGCCGTTGGGGTTCAGCTGATATGTCGCCTTCGCATCGAGCCATGACACGGCGCCGCAGAGGCCCAGCCGTTCCGGCGTGACGATGCAGCAGTGCGCCGGGGCGAAGGACTGGCAGAGGATGCAGGTGTAGAACTCGTTCACCGACTCATCCGTCAGGGAAGCCAGACGGTCATCACGCTCGTTGTAGCGCGGCATCGCCTCCTCCGTGAGGATCCGCTCGACCTCGGCCCTGTCGGTGACAAGCTTCACCTGACATTTGTCCACGACCGCGGAGAACTCGTCCATGATCATGTTGTAGATCACTTCCGCAAAATCCTTCAGGCGGAGGCCTTTGTCATAAGCATCTTTCGAGACACGGATCCGGATCTGATTACGCTGGCCGGTGTGCATGACGCCTTCCATATAGTTGAGCCAGGAATGGAATTTTCTCTCGATGACGGACTCGAAGTCCTTCTGCATCTTCCTGCCGGCGACCTCGACGTAGCAGGCGTACGGATACTGATCCGCCCCGCTGTCAAAATCGTCGCCGACGATCTCGATCTTATGATCCTCGACCTGATCCATGTCACGCATCGTGACCAGCTCGCAGGTCGGGTTCTTGCCGGAGTAAAGCTCGCACTTCATGTCCTTGCGGCGGATAATCTCTCCTTCGAAGGCAGCCGCGAACGCAACCGGGATCGGAAGCTCCTTGACCTTGATCTTGATCCCCCGCATCTCAAGCGACTTCTTCACGGTTCCGGTGTGATCCATCTCGGATTCCAGCGCGCCTTCCACCTGCATGTCTCCGAGATCGATATCGGCGAGCACCGGGAAGCCGAGCGCGATCGCACCCGCCCCCGCGGAAACGGTCACCGCGTCAAGCGCGCCGAAGGTATTGATGAAGGCCGGGACTCTCTCCTTTGTGTAAGCCAGCAGACCCTTCAGATCACCCGGCTGGATGTTGCCGAAGATCAGCGCCGCACGGATCGCAACAGTCACGACATGGATCACGGAGGTCACGTCATGTCCCAGCGGCACCACACGCATCTCGAGTCCTGCCTTGACGCCCTGTCCGACCGCCTGCTCGATCACATCGCCGACAAGGAAGGTCAGAAGGCCCTTGGCCTGATAGTCCTTGACGACCGCGGCGACATCCGCCGGGTTGTCCGCCTTGCCGATCACGACTGCGATACCCGGAATATCGCCGGTGACCAGCGGCACGCCGAGCGAACGGATCACCGAGTCCGGAACGAATCCGATTCCGGACTCATCCGAATAGGGATCCGCCTTGTCAACGTACTTCAGGCCCTCGATGATCTCCGCGCCGACAGCCGTCGCGAGCCCCGCGTTCAGGGCGTCGCCCAGCTCCGGCTTGTTGCTGATCAGGCTCTTCAGCACATCGACACAGGCCGGAAGATCGCCGAGCTTCTGCACCTTCGTGCCCGTCGCCGCATAGATCGTCGGGAAGAAATACGCAGTCTGCGGGAAAGCGATGGCCTTGTCCGCTCCGTATTTCGCGATCGCATCGTTCACAGCCTGACCGGTGAGACCGGCAACTGCGTTGGAACCGGAATAAATCAGATCAGTTAACGCACTCATTGGTAATGGAACCTCCTTACTTCATCATGCCCGCGCCGAACGGATCGGAAGCGGCGTTTCCGCATGGGACCCGTCAATCAACACTCCCGATATCATAGCATATTTTTAGTGAAATTAACAGATTTGTTCGTACAAAAGCACAAGCAGACCGCAAAAACCACCAGAACATTTTCTCCGATCCGGCCGCCGGCTCATCGAAAAAACGGGCCTCCCCGGTCAGACCGGGGAGGCCCGCCGTCCGTATCAGAAATCGAGATACGAATCGGAATACAGCTCGTAGTTCTTGAAGATGTCGCAGGTATGGATCGTCTCCATCGTGCGGCGGTCGTTCGGGTTGATGATCGCGGAGGTCAGACCCTGCATCATCGCCATCGCGACCAGCGTCGAATCCATGATCGGACGGACCTCCTTCGGCGCGCCGTTGGAGTTGTTGGACAGACCGCCGGTGGACTTGAGGCCCTCATCCGAGAACATCTTGATCGCGTTCAGAACATCCATCTGCTTGTCCTGCATGCCCTTGACGACGAGGAACAGCGGATCGAACCAGAGGTCCGTCGCCTCCATGCCGAGGCTGAGTCCTCTCTCAAGCATCGTATGGCAGTGATGCATCCGCTCGTCGTTGTCCTTGGCGATGCCGTCTGCCGAGCAGAGGGCGATCACGATCGCGTCGTTGGCTGCCGCCAGATCGATGTTGGAAATACGGGAGCCGGCGTCCGCCGAGTTGATGATCGGCTTGCCGTTGGTCCGGTTGTAAACCCGGATGCCGGCTTCGATCGCCTTCTTGTTGGCGGTGTCCAGAGCCAGCGGAACGTTGTCGAAGTTCTCCTGAATCGTCCGAACCGCCCAGGTCATCAGTTCCGGTCCGTTCTTCTCAGCCGGTCCGATGTTGACGTCCAGATAGGTGGCGCCCGCCTTGATCTGCTGCGCCGCACGCTTCAGAATCGGATCCGGATCGAAGTTTTCCATCGCCGCGCGGATCGACGGGGAGATGCAGTGGATGCGCTCGCCGATCGTGACGAACTTCTTGGACTCCGGATCTCTCTGCTGATAATGGACGCCCATATCGACATGCTTGATTTCCGGATAGACCAGCTTGTCAAAATCAATCGGGCCTTCCACGATCGCCGGACCGCTCGAGACGCCGGCCGCAGCCTTGGCCTTCTCCGCCGCTTCTGCAGCCGCCTTGTACTCGCCGTCCTTCAGATACTTGACGAGTTCGACCGCTTCTCTCGTACCGACGCAGACATTCCACTCAGGCAGCTTCTCCTGGATCTCGCCCTTCATGACGGCGACCTTGCCCGGGATGATCAGCGTCCGGTTGTTGATCTTGCTGTCGATATCGTACTCGTCGAAGAACTTCTTGATGGAGCTCGAGGAGAATTTGCCCGCCGCCCATGCCGTCAGCACGGACATGCCGGACGCGTCGGAAATCAGCAGGTTGACTGGCACCTTGGAGCGCTCGATCTCGCCGGAAACCAGGAAGTACGTCAGTGCGAAGTCGACCGTGACGCAGCACGGATCGTCCGGCGTCGCGCCGTTCAGCGGATAGATGCCCGGCGTCACCTTCATCGGTCTCTGCGGATCCGTGAAGATGTTCTGGCGCAGGCCGTAGACCGGCAGCGCCTCGGCGTAGCTCATCTGCGACATCACGACGACGGAGCCGTACTTTACCGTGAAGAGCGCGGCGTAAGCTTCCTGCTTGTGCATGCAGTCCGGCGCGAGCTTCGCCACGTTGACGATGGACGGATAGCCCATCGTACGGACGTTCTCGACCAGCGCCGCCCGGCGGACGACCACCGCGTTCGCGAAGGTCTGCTTCGCCGTATCGGCCGTGACATCAAAGACCAGCTTCTTGTTTCCGGCCTTCTCCAGCTTCTCGGCAAGGTCGAAGAACGCCTCCGGCGTCGGAGCCTTGATGCCGAGGACCGCGTGATCCTTGACAGCCGCGTTCATCGCCTCATAGTTATCGGCCGTCGCGCCGTCAATGATCACATCGCCGGTCACTGCCACAACCGCCTTCGCGACCTCGGGATCGCCCGTCTCGACGATCACGCCGCGGCCGGCTTCCCTGGCCTTCTTCACCACGGCCGTCACCGCGTCCGCGCCGTTTCCTTTGTCCTCTACGAAGACATACTCGACGAATTCGCGCTCGCTGATTCGCTGGTAGTCGACCTTCGTGATCTCCGCGAACTTTGCGTCCAGCGCCGCCGCGTCAAGATCGGACGGAACGGTCACCGCGTAGCGGGTCGGGGAGACAAAGGTCTTCTCGTGACGGAACATCACAGTCTCGCCGCCGAGCTTCTGGCCGCCGACCTCAATCGTCTTCATTGGCGGAGCCGTCGCCTCGGAAAGCAGCGCGATCGCTTCCTCCGACATGTACGGACACTTGGTGATCGGAAGCGCGCCCTGGGCCACCTTCATGCAGAACGCCATGCAGGTCGGAGAGCCGCATTCCTTACAGTTCTTCTTCGGGGATAATTTGAAAATATCAAGACCTTTTACTGCCATCTTCTATCGACCTCCATCAGGCGAGTTCATCAATCATCTGTGAAATAGCTGCGATCGCTGCCGGATGTCTCATGATGACCGCATCCGAACCGCTGGCAAGGCAGGCTGCCGCCGTCGTGATTTCCATCTGGATGCCGCGCTCCTCGGCGTCGCCCCACTCCGGATCCTCAGACTCCGGAAGCGTGGATTCCTTCACACCCCAGGTCTCGGTGGAGATCGGCGTGATGATCGGCATCTGCAGCTGCGTGTCGGACGCGCCGAGTGCGGCTGCCTTGATCCGGTCAAGAGTGGAGATCACGTACTCGAAGCCGTAACCCGCTGCCGCGCAGCCCGGCTGCATGACGATGGAGCCAGCCGGAATCCCCAGCTGGGTCATGACGGTGTTGAGCTGTTTTGCGAGGTTGATGTCGTCCGCGGACTCCGCACCCACCTTCTGATTGTAAGCCAGCGCCGCGGAAGCGCCGACGGTCTTGTAGTTTTCCTGTCTGGCGGACAGAACCAGAATGTTCTTGCCGGCCAGCGCCTCGGAGATCTTCGCGAACAGCTCCGCGTCCTTCTCCACATTCTTGCATCCCATCACGACGATCGGCATCGTCACTTTCTCCGCGACAGCCTTCGCGGTCGCCACGCACTCCTCGACGGAACGGTTGCGTCCGTTGGGATCCGCGCCCTCAAAGTGAAGGACAATCATGGAGACTCCTGGCAGCTCCTGCGCCTTCACGGCCATCGCCTCGATGGAATCACATCCCGCGTAGAAATCCGCAAGCCCCTTCTGGGTATACGTCTCGAGCGCGAGGTCGCTGATTTCCACACCGATCTTCTGTTTGTTCTCCGCCGGAGCGTCGAACGAATAGAACGGCAGCGTGTTATTGCCGCCGATCTTCACTGCCTTGTCGCCGGTACCCAGCTCAACAGTGTTGATAGAAGCGTTGTAGACCTTCTTCTTGAGTTGATAAGGCATTCCTCATTCCTCCTGAAAACACTTGATAGATACATGGTGCTTTGCTGCGGCGCGGACGATGTCCGGTTCCGCATATATAGACACTCAAGATCCCGCCGGCGGATGCTTGCCCCGCCGGCGGAGTCTCAAATGATACCCGTAATGACAGCCTCCGTCCTGTCAGGAGGCGCTTCCGGCTATACCCGCCTCGTGGACGATCTCCGCCACCGCGTCGGCCTTGTTCAGCGTGTACAGATGAATCCCGCTGATGTCAAGCGACCGGCAGGCATCGATCTGTTCGATGGTATAAGCCATCCCCTCCTCACGGAAGGCGGCCTTCTTGGCCGCGACGGTTTCCTCCGGTTCGGTCGGCGCAAAGGGATTCGGAAAAATCCAGTGCCGGGAGATGATGGAACTCAGCTTCCGCTCCATCACGCAGCCGTTGCGGCTCAGCGCCATATTGATGGTCGCCGCCTCGTCCAGCACCGGCATGATGCCGACGTCTACCGGCATCGTGACGCCCGCTTCCCGGATCGCGTCCAGCCAGCGGCGGAACTGCTCCATATCCCAGCAGAGCTGCGTCATAATGTAGTCCGCTCCGAGATCCTGCTTCTGACGGAGAAACGCGATGTCCGTCTCCAGCGACCGGCACTCGATATGTCCCTCCGGCGAGCCCGCGACCGCGATGGTGAACCGGTCCCCGAACCGCTCCCGGATGAACCGGACCAGCTCTGTGGCGTAATGAAAGTCGCCGCGCGTCCCGTCCCACCCTGCCGGCAGGTCGCCGCGCAGCGCCAGCACATGGTCCACGCCGTGGTCGAGATAGGTCTGAAGCTGCCGCTCGACGGATTCCTTTGTGTTCCCGATGCAGGTCAGATGCGTGACCGGCAGCGTCCGGCAGTCCTTCCGGATCTTGGAGACAACCTCCAGATTCTTGCCGACCCGGGTTCCGCTGGAGCCGTAGGTGCAGGAGATGTAGTCCGGCCGGAGCTGATAGAGCCGGTCGAGCACGCCGCCTTCCCGGACCAGCCGTTCCATTCCCCTGTCGGTCTTGGGCGGAAACACCTCGAAGGAAAAGACCATCCGTCTGGCAAAAAGATCGGTCAGTTTCATCGTACCCCTTCCCTCTGACCGCAGGGCGGATCAGAGCTCCGAGAAGACGAACAGATGCGAAAGTCCGTCCGCCTCCGCGTGAAGCGCGAGGCTTCCGTCCGCCCTCCGGTCCTCGTCAATCCGGACCTCCTTGCCCGGAAATTTTCCTCTCACATAGGAAGCCGGGTCATCGCACTCGATTTCCTCGAAGGAGACGTCCCGCATCTGGTTGCGGCTGCAGCTGTTGTGGATCTCCCAGATCACCTCATACCGCTTCATCGGCTTCCTCGACGAGCGCGTACCCGTCCACGAGATTGGCCTGCCTGAGGATTCCGGGAATCGTCATCTTCCGCCCCATCAGATCGGTGAGAACCACCTCCTGCGGATGGCACTCGATTGTCATGACATTCTTCATCAGAATATTTTCCGGTTCCTGCGTTTCTTTATAGACAGTGGAAAGACACATCGTTCCTCCTCCTTATGCCTCGAGGTGTCTGAGTGCGTCTTCGAGGATCGCGTTTCCTTTGCCGAACTCACTGACCGCCTGCTGAATTTCCTCATAGACCGCCGCGTTCCCGCCGCGGATCTTCTCCGCGAGCTCCGCCGTCTCCTTCAGATGAGACGCGTTGTGCCCGACCATGTACCGGAGCATCGCGATCATCTCCTCCTTCGGCGTGACATCGCCTTCCGGCCCGTGATGATGCTCGTGCTCATGCCCATGCGCCGCGTGATCGTGCTCATGGGGATATCCCAAATCATGCATAAATCAAAACCTCCCGAACAGGACTATTCTACTACTTATGACGCAATGACTCAAGTCGGAAAAGGGCAGAAATCAATAGCGCGCCACTGATTTCTGCCCAGTCAAAACACTCATTCCGCCGGATGTCACGGGGATCCGGTTACATCATCGGCTCCATCCCGAGCGCCGGGTGTCCCTTCTCCGTCAGGAATTCAACCAGCTTCTCCGGATCATCCTCGGTCACAGTCTCATCCGCGATCATATCTGTGAAATTCTCGATTCCGTAAAGATCCTTCGCGGTCTCGTTCAGCTTGTCGGCCACCTGATCCTTGAGGTCCTTCGGCATCCAGACAATCCGCCCGATGCCGCCCTCGGCCTTCATGAACTTCTTGGACGGGATGAAATGCTTCCCGTGGCCCATAAAGCCCGGCGTCTGCACACCGCCGCCCGTCATGGACGCCATCTCCGAGAAGGTCATGCCCAGCGGAGTCGAACCGGTATGCTCACGGTTGACGATGACGACGCCGTTGGAGAACGGCTCGATGCCGCAGATGCATTCGAAGCAGCCGCAGGAAGTCATCGGGTCCTTCATAATCGAGTACAGCGCCACGTTGTCCAGCGCGCCCTGAGAATATTTGCGGACGGCCTCGTTGACCTCTTCCCAGCGTCCCTCGTTCTCGTCGATCACATGCTCCTTCGGGACTTCCTGGCAAGGTCCGGCCGGATCCAGTTCGTGGCTGGCCTTCGCGTCAAGCCAGGAAACCGCACCGCACAGTCCGAGGCGCTCCGGCGTCACGATGCAGACATGGCTCGGGGAGAACGCCTGGCACATGATGCAGGTGTAGAATTTGTCAACCGTCTCGTCCGTCATCGAGGAGAGACGCTCGTCTCTTCTGTCGAAGGTGGGAACCGCGATCTCCTCGCGGATCCGCTTCGCCTCGGCCGGGTCCGTCACGATCGTGACCGCCACCTTGTCGATGACCTTGTCGTAATCACTCTTCAGCTTCGCGTAGATGACCTCCGCCAGGTCCCTGAGGCGGAAGCCCGCGCTGTAGGTCTCCTTGTTGATCCGGATCCGGATCAGGTCGCGCTGTCCGGTATGCATGACGCCGGAAATGCAGTTCACATAGCTGTGGAACTTCCGCTCGAAGACGGACTCGAAATCGGACTGCATGTTCTTTCCGGCGACGTCCGCGATGATCGCGAAATCCACCTTGCTGCCGGCCTCGAACTTGTCGATGTCGTCGCCGATCAGCGTGAACTTGTGATCCTCGACCTCGCTCATCTCACGGCCGCGCACCAGCTCAAGGCCGGTTTTTCTGGATCCGTCGAACTCGATCTGCATATCGCCGCGGCGGACGATCTCGCCCTCGAACGCGGTGGAGTACGGAACCGGAATATCGACCTTCGTGATCTTGATCTTGATGTCGCGCGCCTCCAGTGACGTGGCGTTGAAGTCGTCCACGTTCTCCTGGATGATGAGGCTCTTCGGGATGCGGAACATCTGGTTCGTCTCGTTCGTGATCACCGGGAAGCCGAGCTTGATCGCGCCGGCCGCCGCGGCGACTTCCACGTCGTCCACCGGAGCGAAGGCGTTGACGAACGCCTTGATGCGGTCCATCGTGTAGCGGCACATGCCCTCCGCATCGCCCGGCGTCTGGTTGCCGAAGATAATCGCCGCGCGAAGTGCCACGCTGATGACATGAGCCACGGCGGAGACGTCATGGCCGAGCGCCACGCAGCGGACATTGGCGCCCAGCTTGACGCCCTGCTCCACGCACTGGTCGATGCAGCCGCCCACCAGCGTGACGAAGATGCCTTCCGACTGGTACTCCTGCACCAGCTTCGCGCACTGCTCCGCCGTAGGCGCCGCGCCGAGGATCACCGCGATGCCGGGAATGTCGCCCGTCACGAGCGGGACGCCGAGCTCACGGATCTGGGCGTCCGTGAAATGCCCCTGCACCGGAGCCTGATAGGGTGACTCCTCGGAAACGGTGTACTTCACCGCCTCGATCATCTCAGCCGCGAGAGCTGTTCCGACGCCGGACGTGAAAATGTCCTTCGTCCGCTTCTCTCTCGTCATCAGGCTCTTCACCGTGCCCTCCAGCGCTTCCTTCATTTCGCCCAGCGTGCTGACCTTGACACCGGTCACCGCATAGTAGCAGGGAAGGCTGTAAGCCGTATCCAGTTTGATCGCCGCATCCGCGCCGGCCTTCGCGATCGCGTCATCGATCACGCCCTGCGCCGCTGCATACACCCCGTCGCTGCCGGCAAATACGCGCTCAAATAATGTACTCATATATTTTCTTTCTCCTTCGCATCCATAATGGCCTTGATGAGTCTGACTTCCTCAACCGTGTGCCTGCTGTAATCGTACGGAGACGCCTCGTTCCGGTCCGCGTCGATCACGTCCGGGTCGTAATGGATCAGGCCGAGCAGATGCTCAGCCGGGATGTGGGATCGGATGAACGCTTCATCCTTCTCATCCCTCACCTTGTTGGCGACCACATTCACGTTCCGGATCCCGAGGTCCGCCGCCAGCCGCTTCACGTTGCCGTAGGTCTGGACACTCCGGGCGCCCGGCTCGACGACGACGATGAACTGATCCATCATACCCGCCGTTCCGCGGCCCAGGTGCTCAAGGCCCGCCTCCATATCCATCACCACCACGTCGTCCTTCCGGAAGACGAGGGACTCCATGATCGCCTTCAGCATCACGTGCTCAGGGCAGACGCAGCCGCTGCCGCCGGTCTCCACCGTGCCCATGACGAGAAGCTTCACACCGTTGATATCTCTGGAATACTTGTCCGGGATGTCGCTGACCTGCGGATTCATCTTGAAGAAACGGTTGAGCCGGTTGGCTCCTGTCCTCTCCTCCACCAGATCCCGCATCTTGGAGATCGGAACGATGGAGGAGACCTCCTCCTCCGTCAGTCCCAGCGCCAGTCCCAGGTTGGAATCCGGGTCGACGTCAGCCGCCAGCACGCTTCGTCCCTCGTCCGCGTACAGTCTCGCGAGGATCGCCGCGAAGGTCGTCTTTCCGACGCCGCCCTTTCCTGTCACTGCAACTTTCATATAAAATCAGTTCCTTCTCAATCTCTTCGCTCACGGAAGAAGCGCCCGCGCCGCACCGGCGCAGGCCGTCCGGTCGGAAGAGACGCGCTGCGTCTCCCGTCCGGGGCGCGCCGGGATCAAATTCCCAGCGCCGCTCTCTTCTCCTCGATCCGGGCGATCATCGCGTCGCCCAGCTTGTCGATATCCTTCTCCACGGTGTAGTTCGCTTCCAGCCACTTCTTTGTGCCGGACTCACCGCAGAGCAGCTCTGTCATCTCGGAGGAGCCGCCCACCTGCGGGTCCACGCCGAGGAAGGTATCGATGCCGGTCGCCACGACGTAGTTCCCGATGGAGACCGCCTTCTCGCTCATCCACTCCGGCGCACAGCCGACCAGCGGGAGCTGGGAGATGTTGAGACCGGAATCCTTCGCCAGATCGGACGCCAGCACCATCATACGGGAGATGTCGACGCAGGAGCCCATATGCAGGATCGGCGGGATGTCAGCCAGCTCGCAGACGCGCTTCAGGCCTTCTCCGCAGAACTGCTTCGCCTCCTTGTCCATCAGCCCGACGCGGGCCGCCGCCTGGGCGGAACATCCGGAAACGATCACGATGATGTCGTTGGCGATCAGCTTCTTCATCAGCTCCACATGGCCGTGGTCCGGGCGGACCTTCGGGTTGTTGCAGCCGACCATTGCCACCGCGCCGCGGATGACGCCGGAGGTGATGCAGTCCAGCAGCGGCTTCGTGGTGCCGGTCACGTCCACATGGGAGTTGGTGACGCCGTCCAGCACCTTGACGATGGCCTCGGTGGAGTAGCCCACGGTCGCCTTCGACTTCAGCTGCGGGATATTGACCAGTTCCGGTTTGCGGTTCTTATAGTTCTCGCAGGCCATGCGGATGATGGCCTTGGCGTTCTCGGTTGCATTTTCCGGAGAGAAGTGGATGAATTCGCTGTCCGGCATTCTCGCGATCTCCGAAGTCGTGACGAACTTCGTGTGGAAGCACTTCGACAGCGGTCCGAGAGCCGGGAAAATGCACTGCACATCCACCACGATCACCTCGCAGGCTCCGGTGAGGACCACATTTTCCTGCTGCAGGAAATTGCCGGCCATCGGAATGCCCTGACGCATCGCGACCTCGTTGGAGGTGCAGCAGACGCCGCAGATGTTGATGCCCTTCGCGCCGTTCGCCTTGGCGAGCGCGGCCATCTCCGGATCCTTCGCGTAGAAGACGATCATCTCGGAGAGGGACGGATCATGGCCGTGCACCACGATGTTGACCATATCCTTCTCCATCACGCCGAGGTTCGCGGTGGTATCCACCGGCTTCGGTGTCCCGAAGAGGACGTCCGAGAACTCCGTGCCGCACATCGAGCCGCCCCAGCCGTCGGAAAGACCGCATCTCATCGACTGCTTCACCAGCGCCTCCGGCAGCGAGGAACATCCCATATGCGTCATATGCAGCGCCGTCGCGACCTCGCGGTCGATGGCTCTCGGCTCCACCTCAGCGTCATGCCAGAGCTTCTGCGTATGCTCGGGCGCGCGGCTCAGCCACCGCTGGACGCCGAACGGCTTGCCGTACTCGAGCAGCGCCAGCTCCGCGACCTCATGCGCCAGATCGTAGATATCCTTGCCTTCCGTCTCGACGCCCCACTCCTTCGCGATCCGGATCAGCTTGTCCGGGTCCTTGACCGTGTACGGGCCTTCCTTCTTCGCCTGATAAAGCGTGTGGCAGATGGAACGGCCGTGATCGGAATGGGTCGCGCTGCCGCCCGCCGTGAAATTCAGGAAGTTCCGGCCGACGATGCCGTGCACGTCGCAGCCGCAGATGCCCCGCGGCGCCTTCGGCGTGATCCGGCAGGGTCCCATTGAGCAGAATTTGCAGCAGATGCCCTTCTCCCCGAAGCCGCAGTGGGGTGTCTGATTCTTCACCCGCTGCTGCCAGGAATCCGCGCCGACTTTCCTTCCGGTCTCCAGAAGCTGTTCAGTAGCGGCATCCATTGTCTCAAAGCTGATTAACTCCATAGCATCCTCCTGTTGATCTATGATAACTGAATCCCTGAGCCGGCGTGGCCGGCCGCATCAGTCGTCTCGCACCCCGCGCCGTACGGGGCCGGACCGCTGTGCTGAGCTTGATTCACGCGCAGACCATCCCCCCTGGGAGGATCAGCGTACGTAATGTCAGTGTACCACCGATTGGATGAAAGCACAAAAAAATATCGATATTACATCAGCGATTTCGTGAAAAAATACATCATCCGAAAAAATCCGCGTGCCGGATCATCTGCCCCGGCTCCGCGACCACGAACTGACCGTCCCAGCGGCCGGAAACCAGCTTCTCGAGCATGCGGTTGCTTCCCTCCGCATACCCCAGTCCGGCGCCGATGCGGTCTGCATTCTCCTGGGCCAGCTCCACATAGCGCTCGTCGTAGCAGTCGGTGAGTCCCGTGTCGATGATGTCCATCCAGTGGTAGTTCCCGAACCAGTACCGGAACAGCGTATCTCGGTCCATCCCCTCGTACTCCGGTCCCAGCGTTCCCGGATCACGGAGGAGTCTGAGCGCCGAAAACTGCTCCGGGTCCGGCTCGTAGAGATAAAGATGGCCCGGCTCCTTGAGATTCGGCTCCGTCTCGTCTCCCTTGTGAAGCAGGATGGAAATGCAGTCATCGGCCCTCGGGACCACGATGCGCCGTTCAAAGACCGCATGATCCCACGCGCCCCCGCAGAAGCCCATCCCCACAAGCACGGTCCGGAACCGCGCCGGAAGCGCCCGGATCACGTCCCCGACCGTCCGCTTCATCCGCTCCGGCTCCGCGTGCAGATTCCGGTCAACGACATGAACCTGAAAGTGCGTTCCTCCCTTCTTCTGCGCCGCCCGGACAAAATACTCCAGCGAGCTGCAGGTCACGACGCAGGTATCCGACTCATCTCCGATAGGCATCCGGGTCATCCCTCACATCCTGTATAAGAAATTCGATCGGCACGCGGCACCGGTCGCAGCCCCTGCCCGCGCCGGTGGCCTCCGCCACATCCACAAAGTTCATCGCGCCTCCGAGCACCGCGTCGATCACCTCTCCCCGGGTGATATGTCCGCACTCGCAGATCACGGCGTCACGATCCTCCATTTCCTTCCGTCCTCTCCATCCTTCATTCGCCCGGACCGCTCCGGCCCGATATCCGCTCCTACGCCCGGAATCAATCCGGCTCTCCCTGCTCCGTATCCCTTCTTTCCGGCAGCCGTCCCGTCTTACGCGGCGTTCTTTCATGCCGGCTGGCTGAAGCAGCGGAAAGACATCTTCCCCTGACACAGCGGCGTCCCGCCTGCCGGATGCAGGCGGGACGCCGTCACGGCCCTCGCGCAAGCTCAGGCCTTCTTCTTTTCCATCTTGTTCATGCCGGGATCGATCTGCTCCTCCGCCTTGAAGACGTAGCCGCACTCGCAGGTCACGTCCTCGATGATCCTTCCCTTCTTCGTGAACACCTCGACCTCACGGCCGCACTTCGGGCAGACGCGATCCTCCGGGATCGGCGTCATCGTCTGGGCTTCGCATCCATCCAGTACACTCATGTTTTCTGCCTCCTTTTTATATTGGCGCGCCGGACCGGACCCGTCCGGTCCGGTGCGTTATGCACGTTGCTCTCCGGGGCGGCTTCCGCCCCGTTCTCCTCTCAGCCTCTCTCCGCGGCAACGGACGGGAACAGGGAAAGATCCGTATGTGGAATGAAACAGGCCGCCACGAAGTGATCCATATAGCCCGGGTAGGTCGACAGCTCCAGATACGTCATATTGCCGGCGATCGCCTCGACCTTGTCCGCGGCCCGGTCCGAAATCGCCATCGCGTAGGCGCCGGCCAGCGACGAGTTGCCGATATAGCGGAATTTCGAGCGGTCCACGTCCGGGAACATCCCGATCCGCACCGCGTTGTTCATGTTGATGCCGCTGCCGATGCCGCCGGCCACGAAGATCCGGTCGATCACATCCGGCTTCATGTCAAGCGTCCCCAGCATCGTGTCAATGGCCGAGTAGATCGCGCCCTTCGCCCGTATGAAGGATTCGATATCCACCTCCGTGATCGAGATTTCCCGTCCCGTCTCCGTCTCTTCCTTCCATGCGAGCACATAGCGTCCCGTTCCGTGTTCGTCGCGGATCACGCGCCGGCCGTCCCGGACGTACTGTCCTCTCGAATCGATGATGCCCGTGCGGAAGAGCTCCGCGATGACGTCGATGATGCCGCTGCCGCAGATCCCCACCGGTTTCTGGCCCGGATCGCCCACGATCCGGGTTGAAGGTTCCATCGTGTCCCCGTCGATCGTCACCGCCTCGATGGCACCGTCGGTGGCCCGCATGCCGCAGGAGATGTCGCCGCCCTCAAACGCCGGTCCGGCGGAGCAGGCGCAGCTCATCAGGAACTCCCGGTTGCCGAAGACGATCTCGCCGTTGGTCCCGAGATCGATGAACAGCGAGTAGCTGTCCATGTTCCAGATCATACTGGCCATCGTCCCCGCCGTGATGTCTCCGCCGACATAGGATCCGATGTTCGGCGCGAGTTTCACCCATGCGTCCGGATTGATGTTCGGGATCAGACTGGCCGCCCGGAACGCCGGCAGACGGAAGAAGGACGGAATATACGGCTCTCTCCGGATCGGATCCGCGTACACGCCCATCAGCAGATGGTTCATCGTCGTGTTGCCCGCAACGGTCATCCGCACGACCTGCCCCTTCTTCACGCCGGCCTGCTTCATCATCAGACCGAGGAGCGGCATCAGCGTCTCCCGTACGATCGCCTGCTGCAGCTTCTTCACGCCGCCCGGGCGGTCCTGCTCGATGATCCGGTTGATAACGTCCGCACCGTAGCGGATCTGTCCGTTTCCGGCCGACGCCTTCGCGAGGATGCGGCCGTCCTTCAGGTCCGCCAGCACGCCGGCGACCGTAGTGGTTCCGATGTCGATCGCGGCGCAGCAGACCGGTACCTCCGTATCCGACGGCACAACATTGAGCACAAGGATTCCTCTGTCCGTTTTCTCATAAATCACCGCAGCTCGGAAATGATTGGCGCGAAGCGACCGGGCCATCACGCTCATCGCGTAAAACCCGATCTCCACGTTTTCGCATCCTGTGGCTTCCGTGACCGCCTTCTCAAGCCGCTCGTTGTCCGGCATCGTGTCCTCGAGCGTCGGTTCCGGCATCGAGACGACAATGCAGCCGTAGGGATGGGAGATCCCGAGATCAACGCCGCGCATCTGCTCTTCCAGTTCTTTGAAAATCCGGATCTCCTTTTCATCCGAAAGATCCGCCGTTTTGATCCGGCTCCGGTAAGCAGACGCGATATCCGGCACAAGCACCATCACGTCACTGTCCGTGAGGCGGGAGGAGCAGGCAAGCCGCCATCCGTCCTCGTATTCCTCGTCGCTCAGGTGACGTGTCTGTACGCTGTCGAGTTCGCCGCTGAGGAGTTTCACGCGGCATTTCCCGCAGGATCCGTTGCCGCCGCAGGGCGCGTCGATTGCGATGTTCGCTCCCTGCGCCACTTCCAGCAGATTGCTGCCCCTGCCGGCTGATACGGTGACATCACTGCCTTTCTCAATCTTAAAAGTAACCTCTGGCATCCTGATCTAAAGCCTCCGTTTCTGGTCGATATCTCTATTTTAGCGCATCGGGCGCAGGAAAGATACACTCGTTTGCTACGAGCCACGCGCCCTGCGGAAGGGGAGGCCGCGTGCGCTCGCGCAGACGCGGCCTCCCCTTCCGCAGGGCATGCGGCGACAGCCGCGGTTGAGGGCCTGCACAGCAGGCCCGAACTCGTAGCTCGTGCAAACGCACGAACGGCGGCAGGAGTCCAGGCCTGCCGCCGTCCGTTCAAGAGGAATGCTGCTGTATCCGCCGGCGGATCCTGTTTCGTCCGTCCGGCGACTCTCATCAGTCCAGAAAAAATTCCGGTCCGACCGAGCCGTTCTGATCGAAGCCTCCGCAAAAGACAGAAAAAGGCTTCGCTGCCGCGGGCAGCGAAGCCGGTTGCGCATACAGACCGACAGATAAGCAAGCGGAACGTCTCTTCCGCCTTATCTCCGGACGAATGATTCGCATGCAGCCAGTTGCTCGTGGCTCCGAGCGGAACGCTTCCGCTCTGCGTATACGCAGGGCAGGTCTCCTGACTTGCGGATCACCGCCTCCGCGCGCCTTCCCGGTTTCCCAGTGGCTTCCGCGCGGACACTTCCCGCTCACAGTGACGAGTTCGCACAGGACTTTCACCTGTTTCCCTTTTCACCGGAACACTTCCGCTCCGGCACCTTGCGTTTCTGTCTTCGAAAACTATAACACACGTTTCCGCAGTCTGCAACCCCGACTGCCGCGCCGCGCGTCTTATTCGGAACGCACGGCCGGCCTTCCGCACAGACGAACCGGGATGCGTGCTCCGCTCTCTCAGTGCAGATCTGCCTCCCGCACCTCCTCAAGCGACGGAATCGACGGCGCGGCTCCGTTGCGGGAAACCGAGATTGCGGACGCCTTCGACGCCAGCTCCATGCACTCCTTCACAGGCCGGCCCGCGAAGAAGGAGCTCACGAAGTAGCCGGTAAACGTGTCCCCGGCCGCCGTGGTGTCGACGGCATGAACATGGAAGATCGACTGCCGTACGGTCTGCCCGTGCCCGCTGAAGACCGATCCGGCCGACCCCAGCGTGAGCACCACGTCCGCGTCCGGATAGCGCTCCGCCATCGTCCGGAGAATCGCATCCGGGTCGCCGGCTCCGGCAATCTGCATGCCTTCCACCTCATTGATCAGGAAAAGGCTCACCTTCGAGAGATCGCAGGATGCGATATGTCCGTCATACGGAGACGGATTCATCACGATTTTCATACCGATCCCGAAAGCCCGGTCGATGATGTGCGGAAGGGCGCTGATCTCGTTCTGCAGCACCAGCACGTCGCCTTCGGAGAAATGCGCCAGCGTCTCGTCCGCCAGCTCGTCCGTGATCATCCGGTTCGTTCCGCCGGAGAGCAGAATGCTGTTCTGACCGTTCCGGTCCACCTGAATGATCGTATGCCCGGTCCGCGCAACCGGGTCGGTCTTCAGATAGTCCGTATGCACGCCGCTGTCCTCAAGAAGCGTCCTCAGCATACCGCCGTCTCCGCCGATCAGCCCGGCATGCCAGACCGGTGCGCCGGCCCTCGCCAGCGCCACGGACTGATTCAGCCCCTTTCCTCCTGCGAACAGGCGGATGTCGTCCGCCAGCTCCGTCTCACCGGGAAGAATGATATGATCGACATGATATACATAGTCCAGATTCAGGGATCCGAAATCCAGAATTTTCATCAGGCTGTCCTGTCCTTTCCGCCTCTGCGCCTCGCGCCTGCAGGCTCTCATTTCTATCCATTCTACCAGAAATCATCCCGAATAACACGCTCATTTATCGTCACATTCTACAATTTTTCCGGATCCGGAACAGCATTTTTGCAGAAGATCTGTCTGATTCCTGAAAATATGGAAGGCCGATGCTATAATCATGGTATCCAGTGAAATTCGAATCAAAGAAACGAGGTGACGCATCATGATCGAACGCATCATCCATACGGGAACGCCGGAGGAAGCCCGTGCCGCAGCCGGCGCAGGGACCGCCTATCTTGCCGGCGGAACCGAGATCAACCGGCTCGGCTCCTCTGTCTGCGCCGACACGCTGATCGATCTCCGCCATCTGACGGAGCTCAAGCGGATTGCAGCCGAAAAAGACGGCGTCCGGATCGGAGCGCTGGCCGTCTTTCAGGACGTTCTTGAGCACCCTCTTACGCCTGACTGGTTCCGCGAGTCCGTTTCCTTTATGGCTTCCCGCACGAAACGGAATATGGCGACCATCGGCGGAAATCTCGCGCTCCGGCGGGACGACTCCTACCTGATGCCCGCCCTGATGGCGGCCGGCGCGCGGATCACGCTGCTCGGGCCTGACGGGATCCGTGAGACGGACGCCGCGGCCTTTGCCGGCGAAGACCGCACCGGGGATCTGATTCTCTCCGTCCTGCTGCCGTCCGGTGCCGCCGTCCGTCAGAAACGGTACGCCAACACGGCGGAAAGCCATGCTTATCTCACGGTCGCCGCAGCGGAAACCACCGACGGGATTCATCTGGCCGCAGGGATTCGCGGGACGGGGCTCCGCATGCTGGACGGGATTGCCGGCGCGATCCGGCGCGGCGGCGGCAGCGTCACGGACGAATCGCTCACGGAACAGATCCGCGCGGACGAATCGCTTCCGGTTCAGGACGATTTCTCCTGCAGCGCCGCCTACAAGACCTATCTGCTGGCAGTGACGTGCCGGGATCTTCTCCGCGTCCTGCCTTCCTCATCAGAAGAAAAAGGAGGTGATCCGACATGACGATCCAGTGCATCCTCAACGGCCGCAGCCGGAGTTTTGACGTAAAGCCGTCCATGAAGCTCCGTGAGCTTCTGGTGTCCGACGGTCATCTTTCCGTCCGCGACAGCGACGACAGCGAAGGTTTCTGCGGCAGCGACACCGTTCTGGTGGACGGCGTCCCCGTGTACGCAAACCTGATGCTCGCCTTCGAGGCGGACGGATGCGAAATCCGCACGCCGGACGGGCTGGCGGACGCCGCCCATCTCACCGTGGTGCAGCAGGCCATGATTGACGCCGGCGTGGTGCAGAGCGCCTACAACGCCCCGGCCGCGGCCCTGCTCCTCACCTGGCTGCTCGAGCAGCATCCCCATCCGACCCGGGAGGAGATCCGCGACGCGCTGTCCGGGATCTTTATCCGCGACGCCGGCTATGAGCACTACTATCTCGCCGTCCGTCTCGCGGAAGAGCGAATCGAAACCGGCGCCTACCAGAGCGAAATCGCGCCGTCCTTCCGTCCGTCGCTTCACTGTATCGGAAAACCCTCCGGAAAGATCGACGGCCCCCAGCTCGTATCCGGAGAACGCGCCTTTGTCGAAGACTACGTGACGCCGGACTCCTGCTGCCTGGTCGTCCTCCGCTCGCCTCACGCCAGCGCCTACATCAACCGGATCGACACCTCCGAGGCGGAGAAACTTCCCGGCGTCATCCGCATCATCACGGCCTTCAACTGCCCGGACGTCTACTACATGCAGGCCGGACAGGGCGAACCGGAGCCGTCGCCTCATGACCGCCGGCTTTTCAATATGAAGGTACGGCATGTGGGGGACCGCGTAGCCGCGGTGATCGCCGAGACGAGGGAGATCGCCGAGAAGGCCCGGGACCTGATCCGGGTCGACTACGACGTGCAGCCGGCCGTCTTCACCGTAGAGGAAGCGATGGCGGACGGCGCACCGCTGGTCCACAACGGCCCGGTCTTCTATAACGCGGGGGCCCCGTCGGATCTGGACGAATACAACCGGCGGGCCGGCGACAGCCGGGAAGGCAAGGTGATCTACCAGTTCCCGCTGGGCGCCGACATCCGCCGGAATATCGCGGCCTCCAACAGCGGAGGCATCGGCGATGTCGACAAAGCCTTCGCGGAGGCCGACGCGGTGGTGGACCGCACGTACCAGACGAGCCAGATCCAGCATACGCCGCTGGAGCCACACGTCTGCTTCGCAAAAATGGAGGGCGGGCGGCTGATCCTCTACGCTTCCACCCAGGTGCCGTACCATGTCCGGAGGATCTGCGCGAAAGTCACCGGCCTCCCGGAGAACCGGATCCACGTCATCAAGACCCGCGTCGGCGGTGGTTACGGCTCCAAGCAGGATATCCTCGTGGAGGATCTGACCGCCTACGCCTCCTTCATCACCGGACGCCCGGTCTACTACCGGAATACGCGAAAGGAGGAGTTCATCGCCAACTCCACCCGTCATCCGATGCGTGTCCGCGTGAAGATGGCCGGGAAAAAGGACGGTTCCATCACGGCGATCTATATGGAAGTCCGCGCGAATACCGGCCCCTACGGCAACCACTGCCTGACTGTGCCGATGAACAGCTGCTCGAAGACGCTGCCGCTCTTCAAATGCCCGAACATGCGGTACGATCTGAAGGTCTACTACACCAACACGCCGCCGGCCGGCGCCTATCAGGGCTACGGAACGCCGAAGGGTACCTACGGCATCATGATGGCGATGGCGGAGCTGGCGGACGCGCTGGGCTGCGACTATAAGGAGATGGTGCTCAAAAACCATGTCGAGAAGGGCTATATGCTGGAGATCCTCAAGGGACTCGGCGAAGGACGCGAGGGCAGCGTGGTCCCGGTCGGCTCCTGCGGTCTGCGTCAGGCGATCACGAAGGGCTGCGAGATGATCGGATGGGGCCGTCGGGAGACGTCCGCGGATCCCGACATCCGCATCGGCAAAGGCTTCGCCATGATCATGCAGGGAAGCGGTCTTCCCGGGCTGGATCACGCCGAGGCCATCGCGAAGCTGGAGACCGACGGGTCCGTGATCCTGAACAGCGGCGGAGCGGATATCGGAACCGGGCTTGACACCATCTCCGCGAAGATCGCAAGCGAGGTGCTCTGCCTTCCGATGGACCGCATCACCGTCGTCTCCGGAGACACCGATTCCTGCGCCTTCGATACCGGCGCGTACGCGTCATCCGGCACCTTCTTCAGCGGAAATGCATCCCTTGACGCCGTACGGAAGCTGAAAGAAGCTATGCTGACCGAGGCCGGGCTGCAGATGAACGAGGATCCCTCCGATCTGGAGCTCAGGACGCCGGGCGAGGTCCGGTCGAAGAAAACCGGACGGACGCTCAGCTACTACGAGCTCTCTCATACGGCCTGCGCCGGGGACGGCCGGGGCCAGATGATCGCGCACGGTTCCTTCGTGACGACCGCCTCCTCCGTGCCCTACGGCGCTCATTTCGCCCAGGTCGCCGTGAATGTGCGCACAGGCGAGATTCATCTGCAGAAATTCTACGCCGTTCAGGACGCCGGCACGCCGATCAATCCGGAGCTGGCACTCTGCCAGATGTACGGAGCCGCGCTGAAATCCATCGGCCATTCTCTATATGAGGGCATGATCCTCGACAACGACGGCGTCTGCCTCAACGCGAACATGACGGACTACGGCGTCCCGATGATCTTCGAGCAGCCGGACGATTTCCGGGCCGTGCTGATCGACGTGGACGATCCCTACGGACCGTTCGGCGCAAAGTCGATTTCCGAGATCGCCTGCAACGGAGCCGCGCCGGCCATCGGCATCGCGATCCACGACGCCTGCGGCGTCTGGCTCCGCAGCTGGCCGATGACCCCGGAAAAGCTGCTCCGGGCGCTGGGCCGAATCTGAAAGCCAAAGTACGGAAGGGAGCCGCCGCATCAGACGATGCGGCGGCTCCCTTCCGTTTTGCAGACTGCATAAGTCCGATTGCCCGGCGGGCCGTCCAAGCCCGCCGGACGGACATCATGCCCCCCATTCAGGCGAGGATATACCGTGCAAGACCCTCGATCAGGCAGCGGCCCGCCACCGCGCCCTGGTCTTCCGTCCCCTTCGCCTTCGCGGCGAACACCGCCGCCTTTCCGTACTTCGGAACCATCTCTTTCGTGGCCGCCACACCCGCGTTCGCGCCGTCAAGCGCAGCGGAGATCACATCCCCGAGGCTTCCGCCGGCCTCCGCCTTCTCCTTAGCCCGGTCTCCTGCAGGTTTCATAGCGTCATAGATGGTCCGGTCGCCCGGCTGACATTTCCCCCGTTTCTGGAGTCCCTCCGCGAATGCAATAAGGAACACAGCCATCTCCGGCGCGCCGATTGCCGTTTTTCCGTTCAATGCCTTTCCGCCGCTCATAATGCCGCTGGACATCAGCGTGCCCATGGTGGACGGCACCACGCCGGACATCTTCATCCCGGCCTTCATCAGCGTCTTTCCGATGTTCGACGGATCCGTCTGGTCGCGGATCAGCTGAGGCAGCGCGCCATATCCCTTGCTCATCGTAAGCCCCAGATCCCCGTCGCCCATCCGCGCGTCCATCTCGCAGAGAAGCTCCTTCTTCTCCTCAAATTCCCTTGCCACCGACTCGAAAAGAACCGGCAGCGTATCAATCGTGATTTCAGTCACAGCCATTGTTTGTCTCCCGTATCCGGCAGGGAAAAGCATCCCCGCCACCTTTGTCAGATCTGCGTGTAAAACGGCGTATGCACCGGCCGGTCGATCCACTTTCTCATCTCTTCATCCGCTATGCGGCAGAGAGAAATGCTTGCGCCGGCCATCTCCATACTGGTGGCGTACTCTCCGACGAAGGTTCTGTATGTCCTGATGCCTTTCTCATCCAGAAGCTTCCTCACACTGCCGGACAGAATATAGAGTTCTTCCTGACTTGTGGCGCCCAGTCCGTTGATCAGAACACAGACCTCCTCCCCTTCTTTCAGAGGCATGTCGCCGAATATCGTATCAAGGGACTCCTTCGCCAGTTCGTCAGCCGTCTTCAGCGGTCCGTTCCAGACGCCCGGCTCTCCATGGATGCCCATCCCCATCGCCATCTCATTTTCCTTCAGCGTGAAATTCGGATGACCGACCTCGGGAATGATGCAGGGTGTCAGCGCGAAGCCGACGGTCCTTGTATTATCTTTCGCCTTCCGGGCTGCAGCGAGCACAGCATCCAGATCTCCGCCCTCCGCCGCCTTCGCACCGGCGCACTTGTACATGAAGAAAATACCGGCTACTCCGCGTCGCGCCGCAGGATTCGCGTTTGAGCACACATCGTCGGCCCCGACAATGCTCTCCGTGCGGATGTCGTCCATATCAAGCATCTCGGCGGCCATATCGAAGTTCATGATGTCGCCGGTGTAGTTCCCGTAGAGGAAAAGCACGCCCGCACCGCTCTCCACTTCCTTCGCCACATTGTAGATCTGCTCTGCGGAGGGGGACTGGAAGACACCGCCCACGCCGCAGCCGTCCAGCAGGCCGTCCCCGACATAGCCGAGGAAGAGAGGCAGATGGCCCGTCCCGCCGCCGGTGATGATCGCGACCTTGCCGGGTTTCTTCTCCGCGATGCAGTAGCAGCGGAGATCGTCGTTCACGTATTTCACCATCGGATTCGCCGCGTAGATGCCCCGCAGCATATCGTCGGTGTAGTCTTCCGGTCTGTTGATAATCTTTTTCATATCAGTTTCCTTCTTTCTCCTTTGCAAGTGCCTTTTCCGCCGCGTTCCTGGCCCTGCGCCGCGCCACGCTCCTCTGATGCAGCGAGTCGAAGACCAGGGCGCCGACCAGCAGGCAGCCATTGACAAACGTTTTCATGGTATCCGGCGCACGCATGATGGTGAACGCGTTGGCGATCATCTGCAGAAGCAGAATCGAAACCGTCACGCCGGCGACCTTGCCCTCGCCTCCATCCGGATCGATGCCGCCGAGCACGACGATCAGGAGGGTCAGCAGCGTGTAGGTGCTGCCGTTGGAGGATTTGGCCGAATTCAGGTGAGAGGTGATCAGAATTCCCGAGATACCTCCCAGAATGCCGGAGAACATGTGTGTCAGGATTCTCGTCTTCACCGTGTTGATGCCCGAATACTTCGCCGCCGTCTCGTTGGAACCGAGGAAATACACCTCGTGTCCGAAAACCGTACAATTCATCAGAAACCAGACGATATACGCCGCCGCGATGAAAATGAAGACGACGTAGGGGATCTGTCCGCCCAGCGCGCCGTTGGAGATCTGAACGAAAGGCTTCGGCAGATTGTTGATCGCCGGACCTCCTGTGATCGCCAGGGAGAGCCCCGAGTACAGCTCCAGCCCGCAGAGCGTCACCAGCATAGCCGGAATGTCAAGGGCTCCGATGATCAGACCGTTGAAGGCGCCGCATCCCGCGCCGACCAGCACCGCCACGATGCAGCCAAGCACGATGGAAAAGGAGGATCCGCCCATCTTTGTCATGATCAGCGCGGCGCACACGCCGCTCAGGTTCATGATGCCCACAAGTGAGAGGTCGATACCCCCGGCGATCATGCAGGCCATCATACCGAAAGCGAGAATACCGTACTCCGGAAACTGATAGAACATCGACCGGAAATTCTGAACGGTAAAATAGGTTTTCCCGTTGATCACCGCCATCAGCGCAAGCACCGCCAGAACCATCACCAGAAGGACAAGGATATGGCTGTCTCTCTTTTTCTCTGTTTTCCCTTTAGCCGCCATCACTCATGCCTCCCCTCTCTTCGCTGCCCGCGTCGCGCGTTTTGCCTGCCATGACGTCAGGATTGTGCCGAGCAGGATCACGAGTCCCACCGCGAACCGCTGCCATGAAGTCGGAATGCCGAGCATGTTCAGGTTGTTCTGCACCAGCGTGATCAGCAGCACGCCCAGCACCGTCCCGGGCACGTCCCCGTGGCCGCCGGTGATCCGGACGCCGCCGATGACGCATGCCGCGATGGTGATCATCTCATCGCCCATCAGCGCCGACGTCGTTGCCGAGTGCATCAGAATGTTATAGATCATCGCCGTCAGTCCGGCGAAAGCGCCCGAGAACGCGTAAGCGAAGAACTGCAGTCCCCGTACGTTGAATCCGGCGACGCGGGCCGCGTTCTTGTCACCGCCGATCGCGTAAAGTCCCCGTCCCAGCATCGTGTGGCGAAGCATCCAACCGATGAGAATGCACCCGACAACCGGAACCAGCACCAGCACGTTGAGCAGATAAGTGAAGCCCGTTCCCTTCGCCGTATAGGAAAGGATGTTGGTATTGTAGATCGCGTTCAGAGAATCCGGAAGCGTCGTGAACTCCCGCGTTCCCAGCAGCGTGATCATGCCGCCCTGTGAGATGGAGCTGGTCGCGAGCGTCGCGATCAGTGGCGGAATGTTCAGAATGCTGACCAGCACCGCGTTCAGCAGGCCGAAGAGCAGGCCGATCAGAATCGCCAGCACGAAGGCGTAAGCCGCGTTGTCGATATGATTCACCTGATTGATCATGTACATCGGGATGTACATCGCCGCGCAGCCGATCGCCGGGAAGGAGACGTCGATCCCGCCCGACAGGATGACGATCATCTCACTCAGCGCGAAGCACATCCAGAAGATCGAGGCGCGCAGCGTTGTGATGATCGTGGCCGGACTGAAGAAGGCCGGCTGTCTGAGACCGACAATGAGGCAGAAGACGGCAATGACATAGATCAGAATCGCCTTCGTACTGGTCAGAGCGGCTTTTTTGTTTTTCTGTTTCATCGTAAGCACCTCCTGACCGTCAGAGCTGGATGTTGTCGATCATGTTATCCGTAACCGCGCCCACATGGCCGTCCCGCATGACGATGATCTTGTTGCAGTTGGTGATCAGCTCCGGCATATCGTCCGAAATAATGATGATGCCGATGCCTTCTTCTGCGAGTTTCCGGAGAATGGAATGAATCTCCGACTTGGCTCCGATATCCACGCCGACGGTCGGCCCGTTCAGAATAAACAGCTTCGGGTCGGTGTTGAGCCATTTGGCGATGACCACCTTCTGCGCGTTTCCTCCGGACAGCGTCCGCACCGCCACGTCCCGCGAGGAAGTCACCACATCGAGTTCCTTTATCAGCTGGTCGGTACTCTCATCCATGGCACTCCGGTCCAGCCGGATTCCGTTAAAGTACTTCCGGATCGAGCTCACCATCATATTGTCTTCCACACTCTTGTGGATGAAAAGGCCCTGCGTCAGACGATCCTCCGGCACATAGGCGATCCGGCTGCGGATCGCGTCCTCCACCGACCGGATCTGAATCTCCTTTCCGTTCAAATACATCCGGCCGCTGTCCGCCGGCGTCACGCCGAAGACCGCTTCGCCGATCTCGCTCCGGCCGGATCCAAGAAGACCCGTGATACCGACCACGTCGCCGCGATTCACCGTGAAGCTGACATCGGAAAACGCGCCCTTCAGACTTAAATGCTCCACACGGAAGATTTCCTCGTCGCTCTTCGGCGGCATATACTTGACGCTGCTGACCTCATGCCCGGTCATATCCCTTGTGAACCGCGCCTGGTCATATTCCGAGATCAGCCCCGTGGATACGAAGCGGCCGTTTCGGAGAATCGTCAGCCGGTCGGCGATCTCGTAAATCTCATCGAGCTTATGGTTGACGATCATCACCGCGATGCCCTTCTCCTTCAGGGAACGGACCACAGCCCAGAGCTTTTTGACCTCCTTTTCAGTCAGCGCCGTGGTCGGCTCGTCGAGGATCAGGAGGCGCGCGTCGTTGATGATGGCGCGGCAGATCGCGACCATCTGCTTGCCGGCTACCGGCAGCATTTCCACCGGAAGATCCGGGTCAAATTCTGCTCCGACCTGCTCCATCGCCTTCTTCGCGGCCTCATGGATCTCCTTCCAGTTAACCAGCTTCCGCCCGCTCTTCACCTCGCCGTTCAGCGCGATGTTCTCGGCGACGGTCATATTCGGGAAAACCGCGAAATCCTGATAGATGACCTGAATGCCCCGGTTGATCGCGTCAATCGGCCTCATATGGGAAACCGGCTCACCGTCGATCTCAATGGTTCCGGAGTCCACATCATGCACGCCGGAAATCGCCTTGATCAATGTGGACTTCCCACATCCATTCTCACCCGCCAGGCAGTGAATCTCTCCTTTTCGAATCGTCAGATCGACTCCGTTCAGCGCGTGGACACCGCCGAAGGACTTTCGGATGCCGGTCAGCTTCAAAAATACATCATTTGCCATAGCATCTCTCCACTTTCAGGGCCGGTCCGAATGAACCGGTCCGCTTGCTTATGCAGTCTGTCATACCCAGTCGCTCTCCTTTCGGCGGCCGGTCCTCACGGGGCGGCTGGGGCGGTGCGTCTTCTTTCAAGACCGCCTTTTCCGAAAAGAGAAGGGGACGCGCCGGCGTCCCCTGCCCATCAGATCCGGATCGGATCAGAAATCGTAATCCGCCATGTTGTCCTTGGTGACATCGATCCGCGCGTTGCCGTAGTAAGCGCTGTCGACCTTCTCGACCTTGTCGTAGCCGTCCACCGGAAGGGACATCTGGTCCTGAACCGTCCCGTTCAGAGCCGCCACGGCCATCTCGATCATCGCCTGGCCCGCCTTTGCCGGATCCCAGACTGAGAAGGATGCGATGGTGCCGTCTTCAACGTACTGCTTCGCGATGGAAGTCATCGACGTACCGACGATCGCGACCTTGCCCGCAAGGCCCAGTTCCTCGACGGCCTGCGCCGCACCGACCACATCCGTGGAAGCGGACCCTTCGATCGCGACGATATCCGGATTCGCTGTCAGCAGCTCCTTCGTCTGGTTGTAGGAGGATGTGGTATCATCCGAGGTCTCGTAGCGTCCGACGCACTCCATGTCCGGGAACTTTTCCTCCTGAAGTTTCTTGGCCGCGTCGCACCACTCGTTGTGGGAGACGGATGTCAGGGAACCGACGAACTGAATGTATTTGCCCTTGCCGCCGGTCAGCTTGCCGAGCTCTTCCATGAAGTTCTCGCCGTACGCGGCGTTCTGGAACGCTTCGATATCATAGTCGCGGCTGGACGGATCCATCGAGGCGGCCTCATGGGTAATCACCTTGATTCCCTGCGCCTTTGCCTTCTCAAGCACCGGAGCCAGCGCCTCGGAATCGAACGGAACGACGCAGATGGCGTCCCAGTTCTCGGAAAGCAGGGATTCCACGTAGGACGCCTGATCCGCTCCTTCCGCGGAGCCGCCGTAGAAAACGTCCGTGCCGTTCTCCTTGTTGTACTCCTTGACGCCGTCCTCCATGCGCTGGAACCAGGCGATGTTGGTCATCTTCGGAACGACGGCGATCTTGTAATCCTTCGCCGTCTTCCCGGCTCCCGCCTCAGCCGATTCCACGACTGACGTGGCGGCGGAAGCGGCAAATGCCGGAACCGCGATCATGGACCCCGCCATCACTGCGCTCATTGCGAAACATGCCATCTTTTTAAATTTCATAGTGCGCCTCCTTCTGCTTGCACTGAACCCGATTTCTCCCGGCAGACTTTCATTTGTTTACTAAATATCAACTTGACAGTCTGTCTTTCTTGTTTACAAATATAGCCAGCAACCACCTGTTTTGTCAACGCATACAGGTCACTTTCCACAATATATACATTGTTTATCAGAATTTTATGTGCAATACGTCCTCTGTTGTGTACTAATTTTAGTCATTCGATTAGCATTACGTTTAGTCGAAGGGAACTATGTATGCTCCGGCAGACAAAAAAACAACGGGAGACGCGTCCGCATCGCGATCAGGCCAATGCGGACGCGCCTCCCGGCTGTCTGTATCCTCGATATGCAATTTTCGCGTCCGGCGCGGCAACGCCCGGTGCGTCTCACGCGGGGTGTCGCTGCCCGGCATTCATGCTGCCCCGCTCGACGAGATTTCCCACAAAGGATGTCTTCGCGGATACAAAGCCTGCGTCTCTTAGGATGTAAAGAAGCTGCCGCACTGCCTGACGTCCGATCAGATCCCGCTGCACATGGATCGTCGTCAGTGTCGGCGTACTGATAGCCGAGTACGGAATGTTATCAAAGCCGATCACCGCTACATCCTCCGGGATCCGGCACCCGGCCTCCTTCAGCGCCTTGATCGCGCCGAGCGCCACCGTGTCGTTATCGGCGAAAAAGCACTCCGGCAGTTCCCAATCCGGCTTCGCCTCCAGCAGCTTCCGCATATCCTCGTGAGCCCCGATCATCGTCGCCATAATCTCGCGGACATCTTCCGGCCTCACCGTAAAGCCCATCTCACGGCTGTACTTCTCAAAGGCTTCCGCCCTCGCCGTGAAATTTTCCGCGTGATAGGCGCTGCGGAGATACCCCACCCGCCTGTAACCGCACGAGTGGATATAGGCCAGCGCGGTATGAACATTCTCCCTGTTGTCAATCCCGACGCAGCTGTAATGCATGCCCGGCATCATATTGTCAACCGACACGAACGGTACGGGAATCGCCTGAAGCGAGCCGTACATTTCCCTCGGGAGCTCAGTCGCGATGACGATCGCGCCGCAGTAAGGCGAAAAGTCCACGCCGCGGATCCATTCGGCCATATCGCCCCTCGCCTCAATCTGGACCAGCGTGTATTCTTCCTTCCGGCATCGCTCCGCCATCGCACTCACGATCGCGGAGATAAAGCCCTCATTTTCCTCCACCAGCACGCCGCCGTGCAGATATTTGATGCAGAGCACGGTACGCGAGCTGTTTTTCGTCCGGGGGTTCGGCGTATAGCCGGTCTCATCGATCACTTTGCGGATTCGTTTTCTCGTCTCGTCGCTCACGCCCTTCCGCCCGTTGAGCACGATGGATACCGCCGCGGGCGAGACACCTGCGACGTCAGCAATCTCACGGATCGTCATGTCACGCGCCTCACTGTTTATATGTTATTTACTAAACATACATTCAGTTTAGTTCAGCGAAATGCGCGCTGTCAAGAATGTTTGCAAAGGATCGCCGTGTGTCCGCCGCATTCCGCGACGAATCGCTGACCGGTCCGGCAAGCTTCATCTGTCCGGAGTGTCCCGGCCCTCTTCACGGCAAAGCGGCCGTGCGGTCAGGTTTTACCCTGCCGCACGGCCGCTCAGCTTCTGTCTCATGTAGCTGACTCCGTCACCCACCGACGCCACCTTGTCCGCCACCGAGACCACCACGCCCTCCAGCGACACCGGAGGATGAATCGTCATGGGAAACATATGGTAGCGGATGATCTTTCTGGTCTTCTCATCGAGATCGGGTACGACCTTCATCGCCTCCTCCACGGAATCGATGGGATGCTGGTGGCAGCACTCCCGGCTGTTCCGGAATTTGTCGTACCGGCCGAGGATGCCGAAATCGTGGCAGAGGGCCCCGAGCACGACATCTCTTCTGTCGGTCTTCACATGCATTTTCCCGAGAAACGAGCAGATCGCCACACTGACCATCGCAACCTTCATCGAATGCGCCGCCACCGTGGACGTATGATGATGGATCTGTGTTCTCGCCGTCTGAAACTGCGGAGATGCCAGCACGTCAGCGCCGTATACGCGGATCTCCGCTTCTCTGCTCTCCTGCATTTGATTTTCCGCCTTTCCGGTTCCTATAGGAACCTCCCGCTCCGGGTCAGGCGAACCGATTCAGCCGGCGGGTTGAACCCCGCCTCCGTCCCGCCCGGGTTGGTCAGCCTCATCATAGCACATTCTGAACAAACCGTTCCTGAAGTTTTTGTAAAACATGCACGTGGAAATTGGTTTGATCAAATTCAATTTTTTCGAATATTGAAATCATCGTAAGCTTGTGCTAATCTTAGTTAAAAGGAAAGGAGGCCGTGTCATGGAAATTCACAAGTCTGCGGAAGATTACCTCGAAGCCATGCTGATGCTGAAGGAGCGTCACGGGTACGTCCGTTCCATCGACGTTGCGGAGCAGCTCGGCGTCACCAAGCCGTCCGTAAGCTACGCGACCAAACAGCTTCGTGAGAACGGCTACATCACGATGGACCACGCAAATTTCATTGTCCTGACGGAGAAGGGAATGGAAATCGCCGACCGAATCTACACCCGTCACAAGGTGCTCACGCAGTTCTTCGGGAAACTGGGCGTCGATCCGGAGACAGCCAGAGATGACGCCTGCAAGGTTGAGCACGACATCAGCGACGAGACCTTCTCCGCGATCTGCCGTCATCTGGACACGCTCGGCGCCGCCAACGCGGCCGGAGCTGCCGGCGGAAACAGCTGACCTTCATGTAAGGCCGCTCTCCCGCATTCTGTTATCCTTCGGACGGATTCCGAAACCGGGGCCGCATACCTGCCGGGGCCGGGACGGCGCGCCGCTTATTTCTGCGGCGCGCCGTCCTCATAAAGGCCAAGCTCCTGCAGGCCCGTTATGATGCTGTCCGCCGTTCTCCCGTCGGCCGCGGTGTAGCGCGTGCATTCCCCCGGATGTTTCTCGGAGACGAAATCCCACCCGGTTCTCAGATGCGGCGCACGCGGGATCCCCATCGCCTCAAAGGCCCGGATCAGCGGAGAGAGGTCGCCCTCCTGACTCATGCCGCGCATCTCATTGTACTCGTATTTTCCGATCTCATTGCCCCGCTGGGAGGAAAGACCGAACCGGCAGAGTCCGTCGTGAATCAGCACCTCGCCGACCGAATTGAGAAGACTCTTCGCGATCCCTCCGGACAGCGTGTCCATGTACCAGGTCTTTCTGTGTCCGCCGTCCGCGATCCGGACCGCACCGTCCGTCGCCTCCAGCACTCTCTCCCGCTGCTCATCTGAAACCGGATTCTCGATCCAGAACGTGAAGTACGTCTCTCCTTCCTCCTCGATGAACCGGTCGAATACGCCGCGGATATGCTCCGCGCTGACGCTGGCGATCAGATACTCATCCTCCGTCGCGTATCCCTCTGTCAGACCTTCCGCCTCCGCAATGTGCGCGCCCCTGATCATCTGAAACATCGCTTATCCTCCTCATGACGATCTGCCGGTTCCGCCGCGGTCAGCTCCCGGTATGCCGTATTGTCCGTTTTCATATTCGATCCGTCCCGTTTCAGTCCGCGGCTGCCGGAACGCCATTTGCCTTCAGAATCCGAAGCTTTTTCCTGTACACCCAGACCAGCTGCAGGCACATCACGCACCAGATGACCGGCTCGCAGACAATCACCGCCGTGTAACCGAAAGGCGGAACAAGAAGCCAGGTGAACAGCACCTTGCCCACCAGCTCGATCGCGCTCGAGACGAGCGGCGTCAGCTTCATCTGCAGCCCCTGAAGCGCGTTCCGCGTATTGATCAGAACGCCCAGCACCGGAAAAAACAGCGATGCGAAACGGAGATACGCCGTTCCGTTGCCGAGGATCGCCGCCTTCCCCGAGCCTGAGATCAGCATCACCAGCGGGTGCGCCGCGAACGTGAGAATCAGAACCTCCGCCAGTCCGACCGCGAGGGAATAGATCCAGGTATACCGGATCCCCCGCTCCACCCGGTCCATCCGCCCGGCGCCGTAGTTCTGGGATACGAACGTGGAAAGCGCTAGACACATCGAGAACAGAGGAAGCGTAAACAGACTCATGATTTTTCTCGCCGCGACATGTCCGCTGATCACGTCCGTTCCCAGAGTATTGATGCCCGACTGAAGCGTCACCGTACCAATATTGACGATCGAGCCCATGAAGGCCATCGAGAACCCCTGCCCCGCCAGCTGGACCAGCATCAGGCGCTCAGGCCGGAAATGACGCTTCGCGGGGATCAGGATCCTCACCCTCAGCAGAATATAGAGCAGGCACAGCACCGTCGAGATTCCCTGCGCGATCACCGTCGCGGCGGCGGCGCCTTCCACGCCCGTCCCGAAACGCGTGATGAAGAGAATATCCAGCACCACGTTGAGGCCTGATGAGAGAATCAGAAACAGCAGGGGGATCAGCGAGTTCCCGATCGACCGCAGCATGGCGGACAGCAGGTTGTAGGCGAAGGTGACCGGCAGCGCGGCTGCCAGGATCAGAATGTACCGGTACGCCTCCCCGAACAGCCCCTCCGGCGTGTGGATCAGCCGCATCAGCGGCCTCATGCCGGTGACGGCGGCCAGCGTCAGCGCCGCCGTCGAGGCTCCTCCGATGAGCAGCGAGCCGGCGACCGCCTTTCTCATCCGCTCCTCATCCTCCATGCCGAAATAGCGGGAGGCGACAAGGGAGAAGCCGACCGCGAGGCTCGAGCAGAACCCCACCATCAGATCAAAGACGGACGAGCATGCTCCGACGGCGGCCAGCGAATGCTCGCCGAGAAAATTGCCGACGATCGCGGTATCGACCGCGTTGTAAAGGCTCTGGAATGCATTTGACAGAAGAAGCGGCAGCATGAAGAGAACCAGCGGCTTCATGATCGGTCCGTGAATCAGATCAACCGAGCCTCTGGTCCTTCTTGCATCCGCCCCTTCCGGTGTTCCCCTCATCCGTTACAACCTCAGTCTCTGAAAACAGTGGAAAACGCGCCGTACCCGGACAGCTTCACGCCCGATTGAAGAAGATGGGCCGTGTCGCCGAACGCCTGCATGCGGAAAAAGGCCGCGTTGTGGAGCCGCTTCTCCGCATTCATCACAACCAGTCCGGCCGGCGGGAGGAACGTGCCGTGCCAGAGCAGCACAGGCGAGACATTCAGCAGATGCGCCAGCATGACACAGGTCACACCCAGATGACAGAAGAAGACCAGCGTCTTCTCATCATCCCGGTCGCGCACCTCGTATTCCTTCGTCCCGTGCAGCTGAATATCCTCAAGGCCGGCAGGCCTCTCCGGTCCGTCCGGATTACGGTAATCGTAATAGTCGCCCAGACGGGTATAACCGTACCGCTCGAGGATCCCGTCCAGCCCGTCACAGACCTTGTACCACATCTTCTCCAGATCCGGGTTCTCACGGTAGAGAGGCGCCTCGAACCACCGGTCCCGGCTCAGCATCACCGGTTCATTGGTCCAGTACTGCGGCATCAGATCCCAAGCGACTCCCTTCGCCTTCTGATAGGGGTGCATGACCGGATAGCTGAACTCACGGAGCCACGGCAGCTCTGCGGCTTCCATATGGAGCGCCTTCAGCGTCGGATAAGCCGTCTCCCTTGCCCGTCCCATCGGCGAGCAGAAAATTTCATCCACCTTCCAGCGGGCCGTGCGTTCCGCCAGCGCCTCCGCTTCCTTTTGCCCCAGTTCCGTCAGGGTATCCGTGGAATAGTCCGGTTCCGCGTGCCGGATAAAAATAAGCCTCATTCATTTCCTCTTTCTTTCTGAAAATGCAGTCCGCGCCGCGCATGCGTCCTGTCTGACCGTCCGCGCGGATTCCGTCGCTGCGGCGGCCGCTTCCGCGCATACAGCAGCTCCGCGGAAAGAGCGATCACCCGTCTCTTCCGCGGAGCTGTCATCCTTTCGCCATTCGAAATCAGAACAGCAGATTCATCACCTGAGATGCGGACATCTTCTGCACGCCGTCCGGGTCCGAAAGAATCCGGCCGCTGCCAGTCACCTTCCATCTTGCCTTGCCGACATAGCTGAGATAGCTCTTGCTCACGGTTCTCGCCTCATACGGCCAGGACGGGAAGTACTTCTTCATGTAATATTTCGCCATCGAAGCCGCCGTACCTGACGTTCCGCTGATCTGAACACCCTTCGGAGAGCTGTGAACCAGAAGCACGCTGCCGTCGCCGTACTGTCCGAGGGAAATCCAGACATGGCCGCTCATGCTGACCACATCGCCCGGCCGGAACGTACGGTCCTTTCCGTTTTTCGAAAGCGTCGCCCAGCCCTTCGAGGCATAGGTGGAAGCGACCGTCGTGGACTGCGTGACCAGATTGTTCTTTTTATTCGCCGTGTACAGTGTGTTGTAGAGAACCCACGCGGCGAATCCCGAGCAGTCGAGTCCGTTCCCGTACTTGTACCGGTAGTTCTTGTAATTATACGAGGACGTTCCGTGAGATTTGAAGAAGCTGTACCAGCCGGACTGGTAGCCGATGACGGACGCGTCGCTTCCCCAGCCGCCGCCCCAGATATAGAGGGTCCGTCCGCAGGGAACCATCGCGTTCTGGAGATAGGACTTCAGCGTGCGCCTTCCGTTGATCGTCGTGTTGTAGTAAGAGCGTTTTGGAACCGCTGTCGAGGTATTCGTCTTCTTCGTACCGGAGGACGAAGTGCCGACGGTCTTTCCGGTCATCGGATTCTTCGGCTGGGAGGAGCTGCTGTACTTCACCAGCATCCACCGCTGCTTGGAGGCGTTGGAGTATCTCTGAAGATTGCAGGTCGCCGCGATCGCGCTGCTTCCGCCGGAGACGCCCAGAACCCGCTTCGAGATCGAGTTCTGAATGATGTAGTAACTGCCCTTTTTGATGAAGTACCAGCGCTGCCGGTTCGCAGACGAATTGGAGGCCTGCGTCACCGCGCCGCCGACTGCCGTCGTGTTGTTCCGGGCCTCGATCACCTTTCCGGAATTTTTGTTTTTGATGAAATATGTGCCGCCCACCGAAGACGGGTAGACGTACCAGACGCGGCGGTCCATTTTCTGAAGAACGCCGAGGCACGCCTTGGCGCCCGTGCTTCTCGAGCCGTTAAGAATCGACAGCGCGCGCGACGGCGCACAGGCCGGAACCAGATAGTAGTATCCGGCGCTGACCTTATAGGACGTCCCCGATGTCACCTTCGAGACCCGGGCGCCGGACGCGGCCTGAACCGGAATCACCGAGCAAAGCATGATCATCGCAATGATCAGCGACAGAAACCGTTTGCCATGTCTGTTTCGCTTCATCCGTTCCCCCTTCACTGACTGAAACCCTTTCGCCGGGGCGCTGCCGCCAGCCTCTGCATCTCCGGCTATCGAAAGGAGGAGAACTTCAATTCTCCTCCGTACATTCTTCCCTTATAGATGTAACACATCTGTAATAATTTGTAAACTAAAAGATCAGATTTCTCCTCCGAAAGCAGGGACCGGACAGGCGGAAACGATCCGCCTGTCCGGTCCCTGCCGTCCTGTCCGCCGTCTCTCAGCGGTTCCGGTCCGCAGTGAGATGCCAGATCTCGTCATTATACTCGCCGATCGTGCGGTCCGAGGAGAAATAACCGGCCTTCGCGATGTTGATCAGCGCCTTCCTTGCCCACGCCTTCGTATCGCCGTAGTCATGAAGCATCCGTTCCTTCGTGGCAAGATAGTCCTCGAAATCCGGGAAGGTCATGAACCAGTCCTTGTGCAGCAGCTCGTCACTGAGCCGCTTCAGGCACCGCGGATCCCCGGCGGCCTGCATGTCCGGCCCGGTCAGGAAATCCACCGCCTTCTTCAGCACCGGGTCCTTCTGATAATATTCGATGGACCGGTAATCACCCCGCCTGTAGCGCTCGATCACCACGTCGGAGGCATCTCCGAAGGTGTAGATGTTGTCCGGGCCCGCCAGCCCCGCGATCTCCACGTTCGCGCCGTCCATCGTGCCCAGCGTCACGCCTCCGTTCAGCATGAACTTCATGTTGCCGGTTCCCGAGGCTTCCTTCGAGGCGAGCGAGATCTGCTCCGAAATATCGCAGGCCGGGATCAGCTTCTCCGCCGCCGTGATATTGTAATTCTCGATCATGACGATCCGGAGATACGGACTGACCTCCGGATCCCGCGCGACGACTTCGCTCAGCGTGAGGATCGCGTGGATGATGTCCTTGGCGATGATGTACGCCGGCGCCGCCTTCGCCCCGAAGATCACCGTGACCGGCCGTTCCGGCTTCGATCCGGCCTTGATCGCCTGATACATGCGGATCGCCCAGAGCAGATTGAGCTGCTGGCGCTTGTACTCGTGAAGCCGCTTCGCCTGCACGTCGAAGACCGAATCCGGGTCCACTTCCGCGCCCTGATGCTCACGGATCCAGTCCGCGAAGCGGCGCTTGTTCTCCCTCTTCACTTCCGTCAGCTGCGCAAGGAAGGCGTCGTCGTCCGTGAAGGCCAGCAGATTCTCCAGTTCCTCCGCCTGATGCTTCCAGCCGTCGCCGATCTTCGACGAAATCAGCGCGGACAGCGTCGGATTGCATTCGCGGATCCAGCGGCGGAACGTGATGCCGTTGGTCTTGTTGTTGAATTTCTCCGGATAGATCCGGTAGAACGGCGCCAGCTCCGTATTCTTCAGGATCTCGGTATGCAGGGCCGCGACGCCGTTGACGGAATGGCTGAAGTGAATGTCGATGTTCGCCATATGTACGTTCTCGTCACGGTCAATGATCTGGACGAACGCGTCATCGTACCGCTCCTCCACCTTCTTCTGAAGGCGTTCGATAATCGGGATCAGCTGGGGAACTGCCGTCTCGAGATAGTGCTTCGGCCATTTCTCCAGCGCCTCCGCCAGAATCGTATGATTCGTGTACGCGCAGACCTTCGTGACGATCTCCACAGCCTCGTCGAAGCCGATCCCCTTCTCGCCAAGCAGCCGGATCAGCTCCGGGATCACCATCGTCGGATGCGTGTCGTTGATCTGAATCGCCGCGTAATCCGCCAGATCATGCAGATTGCTTCCGCGGGACATGCATTCCTCAAGGATCAGCTGGGCGGCGTTGCTCACCATGAAATACTCCTGATACACGCGGAGAATCCGGCCGTCCTCGTCGCTGTCATCCGGATACAGGAACAGCGTGAGGTTCTGGGCGATTTTCTTCTTGTCGAAGCGGATGCGGTTGTGGATGACCCGCTCGTCAAGAGAATCCACATCGAAGAGACGGAGACGCGCGCATTTGCCGTGATAGCCGGTGACCGCAATCTCATAGAGCGTCGAGGTGAGATCCATGCCGCCGAAATGAACCTGATAGTGACGGCCGGTCCGCTTCATCCAGCTCTCCTCGCCCCACTTCAGCCACTGGTCGGGGCTCTCATACTGCTTGTTGTCGACAAAGCTCTGTCGGAACAGACCGCAGTGATAGGCGAGTCCGACGCCGTCCGCCGGCAGGCCGAGCGTCGCGCAGCTGTCGATGAAGCAGGCGGCGAGACGGCCGAGGCCGCCGTTGCCGAGCGACGGCTCGTACTCGAATTCCTCGAGCTCCGAAAGGTTCTTCCCCGCCGCGGCCAGCTCGTCCCGGATCGGATCATAGAGTCTCAGATTGATCAGGTTGTTGCTCAGAAGCTTCCCGATCAGGAACTCCGCCGAGATGTAGTAGAGCTTCTTCTTTCCCTCGTTATAGCCCTTTGCCTGCGCCGCGTCTGTCACAAGGTGAAGCAGCGCGTTGAAAAGCTCCAGATTCGTGCAGTCCTGAAGGGGCTTGCCTGTGTAATCAGCCAGACGTTCCGATGCCATAAAATGGTCCTCCTTTCGACGGCCGGCCCGCGCCGGGCCGTCTTCGTGCCATATCGTTCACCGGCACTGCATCACGTTTTGTTTTTTTCCTGATTGCAGTATACTATCTTCACAGCAGCGGATTCTTGCAATAAAATGGCCTGTAATAACACAATCCTTGCATGCAGGCATGTCTGACGTCCGGCCGGCCGCGTCCGGATCGCATCAGACGCCGGTAAGGAGTCCGGCCGTAAAGGGAGCAGGAACAGCGGCAGCAGCCGTCACGGCCTGATCACACGGTACGGAAAGCCGCAGGAATGGAGGCGCGCTTTGGAACCGAATGACTACACACAGTACCGGGAAACGGCTTCGCACAGGCAGCCCGGCTTCGCCTACAACACATATCTCTGCACCATCCCCCTGGACTTCGACCGGGTTCTGCCCCACTGGCATGAGCAGATGGAAATCGTATACATCAAGAAAGGCTCCGGCACCGTCACGGTGGATCTCAACCGGGTGCCGGTCCGCGCCGGCTCCATCGTCCCGATCCTGCCGGGGGAGATTCACGCCATCGAGAGCGACGAAGGAAAGGACATGGAATACGAGAACATCATCTTCTCCCTCTCCCTGCTTGATTCCAGTGACGCGGATGACTGGAGCCGTCAGCATGTCTTCCAGCCTCTCCGGGACGGCACGCTGCATTTCCCCAGACCGATTCCCTGGGGAACGGCTTTCTACGCGGAAGCCTCAGCCGCGCTGGACGCCGCGGATCTCGCCTGCGACGAGCACCTCCCGGGTTACTCTCTGCTTGTCAAGAGCAGCCTGCTGCGTTTCTTCCACGCGATTTACCGCCATCGCGAGACCTTACCTGCCGGAGTCCGCTCTCACGCGCATCAGCCGGTCACCCGCCTCATGAAGACGGCTCTCACCGAGGTGCACCTTCACTACAGCGAAAAGCTGACCGTCGCCGACGTCGCCGCCCGCACGGGATACAGCGAGGCCTATTTCATGCGGGTCTTCCGGCGCGAGAGCGGTCAGACCTTCACCCGGTATCTGATCGACTACCGTCTGGAGGCGGCCTGCTACTTCCTCCGTGAGACGCAGGATTCCGTGAGCCAGATCGCCAGCCAGTGCGGATTCGACAACTTCTCCTACTTCATCCGTCAGTTCAGGGCACGCTACAAGGTCACGCCCGGCGCGTACCGGAAGCACTGAGGCCGGCGGATGCATGTTCCGCAAAAAAAGAAAGCCGAAGATCCCCGAATTCATTCAAGGATTTCCGACTTTTCTGTGATCGCGGAGAGGATGGGATTCGAACCCATGCGCCCCGAAGGACAAACGGTTTTCAAGACCGCCTCGTTATGACCGCTTCGATACCTCTCCCTGTTTTCTCTGTTTCGCCCCGAAACAACGGAGTTATTATAGCAGGCCGCGGCAGGAATTGCAACGCCGATTGCGGGATGAATGAAACGGTTATGTTCTCCCGCCCCGCACTCTGGCTGTTCCCACCAGTTCCCGGTCGTAGATGCAGACCGGAAGCGTGACGGTGCGGACCTTCGCATCAGGATCGCTGATTCTTCGCAGAAAAAGATTGACGGTCTCCCGGGCAATGCTGCTTCCCGGAGCCGTTGATACGCTCGCAAGCGGCGGCAGATACCGGTAATTGGCCTTGATATTATCGAAACCGACAATGGAAATATCGTCCGGGACACGATATCCGGCCGCAAGAAGACTGTACAGCGCCTGATAAGCATAGTTGTCATAAAAGGCAAAAATCCCCGTATAATTCACGGGGGAAAGCAGTCTGAGTACGGTCTGGCTCTCGATTGCCTGCGCCATTTCCTCAAACGGAATGATCCGGACGGATTCTTCCGGCAGTCCCGCCTCCGTCAGCGCACGGAGAAATCCCCGCCTCCGGAGAATCTCGGAACTGTTGTACCCCGGACCCGAAAGATAAAGAAAGCGTCTGTGCCCGCGCGAAGCCAGCAGGCTGCCGGCCTCATAGCCGCCCCGTTCGTCATCCTCGCACACCAGATCCACCTCCACTCCCTTCAGTCTCCGGTGGACCAGAACCAGAGGAAGCCGGCGGCTGAGGCTCGCGACGAGATTCGATGTCAGGTCACTGCTCGTCGGAAGGAGAATGATGCCGTCCACATTGTGCGACACTGCCTGATTCAGAAGCTGACGTTCCAGCTCCGGGCTGTCATGAGAGGACAGGATCATGACAACATAGCCGTTTTTTCTGAGATCGTAATCGATCTCATTCAGAAGGGTCATATAGTGCATGTTGGTCAGATCCCCCTGAATCACAGCAACCGTGTAGGAATGGCCGGAACGCAGACTGGACGCTGAATTATTCCGGATGTAGCCCAGTCTGTCGGCGGCCTCGGTGATGCGTCTGCGCGTCTCTCCGGGGAGACGGCTGTCTCCCCGGAGAGCTCTTGAAATTGTATTTACTGAGTATCCGCATTCAAGCGCTATGTCGCGCAGTGTCACTCTGGAATCTGATCCGTTCATATATCCTGATTATGCCTCTTTATGCCTTTTACCGAGCCGGATCACATTGAAGGACGCGCAATGCAGCACCGACGTCACGCATCTCCCGTCCGTCTCCGTCCGGTTCACGGCCTTCGGCGCCACATTCTGCGCATCGGCCGAGTTGACCGCCTTCAGATCATCCGACTCGAGCACAATGTGCTCGATCAGGCCGTACCCCTCGAAGCTCGCAAGATCCGTCGTCAGCACGATGTCGTCCTTCAGATCCCGGTTGACCGCGAAGATCGTCAGCTCTTCCTTCTCCTCGTTCCAGACCGCCACGGATTCCACATCGTTCACATCCGAAAACTCGCTGGTGTCATGCCTTGACGATGTCAGCACCGGCTCCAGCGCCACGCCGCGGCCGTACCTTGACGCGAAGAAATACGGATAGAAAATCGTCTGCACCCACGCTCCTCCGTCCTTCTCCGTCATGATTGGCGCGATGACGTTCACGAGCTGGGCGAGGCAGGCGATCTTCACCCGGTCGGAGTGCCGGATCAGCGTGATCAGCATCAGGCCGACCACCAGCGCGTCCTCGAACGTGTAGTGATCCTCGAGAAGAGACGGCGCCTGCTGCCAGGGGCGGTTCGCCATCGTATCATCGTCATCCGCGTTGGAGTGGAACCAGACATTCCACTCATCGAAGCTCAGGTTGATATCTTTCTTTCCTCTCTTCTTCGCCCGGACAAAATCGCAGGCCGCGATCACGGTGCGGATGAAGCCGTCCATCCTGACGGGCTGCGCGAGGAAATTCTCTGTATCGCCGTCGCGGTTTCCGAAATACTGGTGAAGCGAGACGTAGTCCACGTAATCGTAGTCATGCTCAAGCGTCGTGGCCTCCCACTGCGGGAAGGTCGGCATCTCGCTGTTGGAGGATCCGCATGACACCAGCTCGATCGAAGGATCGATCTGCTTCATCGCCTTCGCCGTCTCACAGGCGATCCGCCCGTACTCCTCAGGCGTCTTGGATCCGAACTGCCAGGGCCCGTCCATCTCGTTGCCGAGGCACCAGGTTCTGATCCGGTACGGATCTTTCCGGCCGTTCGCGGCGCGCATGTCGGAATACAGCGTTCCCGACGGATGATTGCAGTACTCCAGCAGATGGCAGGCGTCCGCAACGCCCCGGGTCCCGAGATTCACCGCCATCATGATGTCCGCTCCCGCCTTTGACGTCCAGCGGCTGAACTCATCCAGGCCGAACTCGTTGCTCTCCAGAGACCTCCATGCCAGATCCAGCCGGTGCGGCCGCCGGTCCACCGGTCCGACGCTGTCCTCCCATCGGAAGGTAGAGACAAAATTACCGCCCGGATACCGTATGATCGGCACGTTCAATTCTCTGACCAGCCGAAGAACATCCCTGCGGAAGCCCTCCTCGTCCGCCTCCGGGTGCCCCGGCTGATAGATTCCCGTATAGACCGCCCGGCCAAGATGCTCGATAAACGAGCCGTAGAGGCGCCTGTCGATCTCGGAGATACGAAAGTCCCGATCCACGATCATCTTCGCGTACTTTTTCATAAAATGCAATCCTCCATCCTGATTCGTGATACAGATCCGGATTCGGCGGCACATTCCGCACACGACGGCTGCCTGCCGAATCCCACTATATAATGGACGCCGCGGGTTGACAATCCCAAATATCCCTTGCCGTTTCTGTCCTGCCTTCTGACGCAGCCTTTGCCCGAAGCCGCCGGCTCACCCTTTCACCGCGCCTGCCGTCAGCCCCTCAATAAAATATTTCTGGAAGCAGACGAACAGGATCAGAATCGGAATGAGGGCAAAGCAGGAACCGGCGATCAGGACATCGTAATTGTTCCCGTAAGGCGTCAGAAGGCTCTGGAGTCCGACCGGCAGCGTGATCGTTGTGATCTTGTTGGTCACGATCATCGGCCAGAGAAAGTTATTCCAGCTCGCCATCCCTTCATAAATTCCCATCGCCGCGAACGCCGGCTTCATCAGAGGAAGCATGATCCGCCAGTAGATACCGTATTCGCTGCACCCGTCCACACGGGCGGCGTCAAGGAAATCCCGCGGAATCCCGCTGAGGTACTGACGGAAGAAGAAAACCAGCATTGGCAGCACGATATACGGCAGGATGATACCGGTCGTCGTATTGATCAGCTTCATATTGACGATTAAGCGGTAGAGCGGAAGCAGAATCACCTCCGTCGGCACCATCATCACAAGAAGAACCAGCATAAAGAAAAAGTTCTTGCCCTTGAACTCATACATCGCAAAGCCGTAGCCGACCCATGAGCTGAGCAGCAGGGCCAGCGCAGTCTGAAGGACCGTGACAACCATCGAATTCCTGTACCAGATGAAATAGTTTCCGCCGTTGGTAAAGAGCATCCTGTATTCGTTCAGATTGGCCTTGGCCCAGTCGATGTTGAAATTCAGGCCGTTCCGCATCAGTTCCTGACCGGGCCGCAGCGAAGCGCAGAACAGAAGCGCCAGCGGAAGAAGCGTGATCACGGCAATCAGCACAAAGAAAAGAATAAGGAATGTGGTTCTGAGCGCAGATTTTCTTTTCATGGTCTTACTTCTCCCTTCTGAAATATCCGTTAAGCATCAGCTGAACCGCGTTGAGTCCGAGTACGATCAGAAGGAAGATCACGCCGATGGCGCTCGCGATCCCGATATTGTTCTGCTCGAAGCCGAGACGGTAGAGCATGCCAACGATCGTGGTGGCCACGTTGTTCGGCGACTTGTTCCCGTTAAACAGCATATAGGATTCCGAGAACATCGCCATGCCTCCAAAAATCGAGATCGTCAGCACATAGACAATCGTGGGCTTGAGCAGCGGCACCGTCAGATACCAGAATGTCTGTATATCGGAAGCTCCGTCGATCGCGGACGCCTCGTAAAGAGAAGCGTCGATCTGCTGAAGGCCTGAAAGATAGTACATCATATTCACGCCTGTCCAGCGCCACAGGCAAAGCAGAAATAGTGTAAGCCAGACGGTGGAGGGCGTCCGCAGCCAGATCAGAGGGCCCTTTCCGAATATATGCAAAATCTGATTCATAAAAGCGCCGGGCAGTTCCCCGAACATCATCCGGTAGCAGATACCGGATACGACAACGCTGGTCAGGGCCGGAACGAACAGGATCGAGCGGAACATATTCTTGCAGCGCATATGCCGGCTGTTGAGAAGCACCGCCATCACAAGCGGGATCGGGATCATCAGGGCACATGAAACAACCGTGTAGAACAGACTGTTCCGGACCGCCTTCTGGAAAACAGCATTTTTGAGAATCCGGTAATTGTCGAATCCGATGAACGTCGTGTTCGGTCCGGCGACCTTCTGAAAGCTCATCACCACCATGCTCACGATCGAATAAGCAAAGAACACGCCGAACGTCAGCAGGAACGGAAATATGAAGACGTAAGGCGCCGCCTTTTTCGAATAGAGAAATCTCTGAACTATGCTTTTATTATTCTTTTTCATGTTAAATCCCTTCGCCTCCGGTTAATCAGCCTGGCCTGCATGCCGCGTATCTGAAAACAGATCGTGCGGCACAGGAGTTTCCTCCCATGCCGCACTCCCTGTCTCATCCTTTATGAACGGCAAAGGTTCTTTCTCCGCCGCCTTTCAGGTGCTGTCCCCGCAGACCTCATGATATGCCTTGGCCCGAAAACAGCTTTTTCAATCGGTGATGATGCTGTCCTGCTCATTCTGCAGAAGTTCTTTTGCATCTTCGTCGACACTCGCCTCGAATGCATTCTCATAGGTCGTGGACACCAGCGTGCTGTATGTGTTTGCGTACTGGCCGGAAATATCCGGAGCCGTGAGGTCTGTGCCGTTCTTCTTCAGAATGTCGAACGGGTTCGTCGTAAAATACTGAAGAAACTTGTTGTCTTTATTCTGCGTGATGGCCGGATCATCCCAGAGTTCCGTACGGATCGGGTCGAATCCGAGCTTTTCCCACTCATAAGTGCAGCCCTTCTTCGAGAGCTTCGCATACGCGAGAAAATCCTTCGCAAGCTGCTCGTTCTTCGTTCCCTTGATGACCGATGTGCCCGTTCCGCCCTGAAGCACTTCGCGGGTGTCTCCCTTATTCCATACCGGAATCTGATAAATCGCCATCTTCTGCTTGAGATCCGGGCAGTAATCGGTGAATCTTCCCATATACCACAGCGGCATCAGGACGCACGCGACGTTACCGCCGTTCAGGTGGCCGTACCACTCCTCGGTATGGAAACCGCCGCCGGGTGCGATTTCGCAGATGCCGTCCTTCATCATCTCACGGATTTTCTCGATCACCTTGACATGCGCGTCCGTCACAAGATCCGGATTGCCGTCCTTGTCGACATACTGCGCTTTCAGCTCGAGCATCATCATCTGCGGGAAGAACAGGTCGGATGTCTCAACCGCACACATATATTTTCCGGTCTTCTCCTTCACCTGCTTGCCGGCTTCGATGAAGTCGTCCCATGTCTCAATACTCGCCGGATCCACGCCGGCCGCGTCCATGATATCCATGTTGTAGTAGGCAACCGACGCTCCCAGATGGAAATCCGCTCCATACACGTGTTCGCCGTCCCCGTACATGTTGATTCTGGACATGACGACGTCATTCCTGTAAGGTTCGACCGCATCGTCGATGGGAACCAGATAGCCGTCTTTCAGGAACGCTCCGTAGTGGCCGATTTCGATATCCGCCATATCCGGCGCTCCGTCGCCGGACTGACATGCCACCAGCAGCTTGCTGTGAATGGAAGCGGAATCCCCCGTCGTCACCGTCAGATTGATTGCCCGGTCCGGATTTTCCTTGTTCCACTCGTCCGCCATCGTCGTCCAGAACCCGACATGCAGAGACTGGAACGTCCAGAAATTCATATCCGTTCCGCCGTCCACAAAGGTATTCGTCCCCTGCGTCGTTTCCTCTCCGTCGGCCATCGCGGGTGCGGCTCCAAAGAGAGTTCCTGCTGTCATTGCAGACACCAGAACCGCTGCCATCAGCTTTTTGTTCATACACTGCTCCTCCTTATAAATATTGATTTATCTCTCCAAGAGATAGCTGCCGGAAATTATATGAACATCATGTTAACAATTTGTCTGTTCAACTGTTTTTCTCTTCTTCATTACAGCTATTAGATTAACGTTAATCTTACTACATGTCAATGTTTTTCATCGTATTTTCAGTCATTATTACGTCTTCCGGATCAATTTCGTCGTTTATGATGGTTTTATCTTGGTGATTTTGTTAACTTTTCATGAATACAGCAATCCCCTCCGCACGTTTTCATGCGGAGGGGATCCCTTTGCGCTTTTGCAGTTTTCGATCCTTTTATATCGGGACCGTTATATGACAGACTATGATTGTCAGCTTCTCCCGCCACCCTTGAATGGATTCTCGCACTGCTTTTTCTATGTGTCAGCCGGAAGTGTCTTCCCTCACCCCCCGGAGTGTTCAGAATCGCTCGAAAAGTATATTGAAGCGGTACCGATCGGTTCCTTCAGACGGTTTCCATCGTTTCCGTTTCTTCGATGATCCGGGCATAGCCCTCACGCTTCTCTTCCGGGATGTCAAGCGCGTCCATTGCTTCGCGAGCTGACCAATGCATGCGGGACATTAAGCTTTTGATATTCGATACGGATGTGTCCTGCGTGACACGCTGTGTTACATCCTGCGTGACGCGTCGTGTTACATCCCTTGTCACACGATTTGTCACATCCCTCGTCACGCGATTTGTCACATCCCTCGTCACACGATTTGTCACGTCCCTCGTCACACGATTTGTCACATCCCTCGTCACACGGTCTGTATTGTTTTTCAGTTCTGCCGCCAGCTCTTCCTCAAACTCCGGCCGCATCAGTTCTTTCAATGCATCGCACATGACATGATCCTGTCTTTCAGACGTTTTTCGGCGTTTCCTTTTCCCCGATGAGCCGGGCATAGCTCTCACGCTTCTCTTCCGGGATGGCAAGCGCGTCCATTGCTTCGCGAGCTGACCAATGCATGCGGGACATTAAGCTTTTGATATTCGATACGGCTGTGTCCTGCGTGACGCGCTGTGTTACATCCTGCGTGACGCGTCGTGTTACATCCCTTGTCACGCGATTTGTCACATCCCTCGTCACACGGTCTGTATTGTTTTTCAGTTCTGCCGCCAGCTCTTCCTCAAACTCCGGCCGCATCAGTTCTTTCAATGCATCGCACATAACGAGATCCTGTCCTTCAGCCGTTTTTCGGCGTTTCCTTTTCCCCGATGAGCCGGGCATAGCTCTCACGCTTCTCTTCCGGGATGGCAAGCGCATCCATTGCTTCACGCGCTGACCAATGCATGCGGGACATTAAGCTTTTGATATTCGATACGGCTGTGTCCTGCGTGACGCGCTGTGTTACATCCTGCGTGACGCGTCGTGTTACATCCCTTGTCACGCGATTTGTCACATCCCTCGTCACACGGTCTGTATTGTTTTTCAGTTCCGCCGCCAGCTCTTCCTCAAACTCCGGCCGCATCAGTTCTTTCAATGCATCGCACATGACAGGATCCTCCTTCTTTAATTTCTCAAACAGATCAAAATTGGCGCTGATCGCGATCTGCATCACCGCATCGGACATCCGCTGGTCCCGCGGAGAACCGGCTACCTCCCGATTCTCCAGAATGAGCCGCTCGGCGTTTGTCCGTGTCAGATGACGGGTCAGCGCCTTCAGCCAGACATGTGTGCCTTCCGGCAGTTCTTCAATCGCAACGACCTGCGTGGCAAACATCGTATCCGGTCCGGACAAGTTGTAGATACCGGGATACGGGCAGCGGATGACATTACCTGCCTCCTTCATCTGCTGCAGCAGTTTGTCCGGCTTCTCCTGCCGTATGATCGTCAAGGTGACGTCCGCGGCGGGAATCTCGTTGACCCGTTTCCCGGCCAGCGCCTTATACAGACAGCCATAGGCCACCGTTTTGTAGTAGGTGTCGATATTCAGGTCATCGCCGGGCGATTTGTACTCGAACAGGTTATGCCTTCGGAAGATCTGCCCGATGGCCTCCTCAATGGGCTGGCTGCCTGTCTTGCGGATGACCAGCAGATCCACCTGCAGCGGTTTGCTGCTCAGGTTATATTCTCTCTGATACTCCAGCTGGTCCCTGGACTTCCGCAATGTGAGTTCCAGCGCGTCGCAAAAAGCCGGATGCCATTGTGTTCTCTTCGTTTCGGCCACTGTATTTTCCTCTCCTGCCATCATTATAGGGGGCACCCCAGAGGACGTCAACAGGAGCGGCTTTTGCAAAGCCGGCATGTCAGCAGCTGCCTGGGCCCGGTCCGGATTTAACCTGCAAGCCATTTCCCGACGGCCACGACCGTCAGGGCGCAAAGGGTACTGAGCAGCGTCCCGACCAGATAGTATTCCGCAAACGCTCTGTCGTTTGCTATCTGGTCGAATCTTGCGATGGACTTGGCCGTAAGCACGAATCCCAGGGCCGTGTATTCTCCCTTCCAGAGGCAGGCCAGCAGAACCATCCGTTCGAGGATCCCAATGACCCTTCCGGTCCTTTGTTCTTCTGCGCCCAACTCAGTCCGGGCCTGTATTGGCTTGCCATGGCAGATCAGACGGATCAGAATATTGCACGGCGTCCCAAGGGCAAGGACACAGAACAGGATGGCGCCGCTCTCACGGCCCGGAACCTGCATGCGGGCCAGCATGGTACTGAACACCTTCATTGGGTGCGGAGCCGGATCCGCCAGAGACAAGGCGTAGGCTGCGATGAACAGGGAGAGGACGTGCAGGCACTGATCCAGCAGATATGTCCATGGCTGTCTGATGCGCCACCAGCGCTTTGAAACGTCGATCGCCAAATGCGTCAACGCAAGAGCGGCACATGTGCCCAGAAAAGACGCACGGCCGCCGTATAGGAAAGCAACAGCGGCAAACGGCAGGGCGTACAGCACGCCATGCACAGCCATGGCTTCAGCTTTCCGGTCTTTTTCTGCCGCGATCCGGTCGGTTTGCAGGACAAAAACTCCTATAAGATGAGCTATCCAGACAACAAGAAGCATCTCACGAAACATGGTACAGCGCCTCCAGGCCCCTGCGGATATGCTCCGTCAGGCTGATGTAACGGGTATATTGGCTTAGATGCAGGCCTGAATAGACGGACGACTGCGAAATGGTAAGCCTTCGGCCTGCCTCTGCCTGAGACATTCCCGTAGACAGCAGGGCAATGATCCGGCGCTGCTGTTTTGTCCATCCGCACCGGATTTCCCATGCTGAATCTACCGCATCCTGAAGCAGGGCTTCCAGTATGGACCCTGTCTGCACGCTTTCTAACCGGATGCAGCTTTGGTTCTTTCTTTTGTGTACTGTGTTAATCGCGCTTCGTGCGCGATAGAAGGCCGGCCCGTCCGCCCCAATGGCGGCGTTACGGTTCACCTCTGTCGTCAATTCGCCTATCCCGACGCCGAATCGAACCTGAACAGGCCGGATGGCGTCGGCAATGTCCGACAGGATCGGCATCAGGCAGCCCGGTTCCTGCAAAATCCCCTGAAACTCATCGCCCAGCGTGATTAAAAAATTGGCTGCGATCTGGTCAGCATATTTTTTATTCACCTGGTCCAGCGCAGCCTGCAGTTGGCACTGGACGGCATTCCTGTCCCGGATTTGCCGTGATCGAACTAGATCTCCGATAATCGCTACATACATGATCTTCACCGATAATAGAAAGAACAATCTATATTTTCGATTATATAAGATTTATTCTATTATCGCAAGAGCCATGTCTTTCTTTTCGTCTTGCGAACATTGCCTCAAACGTCTATAATATTCCTTAAAAGGAATGCTCTGAATATTTACCATTATTTTTTATCCCCTCGAAGACGGTACAAATGCCATTGACCCATGGCTGGATACACTCCCTATCAAGATGCAGGCCAAAGTGCTACGCAGCATACAGCTATTACAAGTGTTTGGTCCGCTTTTGCGAGAACCCAACTCCAAGCCTTTGGAAGACGGCATTTTCGAATTAAGAACCGTTTTGGGAAACGACATCGAAAGGACCTTGTACTTCTTTCAGGAAGGCCAGAACATTGTTCTGACAAATGGATTTACCAAGAAAACAAAGAAAACGCCACGCTCTGAAATCGACCTTGCCAAAACACGCCGTGAAGATTATAAAAGGAGGTTTCCCTATGGATGATTTTGAAAAAAGCCTGCGTAACCGTCTTCAGAAATCCGAGTTCAAAAAAGAATGGGATTCTCTGCAGTTTGAATACCAGATTCAATCTGAACTGATCAAGGCAAGAACCGCCGCTCACATGACGCAGTCTGAATTGGCCGCCAAAAGCGGTGTTCGCCAGTCTAACATCAGCCGTATCGAGAATGGGAACGCCCTTCCAAAGCTTGATACTCTTGCGGCGCTTGCCTCCGCCATGGGGAAGAAAGTCAAGATTACATTTTCATGAGACATGCAAAAAGAGGAGCGGTTCCCCGCTCCTCTCCGCTTTTTCCTGATCCGTATCCGGGATCTCTGTCCTTTTATGCCTTTTTCCACTCTGCCAGCACGATCTTATTGCCGCGGCTCCCGACGCAGGTGTAGGTGCAGAAGCCCCCGACGTTCTCCTGCATGACACTGCGGTTTGCGTAGTCCACGAGCCGGCTGCCCTTGTTCGTGCCGGTGGTGCTCCGGACGCAGCGGTACGCCGTCACGGAACGGCCCGTGACGATGTAGGCCATCGTCCTGCCCTTTTTGGCCCGGGACAGGTTCTTGAAACCCTGTTTCGCATGGTCGGCGATGATGACCTGGTACTTGTTCCGGTCGCCCGTCAGCTCGTTCAGGTCGATCCAGGCAGCGGCATCGTTCCATTCCGCCAGGCGCTGCATATAGGCCGCATTGCCTTTACTGGCGTTGCGGAGCGTGACGCTGATGCCGAGATCCGGAATCACAAGGCGGCCCTTGCTGCCCTGCTTCTGGCGCATGGCCTTATTGACCAGAGCCGGGTACGTCTTCTTCCGGCAGGTGTTCCGGGTGGAACCCGGCGCGCGGCTGCCCTTCCGCGTAAGGCGGACCTGCAGTCCGGTCAGGTAGCAGGCATAGCCCTCCGTCCCGACGGCGCTGCCGTTCTTCGCCCATCCGGTCCAGCCCCATGTACGGGTGCAGACGCGATACCAGACGTCGTACCGGCGGGCCATATTGCCTGTCAGGCGGATCCTGATGCCCTCCATGCGGCATCCGTTCTTTCCGCCGGTCCGGTCCTCATTGACCCAGCCGGACCAGTTTCCGCCCGTATAGCGGGAACGGTACTGGACCCCGCCGGATACCGGCCGGCTGCGGAGACGGACGCGGACCATTTCCAGTCGCCGCGCCTTATTCGTCCGTCCGGCCGTCTGCCCGTTCGACAGATAGCCGGTCCATCCATACCCGTACTGCGTCACCGCGTACTGGACGGACGGGCTCACGGCCTTCTTTTTCCGGGACGCGGCCATGACGGCTTCCGGTGCCGCGAGCGCGATCAGCATCAGGACGGACAGCAGAAGCGCCATGATGCGTTTCTTCGTGGCATGACGTGTTTGTCTCATTTTTTCTTCCCCCTTTCATTCAATGGCCGGGCAGTTGGCGCAGGCTGTACTCCTCGTCTTTCCTCTCACCATCCGGGAGAGGCATGGGCCGACTATGCGGCGTTTTTTCAGAAAGAGCCAAACAGGAGGAGCGGCTCCCCGCTCCCCCTGCATAATGCCCGTCAGGCGCTCACATAACGTCCGGATCCTTCCTCGTTCTGACGAGGAAGAGCCCCATCGCCAGGAGCGATGCCACGGCAGCCGATCCCGCGTACGGGATGACCGGAGCGGTGTCCGCGGTCTTGACCGGATCCGTCTTCGCTGCGCCTGCCGCGGCCGTGGCGGTGGCAGCGGCCGTGCCGGCGTCCTGTTCGTCCGCGTCGACATGCGGCATCTTGACGGCCTTGACCTTTGCGGCCTTCTGCGCGGCGGCAGCCCGGGCGCGTGCAGCCGCGTCGGCCTTTGCTTTCTCCTGGGCGGCCAGGTCCGCCGCGACGGCGTCTTTGGCCAGCTTCTCAATCCGCGCCTGCTGGTACTTCGCGTTCGACGCCCTGGCGGTCTGCTGCGCTTCCGAAGCGTGTTTCTTTGCTTCTTCCGCTTTTTCCAGCGCGGTCTTCGCGTCCGCTGCTTTGGAACGGTACGCGTTGCCGTAGGCGTTCAGGTACGAGAAGTCACGATCCGTGACAGCACTCTCCAGCACGTCTTCCAGTGTGATCTTCCGCGCCCTCGCGTCCTTGTCCTGCGCCGCTTCCAGCGCCGCTTTGGCGGCTTCGTACGCTTTCCCCGCGTCCGCCAGGGCCTGCTCTGCATCCGCCTGCGCCTTCTCCGCCGCATCCGCGTCATCGTAGACTTTGTGGATGCCCCGGGCCGATTCCTCCGCCGCGTCGGCATCCGCGTCAGCCTGGTCAGCCTTCGCCTGCGCCGCGGTCAGCACCGCTTTCGCGGCATCCAGTGCCTCATGCGCCTCGTCCGCTTTTGCGGCCGCTTCGGAAGCGGCCGTGACCGCTGCCTTGTAGGCCGTGCCATAAGCATTGAGGTAGGTGAAATCCGGATCGGTGACGGCTTCGTTCAGCACCTCGTCCAGCGTCAGCGCCTGGGCACGGGTATTCTTGTCCTGTGCTTTGGCAAGAGCGTCCTTCGCCCTGGAGTACGCCGTCTGGGCGTCCGTCAGCGCGTCGGCCGCTTCTTTCGCTTTGGCATCCGCCTCTTCGGCTGCACGGTACGCCGCATGGACGGTACGGGCTTTCTCCTTCGCCGCCGCGAGCGCGTTCCGGAACGGCACCGCCGCTTCTTCCGCCGCGGTTCTGGCGTCGGATGCGGCTTCTGCCGCGGCCTCCGCCTTTGCCTGTGCCGCCTGCTTCTCAGCCAGCGTCGCGGCTGCATCTTTGGCTTTGGCGTTTGCCTCGGACAGAGCCTGGTCGGCGGCCGTCTGCTCCGCCAGCGCTTCCGTGAGCGTCGCCTCGGCCTGCTCCAGTGCGTGCTGGGCGGCCTGAAGGGCGTCGAAGTGACTGTGGACGGTCTTGGCGTATGCCTGTGCGTTGGTCAGTGCGGCTCTCGCTGCTGCGAGTGCGGCCCCTTTCTCATCTGCCGTTTTCCGGGCATCGGCAAGCGCCTGTTTGGCGTCATCGAGCGCCTGTGCCGCGGCCTTCGCCTCCGCATCGGCCTTCGTCTTCACATCCGCCGCGGTCTTGGCGTCCGCCTTCGCCTGGTCGGACACTGTCTGCGCCTCGTCCGCTTCTTTGGCAAGCCGCGCAAGCCGCGCTTCGGCGTTCTTCACCAGCTCGTCCAGTGCGGCCTGTGCCTTCGTGAGAACGGCCTGCTTCTCGGTGGTGGACTGTTTCGCGGCCTTCAGCGTATCGGCAGCGGTTTCTTCCGCGGCCCTGGCATCCGCCGCGTCCTTCACGGACTGGTCGCGCTCCGTTTTGGCCGTATCGGCCGCCTGCCCGGCGGCCTCCTTCGCCGCCTGCGCATCGGCGAGCGCCTTGACAGCATTCTCCAGCCCGGTCTTCATCGACGCGGCCTTCTCTTCCGCTGCCGTCAGGGCGTCGGCTGCGGTCTGCTGCGCTGTTCTGGCTGTCTCAAGCGCGGTGGCAGCGGCTTCCGCCGCGGAGGCCGCCTTCGTATGGACGGTTTCTGCAGCCGACTGCTTCGCCTCGGCATCCGTCTGGTCCTTCGCCGCCTGATCGCTTACGGCTGTCTTGCCGTCGAGGTCGATGAAGGACAGGTACTCAGACAGGAGGTCACGGATGGCGGAGGGGGTGTAGGAGGGTTCTTCGTATGTAGAGTATTCTCCCGTATACCCTGACAGATCACCATGCTCTTTGTACCACTTAGTCATGGCCTTATCGGTGGCCGCGGTACTCTTCCAGCCGGCGGTCTCCATACCCATCTCATAGACGTGGCTCTGGGAGACGCTCCGTGTGTACGGCGCATAAGAAGAAACTCCAGCGCCATACAGGGTTTCTGCCCCGTCATCGTGGATGAGAACGTAATGCCCGACTTCCTTCGTCCGGTCGGACTGGCTCAGCTTCTCCGCTTCTTGGTAAAATGTGCCGCCTTCTATGTAACTTTCGACAGCCTCCACGGCCGTCATGCCTAGTTTTGTTCTCAGCTCATCAAAAGCAGTCTTTTCGTCCTGCCACAGTTTTACCGCTGCAGCCGAGTCTCCCGGCGTCCAGGCCAGAACTTCGTTCGCACGTCCATGATCTCGCTTTATCCTGGCGTAGTTTGTGGCGGCAGCACTCCCCATAAGCCGGTAAAAGTTAGTTGCGACCGGGTCCTTGTAGTCCTTGTAGCTGGCATTGTCTTTGAAGTTTTCGTCACTTGCGCGTACTTTGTTAATTTCGTCCAGCAGCGTGGTGGCGGTTTTCAGGTTGTCCAGGGTATAGGCGTCATACGCATAGTCCCAGTCCTGTTTCCAGACTCCGTCTTCCAGGCTGTAGTACCTCTGCGCCTTCCTGACGTCCTCCTGTTGGTCGGTCGAAAGGCCGGTCTTTGTCAGCATCCAGTCGCAGAAGCCAAGAAGCCCGTCCTTGATCTTCTCCCTGGCGGCGGTGACGGCGTCCGCCGCGGTCTTTGCGGCGGTCTTCGCCGCCTCCGCCGCTGCTTTGGCGTCCGTCTCCGCCTTGGCCGCAGCCGTCTCCGCCGCGTCCGCATCCGTCTTGGCCTGGGTCTTGTCCGTCACGTCCCGGTCGGCCGCGTCTTTGCCGGTCTGACGCTCGGTGACGGCCTGGTCCGCCTGATCCTTGTCGGACTGGGCCTGGTCTTTGGCTGTGGCGGCATCCGTGGCGGTTTTGGTCTTGTCCGTCAGATCAGCCTGGGCACGGTCATATGCGTCCTGTTTCTCCTTCTGGACCCGGTCCGCCTTTTCACGGGCCGCCGTCCTGGCGGCGAGATCCGTCTCCGCCGCGTCCTCCGCCGTCTTCGCGTCATCCAGGCTGTCCTGTGCTTCATCGACGGCCTTCTTCTCTTCCGTCTTGTTGACATCTCCGTTCTGGAGATAGTCTTCGGCGGACTGCTTCTCCTTCAGCTTTTCGTCCAGGATCGCCTGCTTCTCCGCCGCGTTCCTGTCCGCTGCGTCCTTCGCGTCCGCCGCGTCTTTTGCGGTCTGGTCCGCCTTGTCCTTGTCGGACTGCGCGGCTTCCTTCCTATTAGAAGTATCCGTAACAGCCTGATCCGCCTTGTCTTTCTCGGACTGCGCGGCTTCCTGCTGATCCGATGCGCTCTTGACAGCCTGGTCTGCGTTAGCGGTGTCGTGGTCTTTGGCTTCGGCCGCATCCTTTGCCGCCTGCTTCCGGTCACGGTCCGCCTGTGCTTCTTCCGCGTCCTTCGCCTTCTGGTCCGCGGTTTCCTGCGCTTCGTTCAAGGCGGCGTCTGCGTCCGTCTTGTCCTTCTCGGCCTCTTCCGTTTCCTTCGTCTTGTCAGCGAGATCCCGGTTGGTCTGTTCCGATTTCTCCGTGGTGCGCTTTATGTCCGCTTCCTTCTCGTCCGCGGCTTTCTGCGCCTCCGCCTGCTTTGTATCCGCCTCGTCCGGCGTCATCCCCTGGCTGTCGCGGACCTGATCGGCCCCGGAGGCTGTCTTATCCGCCTCCGCCTTGGCCTGGGTCTTATCCTCGGCGTCCTTCCGGGCACTGTCCGCGTTCTTCTGCGCTTCGTTCTCGGCTTCCGCCGCGCCATTTTTGGCGTTATCAAGCGCCCCGGACGCTTCGCCCTGCCGCTGGGTTACATCCCGGTCGGCCTGTGTCCTGGCCGTATCGGCCTGGTCAGACGCTTCCTGCTTCCGGTCCGCATCCGCCTGAGCCCCCTCACGGGACTGATCCGCCTCATCCGCCTGTTTCCGGGCATCTTCGGCCTTCCGGTCTTCCGCTTCCGGGGTGGTCGTCTGGGACTCTTTCGTCTCCTGGGCCTTCCGGTTCGCCTCTTCCGCGGCCTTCCGGTCTGCTTCCGCCTGCGCCTGCTGGCGGGCTGCTTCCTCCGCGGCCTTCCGCGCCTCTTCCGCTTCCTTTGCGGCCTGCGCGGCTGCGGCTTCCTGCGCCTCTTTTGCCGCCTGTTCCGCGGCGGCCTGTTCCGCCGCCTGCCGTGCGGCTTCCGCCTCTGCCTGACGCTGCGCCTCCTCGGCGGCCGCCTGTGCTTTCGCGTCCGCTTCTGCCTGGGCGCGTGCCGCCGCTTCCGCCTGTGCAGCTGCTTCTGCCTGTGCCTGTGCGGTATTGGCATTCGTCACATCGCCTTCCGCTTCCACCATCGTCGGAACGCCCGCAGCCGCCACGGTCACGGCTGCCGCTGTCAGAATCATCGCTGATTTTCTTTTCTGCATCAGATAACCTCCTGCCCCCTCAACAGGGATTTGATAAAGCTCTTCCAGACCGTCCGGCACCCTGCCGTCAGACAATCCGGATTGTCATTCAGTCTGTTATTATCAGACTTTTATTCTACCCCCCCCCTGAAATATGTGAATATTCCGTGTTCTGTTCCATCACGTCTTCCCTTTTCATCAGGCTCAATTTCTTTGATTTTTAGTTTATTTAATGGTTCTCTGTATCAAAACCGGACCGGATGCGCCGCCTTTACCGTCCGGTCGAACTGTCCGACTCCAGAAGAAAAACCGCAGGCCGCTCCTCTTTCCGGCTTTTTATCCGCGCCGTCCTTCTTCCTGCTGCGCGGGTCATTCGGCCAGTAGCCATCGTCATCCGACACATGATCCCAGATTCCGTAAAGCGCCCATGAGCCGAACGCAAACACCGTCATCAGAACTACCACGATATTCTCTAACATAAACACCTCCGAACATGATCAGACCGTTTTTTCTCCTGTTTGCATCGGTTTCCTCGTCCGGGATTTTCTCCCGTCCTGCTCCTGCTCATACCGGATGATCCTGCGAAGGCTGCGGGCAAAGACCGCCTCCGACATCCGCCGCGGCGAAACCGGAATCCCCAAAAGCCTCCGTCCGGACCAGTGAGGTCCGCGTCCCGTCGCGCTTCTGATCGTGCTCCGGACGTCAGAGCCGATCCGAAGCCTTTCCGAAAGCAGCCGTGCGTGAAGCGTTCCCCTGTCGCGGAAAACCTGAACCGGCGTTCCGGCTGTCCCGCCGGAGAGCAGCTGTGAAGACCGGCCCTCCGCCGTCGTCTGCATAAGACAGACCGCCGTTCCGCCGCGCAGAGCCAGAGCCCCGTCGGCCCGAAAAGGAAGCAGAGCCAGCCCCGCGATCAGAAGGACCAGCGTGATGCGGTTTATGAAATTGTCCCGGCTTTTATCGGAAGAAACCATCCGTTTTCCTCTTATTCGCCCGCAAAACCGGACGGAGGCAGTCCTGCTCGGAAAAGCCCGTCTTTCTTCGCCAGCTTCGGCGTATCCCTTACGGTTTCCGCCTGTGCGAAAATCCGTTCAGGCCGCGCCGTCGGCCGCCCCGGACGCACCGTCCGGGCCGCGCTGCCTCAGGCGCCCGTCAAAATACCGTCACTGTGAAATTGGAATCGGATACACGAAAAGAAGACTCTGCGCCGCAGAGCCTGAAGAAGGCGTGCGCAAATTCAGAAAAGAATTACGCAGCCGTTACGGCGGACAGAGATCCGCCCTGACAGTGAATGTAGGAAATGGTAAACCGGCCGGTACAGGTCACGCTGCCGTACCCGGTCCCGCGGCCGAAAAGAGCTGTCTTCAGAGCGCAGGCTGCCGCCAGCATCAGCATGAGGCAGGCGAGCATCAGATCAACCGAGTCAATCCTGCTGCGCGGAGAGACGAAGCCGTACGACAAAGCGTCCGCTCCCCGCGTCTCCTTCACGGCCGCCTGATCCGTGCCATGCAGAGGCACGGCCGTCAGGCTCTCGCCGCCGGTCCGCTGCTGCGCATCCGGCCGGGCGGAAATCGAGAAAGACAGACACGCAAAAGGCCTCTGCGGCTGCACCTGCAGTCCGCAGAGGATCATTACCGTCACGATGAACAGATAAAGCGTTTTTCTCATCCGTGCCGTCATGCGTCTCTCCCTGTCAGATCCGTTTCATCATACGGCAAAGAGGATGATTCGTAAAGACAAAGCGATCTGTAATCGGGAGTCTCATATTTGTCAGTTTCAAAGTCAATCACAAGATATTTTAATGATATTTTACGCGGCGATTCTCTTCTGCAATCCGAAGTCCTATACGTCTATTCTTTCGAGAATCCGTCCCTGCTTCATGGCAAAAAGGGAAGGGACGCCGCAACAGCAGCGTCCCTTCCCTTTTTCAATATCCGGACGGCATATCCCGCAGCCGGGCACGCCGCCTCCATCATGTTCCCCTTTTGCCTTCCTGTTTCTCAGCGGACCTCCGCGAGCTTCAGCAGCTCCGGCACCTTCGCTTCCCATCCGAGAGACATGATGTGAACGCCCTGGCAGTACGGTCTGCATTCTCTGATGATGCGGGCGGCGATTTCCACGCCGGTGATGCCGGCTTTGGTCTTCTCCTTGTCCGCGCGCAGCTCGTCCAGCATCGAATCCGGCACATGTACGCCGGCGACGTTGTTGTTCATGAATTTGCACATACCTACGGACTTCGGAATGATGATGCCTACCTGAACGGGCTTTCCGAACTGCTTCGCCTTCTCCATGAAGGCGATGAACTTCTCCGGCTCGAAGACAGCCTGCGTCTGGAAATACTCCGCGCCGGCCGCCACCTTGCGCTCCATCTTCATCAGCTGGGCGTCGACGGAATCGCTGCAGGGGGAAACCACCGCGCCCTTGGCGAACTTCGGAGGCTCGCCCACCAGCTTGTTTCCGCCCAGATCCTCGCCCTTCTCCAGCAGCCCCATCGTATAGAGCAGGGAAACGGAATCAAGATCGAACACCGGCTTCGCGTCCGGATGATCGCCCATCTTCGTGTGATCGCCTGTCAGCGCCAGCACATTCTCGATGCCGAACATCGCCGCGCTGAGAAGATCCGATTCCAGCGCGATCCGGTTGCGGTCACGGCAGGCAAGCTGGAAGATCGGATTGAGCCCGGCGTCCTTCAGCGCCTTGCAGACAGCCAGAGAGCCGAGCCGCATAACGGACGACTGGTTATCCGTGACGTTGATCGCGTCCACACCGGCGAGATTCGTCTTCGCGCTCTCGATCAGCTCGTCGATATGGCATCCCTTCGGCGGCCCCACCTCCGCGGAAACAACGAACTCACCCTGCTTGAAAAGATCTGTCACTTTCATTTCTTTCATCGCTCCTCATTGAATATAAACTGTCCCTCGTCCGTCTCAGGACTCCTGCATTTTCCGGACCGCCTCATCGGTGTTGAAATGATGGAACTGCGTCGGGGCATGCAGCGCGTCGAGCCGTCCCAGCTCCCTGAGCCTCCGGATGATCCTTTCCCATCCGCACTCCATCTCCGGGTCCACCTCGCACATCCCGTCTTTCGTTCCGCCGCACGGACCGTTCACGAGGCTCTTTGAGCAGGCCGTGACCGGGCAGATCCCGCCCGTCAGATTGAGGAAGCACTCGCCGCACTCCCCGCAGTCGTATTCCAGCGGCGTGACGCCCTGCACGCCCGGGAGACGGATCGTGTCGCATGCCGCGTAGACACGCTTGCCCGCGAACATCCGCGCAAAGGTCTGCACCCCGACGCCGCAGGAAAAGACCAGCACGCAGTCTGCCGCGTCCAGCTCCTCCCCGAAGGACTCCAGTCTCTTCTTCAGATTGTCCGGATTGCAGATATAATCCGTCGTCAGGATGCCGGTGACCTTGCCTTCCTTCTCAAGCTCCTTCTCGAGCTCTTTCGCTTCCTTCTCCGGGAAGCCGACTTCCCTGCAGCCAAGACAGTTGACGATGAACGCCTTCCCCGTCACAAGAGCCGCAAGGGTGTCCTTATCCTTTAACTGGGTGATCAGCATTTACTTCTTCAACCCCCTCACTAACGATTTGCCTGCTCTGATCTTCGTAACCAGAGGTATCTTGGAGGAGCAGATATACTGACAGCATCCGCACTCGAAGCAGTCCATGATATGAATGCTCTGAAGCGCCTCCGCGTCCCCGGCGTCCGCCAGCTTCGCGAAGTTGAGCGGCTCCAGCTCCATCGGGCAGACATCCACGCAGCGGCCGCACTTGATGCATTCCTCTTCCACTGTGTGATCGGTGCCGACGGCCAGAATCCCGTTGGATCCCTTGATGACCGGCACATCGGTATCGGTGAGCGGACTGCCCATCATCGGACCGCCCATCTTGACCGTCACATCGTCTCCGACGATGCCGCCGCAGTAATCGATGATCTCCTTCACGCTGGTGCCGATCCGGACCACGAAGTTGCCGGGCCGGCGGATCCGCTCGCCCGTCACCGAAACGACCCGCTCGATGAGCGGCATGCCGGTCCGGATCGCGTCGGCGATCGCCTTCGCCGTGCTGACGTTGTCCACAACCGCGCCCACATCCGCCGGCAGCCCGCCGCTCGGAACCTGACGGTGCATGATGTTCTTGATCAGCATCTTCTCGGCGCCCTGCGGATACTTTGTCCTGACGGTGCGGACCTCGATGTTCCCGCATTCCGCAGCCTTCTCCGCGATCAGCTTTGCGGCCTCCGGCTTGTTGTCCTCGATGACGATATAGCCCTTCGGGGCGCCCACTGCCTTCATGATGGCCTTCATGCCGTACACCACATCGTCCGGATATTCCAGAAGCACGCGGTTGTCGGCGGCCAGATACGGCTCGCACTCGCACCCGTTGAGCAGCACCGCGTCGATCGGCTTGTTCGGCTTCAGCTTCACGAAGGTCGGGAAACCGGCGCCGCCCATGCCGGTGATGCCTTTCTCCTGAACGAGACTCACGATCTCATCCGGAGTCAGGTCCTCAAGTTTTCCGGCCGGTTTTACGGACGGATCAAGCGTATCCTTCTTGTCGGAGCGGATCACGATCGAATCGACCGGAACGCCGCGGTTCGGATGCAGATGCGGCTCAATCGCCACAACCGTGCCGCTTACACTGGAATGGATATGGCTGCTGATGAAACCGGAAGCTTCCGCGATCTTCTGGCCGACCTTCACGGTATCGCCGACGCGGACAACCGGCGTCGCGGGCTTGCCGACATGCATTGAGAGCGGGATCACCACCGTTTCCGGCTCGGGGAATTTCACCAGCGGAAGATTTTCCGCCAGATCCTTGTTCTCGCTCGGATGAATGCCGCCGTAGTAACCGGTCAGACGGCTCTCACGCGCCTTCTTCACATAAGCCGCCACCGTCCTGCGGTCTGCTTTCGAATAATCACGAAGCTGCACGGGCTGGGCGAGGAACTCCTTCAGACGGCCCTGTGCGCTCAGCCGCTCGTAAATCTTCTGCCATGCGCAGTCCTTCGACCCGTCCACCTCGCACTTTCCGTCCTTCGATCCGCCGCACTGGCCGTTCAGAAGGCTCTTCGCGCAGTCAACGACAGGACAGATGCCTCCGGTCAGGTTGAGGTAGCACTGCGCGCATGCGCCGCAGGTGCGGTCCGTGAGTGCCATTCCGTGGTGGCCGCGGTAGTTCAGCGTGTCCGCCGCCGCGACAACCGGACATCCGGCCTTCGCCGCGATCGTCTGCACGCCCAGCCCGCAGGAGATCACGACGATCGTCTCCGTCCCCTCCGGTACGGCGTCCGCCAGTCTGCGTTCTGTCTGCACGCTGTTGCACAGAAAATCCAGATTCACCGAGCCAAGCACTTTTTTGCCCAGTGAAGCGGCGAATTCCCTTACGGTATCGACTTCCGGCTCGTGAAGCGTGTCGTACGTCTTGAAGCATTTGTTACATGCGATCAGAAAGAGGTTGTCCCGCCCTTCAAGAGCGGAGGCAATTTTATCCTGATCCTTCAATGCAAACCTGGTGTAATTCACCCCTTTTCTCCTTTCCCAGTCATTTCTTCTAAAGAACCGGGGCCCGGCGGTTCTTCCCTTCATCAAGATCCGGCGGACCGGGGGAAGAAGGCCGGCAGTTCTACCCTCGAATTATAGCACTAAACCGGCCGGACTCACGGATGAATTCGGCCGGTTTCACAATTATTTTCTTATAACTTTTCCGCTGAGGGAGAGCTTGCCGTATACGGCAGCCGCACCCGCTTATGTCAGCGAGAACAGCATCGTTCCGTATGTCGGGTACGGCAGATACTGATCCGGGATCAGGGATTCCGCCTTGTCGACGATCGCGCGGAGCTCTTCCATCTCCTCGAGGATCGTGTCGTGATAGTACTTCGCGCAGCCGAGCACATCCGCGTCCTTCTCCGCGTGGCGCGTGTCCTTGTCCAGACGCTCGAGCGCCTCCGCCATCTCGCCGGACGCCTCGTCCAGCGCTTTCAGCGTGCCGAGTTCCATCCTGCAGGCGGCTTCCGGAAGCAGCGCCTTCTTCTCCGCCGCCTCGCCGGACAGCGCTTTCATGTAGGCCACCATGCCGGAGGTGAAATCCTTGCGCACCATCTCCTGCATCGTCAGCGACTCGATGTGGATCGTCTTCGAATAGTTCTCCAGATTGATCTCATATCTCGACATCAGCTCTTCCTTCGAGAAGACCTTGTGCTTCGTGAAGAGCGCGATGCTGCTGTCGCTGATCAGGCGCGGCATCGCTTCCGGCACGGACTTCAGGTTGTAGAGTCCGCGGCGCGCCGCCTCCTCGACCCACTCATCCGTGTAGCCGTTCCCGTTGAAGAGAATCCGCTTATGCTCGGTGAGCATCTTCCGGGCCAGTTTTCTCGCCTTCGCGTCGATCTGATCCTTCGGAACATCCTTCAGTTCCTCGTAGATATCGCTGAGCACATCCGCGACCGCTGTGTTCAGTACGATGTTCGCGTTCGCGACGGAAACCGAGGAGCCCGGCATCCGGAACTCGAACTTGTTTCCGGTGAAGGCAAACGGCGACGTACGGTTCCGGTCTGTCGTATCCTTCGTGATGTGCGGCAGCATCGGCGCCATTCCCATCTGGACCCGGCCGCCTTCCTCGAAGGAGGATCCGGACTCCAGCGCCTTGAGCACACGGTCCAGCTCCTCGCCTACGAAGATCGAGATGATGGCCGGCGGCGCCTCATTGGCTCCCAGTCTGTGATCGTTACCGGCATCCGCCACCGCGCAGCGGAGCAGATCCTGATAGCGGTCCACGGCGGAAATCACCGCCACAAGGAAGACAAGGAACTTCGTGTCCTGACCCGGATGCTTGCCCGGATCGAGCAGGTTCACGCCCGTGTTGGTCACGATGGACCAGTTGTTGTGCTTGCCGGAACCGTTGATTCCCTCAAACGGCTTCTCATGCAGGAGGCAGGCGAAGTTATGCTTATCTGCGACCTTCTTCATGACCTCCATCGTCAGCTGGTTGTGATCCACCGCCACATTGGCCGTCTCGAACACCGGCGCCAGCTCATGCTGGGACGGAGCCACCTCGTTATGCTTGGTTTTGGCCGGCACGCCCAGCTTCCAGAGCTCCTCGTCCAGATCATGCATGAACGCGGAAACCTTCGGCTTCAGAACGCCGAAATAATGGTCCTCCATCTCCTGTCCCTTGGACGCCGGCGCGCCGATCAGCGTGCGGCCCGTGAACAGAAGGTCTTTTCTCTTCTTGTAAAGGTCCTTGTCGATCAGGAAGTACTCCTGCTCGGAACCGACTGTCGTGAGCACATGCCTGACATCCTTGTATCCCAGCAGCTGAAGCACCTTGACCGCCTCCGTGCTCAGCGCCGCCATAGAACGGAGCAGGGGCGTCTTCTTGTCGAGCGCCTCGCCGCCGTAGGAGCAGAACGCGGTGGGGATATAAAGCGATTTATCCTTGATGAAGGCGGGTGAGGACGGGTCCCAGGCCGTATAGCCTCTCGCCTCGAAGGTCGCCCGCAGTCCGCCGGACGGGAAGCTGGACGCGTCCGGCTCGCCCTTTACGAGCTCCTTCCCGGAGAACTCCATGATGACGCCGCCGGCGCCGTCCGGAGAGATGAAGCTGTCATGCTTCTCCGCCGTGAGACCGGTCATCGGCTGGAACCAGTGCGTAAAATGGGTCGCACCGTGCTCAACGGCCCACTCCTTCATCACCGCGGCGACCGTATTCGCAACATCCAGTTCGAGATGCGTGCCGTTCTCGATGGTTTTATGGACAGCCTTGTAAATATCCTTCGGAAGACGCTCGCGCATCACTGCGTCACTGAATACGAGGCTTCCGTACAGTTCCGGAACCGACTTTCCCTCTTCCATAATCTTTCCTCCTCACGAGTATTCGCCTGAATCATAATGGCAAATGCATCATAGTATGCGGGAAAACCGGTGTCAAACCGGCGAGCCGATTGCATTTTCCGGATACATCGCGCTTCGTGATTGCACTGCATTCAGAACAATTTATCTTTCTGCTCAGTCCGGGAAGGAGTCCGCGTTTTCCGCCGTCACCTTTTTGTAGGGCAGATAGAGGTACCGTCCTTCCTGAAAGTCAAACGCATCGAGCGATGTCCCCTCCGCCAGCGCACAGGCGAGACGGGCGATGCCAAGCGCCTGGCCCTCCTTGTCGTTGTAGACGGTTCCGGCCATCTCCCCGTCGCGGATCGCTTTTAAGCCTACCTTTGTCCCGTCCGTCCCGAAGACCACCGGCCGGTTCTCCGCCGCCACTGATTTCCGGCCGTACGCGTCCAGCGCGCCAAGCGCCATATCATCACTGTTGGCGAGCACCAGCTCGATGCCGCTGCCGTAGGTATCGATCATCTGCGTCATCCTCGTCTGCGCCTGGGCGCGGCTCCAGTTGGCGATCTGATAGCTGAGCTTGTCCACTTCAATGCCTTCCTGACGCAGCGTATCCACACTGTTCTCCGTCCGGATGATCGCGTCCTGATGGCCGGGCTCTCCCTCGAGCAGAACGTATTGGATCCGTCCGTCCCCGTTCCGGTCTGTCTCCGGGTGGGAGCGGATCCAGTCCGCCGCGAGCTCCCCCTGCATGACACCGGACTCTCTGGCCTCGCTTCCCACATAGTAGAGCCGTTCCCACCGCATCAGGTCCTCTCTGACCGGCTCACGGTTGAAAAAAATCACCGGAATGTCATGGCGGATCGCCAGATCGATCGTCTTCGTCGGCGCCGTCCGGTCCACCAGATTGACGCAAAGCACATCGCAGCCGCTGTCGATCAGTTCCTCGACGCAGCGGTCCTCGGTCCGCTGCGCCCCGCCCGCGAACCGTGTCGTGAGCGTCACCGGCCGGTCTTTCTCCGACAGATCCTTCACATCCTGGCGGAGGCAGGCAAGCAGCTCGCCGATGTATGTGTCATCCTCACTGTATCCGACCGCCCCGATGGAGACGCTCCGCTTCGGCTGCGGCGCTCTCTGACCGCCGCAGCCGGTCAGCAGCAGCGCCGCGCTGAGGAGCGCCGCCATACCGGTTCCTGTTTTCATTCTCCGTTCCTTTCCTCACACACACTCTGCCACGGTCCGGCGCAGACGGTGCCGGCTGCCATCCGCCTCTCTCCGTTCGCAACTGGCTGTCTGTCTCACTGATCCAGCGAGAACAGCAGCTGCTCGTTTTCTTCCGTGAAAAGATCCGCCCGGCGCACAATCCGACAGGACGTCGTCCGGCTGCGCATTGCGTTCCGCCCCTTTCGGATCCCGGCCGCGGCCTCTATGACGGCCCGGTATCCCATCTCGAAGCACCCCGGCACCACGAGTCCCCGCACATGGCCGCGGTCCAGATGATAAATCGATTTCGTGGACATGCCGATCCCGTATACGGAAGCGTCCCACAGCGCGCCTTCCGCCGCGCAGTCTCCCGCCCGCTCCACCGACTGGGTATCGAGCGCGATGACGACGTCCGTCGGCGTCTGCGCGGTCAGCTCCTCGCCGGCTTCATCCCCGTCCGGCAGATTCCGCAGCGTCCAGACGATCCGGCATCCGCTCTCCCTCAGCGTCTCCTCGAGTCCCCGCTCCGCCGCCGCGATGCTGTCCGTGTCGGACAGCCCGCCGGCAATGCCGATCCGGACTCCCTTGAGCCGGCTTCCTCTGTCGTCGATCAGCATCCGGCCCAGCGCGTGTCCCATCGCTTCATAGTCCGGTCCGACCAGCGGAACGGCCCCGGCTCCGCCCGCGCCGTCGTCTCCGCCTTCCGCCGCCTCCGCCCCGGACGAAGCCGTTTCCGGCCTGTCTGCCGCCGCGCCCGGTGGGACCGCAGAGCCGCCGCCGGTTTCCACAACCGGAATCTTCTCCGCGATGCGGGTCAGCATCCGGTTCGTTTCTCCGCCCGGAGCCGGCTGCACGATCAGCGCCTCCGCTCCGTCTGCGACGGCGTTTTCCATCAGTTCTTCCTCCTGCTCCGCACCGGTGATGGTGTCCGTCGTCACGATTTCTGCGTCCAGCCCGCAGGCGGAAGCCGCCTGCTTCACGCCGTGGAGAAAAAGCTCCCACCGGTCCTCATCCGGCTGACTGACGATCACGCTGATCTTCCGCGCCGGTTCCCGTCCGGCCGACATTCTCAGCATCATCAGAGCGGCTGCCGCCGCGAGGGCAAATTCAACGGTCAGGAATATCCAGCGGTCGTGCTTCACCTTGTCACGTCTCCTCTCCGGCCGGCTGCCGGCCCGTTTCCAGATTATTCCGGTTTTCCCCGCTGAAGGCAATCGCAGGGAGTCGGATCGTCACGGTCGTGCCGACGTCCTGCTCGCTGACTACCGTCAGCCCGAAGTCCCGGCCGAACAGAAGGCGGATCCGCGTATCCACGTTGCGGAGTCCGACGCCGGAGCCGTGCCGGTGCACAATGCTGCTGTCCGTCAGCACATGCTCCGCCTGGCCCTCCTCCATGCCTGGCCCGTTGTCCGTCACGGAGAGGCCGATGCCGCCTTCGTCCCGCCAGCCCCGCACGGTGATCGTGCCGCCGTCGTCCGGATCCATCTCGCCGACGCCGTAGTAGATCGCGTTCTCCAGAATCGGCTGGAGAATCAGCTTTACGGTGCAGAAGCCGCCGATCGACGGATCCACGTCGTAGACGACCGCGAAGCGGTCCCGGTAACGCACCTTCTGGATGTTCATATAGCAGCGGCTGTGCCGGAGTTCATCCTCGATCGGAATGATCGTATGACCCTTGGAAAGACTGATCCGGAGCAGCTTCGCCAGCTCCGAGATCATAAAGACCGCGTCCTCGTTTCTTCCTCCCTCGATCATCCAGGTAATGGAATCCAGCGTGTTGTACAGAAAGTGCGGGTTGATCTGGCTCTGCAGAGCGTCCAGCTCGCTGCGTCTCCGCTCGTTCTGTTCCCGCACGATTTCCTTCATCAGCTCGTCGATCTGCTCGTAGGACTTCTGGATCGAATAGCCGAGATGGCTGATCTCGGCGGAGCCTCCGATAAAGATCTCCGGTTTCCCGCCCGCCTCGTAGTCCCGCACGGAATCACTGAGCATCAGGATCGGTTTTGAGATCCGCCCTGACACAACCCGGTTGACGATGAGCAGAAGCATCACGGTCAGCAGCATCAGCATGATGATGAAATCACGGAGATTGATGATGCCGTATGTGAAGGAGCGCTCGGGAATCACGCCTACGAGCCGCCATCCTGTATAGCCGATCGTGCTGATCACCAGATTCCGCTTCTCACCGTTCATCCGGTCGGTGTAGACGCCGTCGGTCCGGCCGGCTGCGGAGCGGCTGTCCTCCTCCGCCAGCCCGACAGCCAGCTCCATCTGCTTCGGGTGGTAGATGATCTTGCCGGTGCTGTCCGCCAGATAATAGTACTGGCCGTTCTCGTTCTGGTTGATCTGCTCCATGATTCGTGCGACCGCGGAGTAATTCATATCAACCAGCAGCACCCCGAGCTCAGGCGTGCTGCTGTCCGTCAGGTTCACGGCCCGGCTCAGAGAAATGACCCAGTGATAGCTGTATGTCGAATCGTCAAACAGATTCTGGACATGAGGGACGGAGAAATGCATGTTCTCGATCTGATCCATCGCGTCGATGAACCACGGCTGCTTCGCCACGTCCGGATCCGTCTTCTCGGCCTCGATCGGCTCGGCCGCCAGCAGAGAGCCGCTGCTATTGTAGAGCGCGATCGTGAGAAGAGAGTCCTTGTAGGACTCATAGATCAGCGTCATCTCCCGCTCCAGATCCCGCCCCGCCGCGTCGCTGTCCTGAATGATGTTGAACGTCACCGCGTCGGAAATCTGACGCATGCTGTGCAGATAGTCCTCCAGGCTGTTCTGGGTCTGCTCGATCCGCTGCTGCGTGGTCTGGATCGTGTTCTGACGGGAGAACGCAGTGAAGCGGCTGTAAAGCGTCAGCCCGAGCACCAGCATCAGGCAGAGCGCCACCGCGGTGAACGCCGCCATGATGGTGGACTGAATCCCCCTCGGCTCGATCCGGTGGCGGAGACGCAGCCGCCTTATACTTCCCCAGAACGCCGTCCGTCTGTCGTCCGCCTTCTTCATTCGGTCTTCTCCGGCTGCGTTCTGTGCTCCGTCCGGTAGCGGGACGGAGACATTCCGTAGGTTTTCTTGAATACGTAGCTGAAATAGTTCGGGTCGTTGTAGCCCACACTGCGCGCGATCGCGCTGTTCTTCTCGCCGGTCTCCATCAGAAGCCGGGCCGCCTCCCGCATGCGGAAGGACGTCAGGAAGCTGATGAACGATTCGCCGGTTTCCTTTTTGAAGATCGAGGAGAAATAGGATCCGGAGACACCCAGCTCCCCGCACATCCGGTCTAGGGAGAGATCCTCCTCGTCGAAATGGTCCCGCACATACTGCCTCGCCCGTGCCACATAGGACTGGGACGTCCGATTCCGCGCATGGCTGAGTTCCGCATTGACGGAGAGGGCCAGCGACGTCAGCCATTCGCCGAGCGCGTTCCGGTCCATCTGGGGCACCGTTTCGTAAAGAGGCCCCGGCAGCTGCGCCAGCGCATCCAGATCGATGTAGTTTCCGGAGGCGAAGCGGTAGAGGCTGCCGACCAGCTCCAGCACGGCCATCCGGTACTGCTGCACGGACCGGGCGCTGCGGCCCAGAAACGCGATGTAATCGCCGCATGCCTTCCGGATGCTCTCCTCCTGACCGACATGGACGCTCTTCAGGAGAGCTCTGATCTCGGTGCCGTCCCCCATCCCGGAATAACTCTGCTCCTGCGGCGCGATCTCGCTGATATTGATCGCCCGGGACGCGCCGTAGAGGACACGGTACGAAACGGCTTCCCTGGCTCCCCCGTAGGAACGGGAGAGCCCGAGAGGCCGGTCCGCCGCCGGTCCGATACCGGCCGTCACCTCGGCTCCGAGAATCCGCAGCGCCCACTTGCAGAACCGGTCGCAGTCATCCGTCAGTTCCGGGATCCGTTCCTTTCCCGTCATCTGAACGATCATCACCGTGTTGTCAAGATAGGTGAAGAACAGCGCCCTCCATTTCTCCCCCAGCCGCTCCCGCGCCTGCTGCTGCACGGACATCGCAAGCAGCAGCGGATTGATTCCTCCCTCCGCCGTATGCCGGGAAGCGTGAAAGACAACGCAGCAGTAATACGGGCCGCTGAGGCTGATCCTGTAGTCCTCAAGGTCGCGGGCGAGATCCTTCTCCTGAATCCTTCCCTCTATGAGCAGCGTAAGAAAGCTTGTCTGAAGAATCGGAAGCGAATCCATATAGTAGCCGCGCAGCCGCTCGACGTCGCGCTTCTCCTCCCGTTCCTGATCGAGCGAGGCGCGCAGACGGGTGAACACCTCCGTGAGCTCGCTGGCGTTCACCGGTTTCAGAATATACTCGTCCACCTCGAGATGCACCGCTTCCTTCGCGTACTCGAACTCGTCGAAGCCGGTGAAAAGGAGCACGCGGATCGGCGGAAAGTCGCGCTTCAGCCGTCTCGCCAGCTCCAGTCCGTCCATATACGGCATCCGGGTATCCGTCATGACGACGTCCGGCGGGTCCTTTTCCGCCATCTCCAGCGCCTTCACCCCGTTCGGCGCACTGCCGCACACCCGGAACCCGAGCGCGTCCCAGTCGAGTTTCTTCATGATGACATCGATGACTTCCTCCTCGTCGTCGACGAGAAGCACGCTGTATGCTGCCATGGCTGCCCTGCCTTTCCTGTGAGCGATTATAGCAGAAAAACGTCCGGTCAGAAATCCGGATACGGCGGGAGGCCGGAGCGGGATCCCCAGTGTCACTTGGACCATGACATTGGCGAAACCGCCCCGGCCTCCGAAGCCGCGGCCGGGAAGACTTTCTCTGCCTTCGCCGCGGATATCCGTATCGCGCTGCTTTACTTCTTCTGCACGTACTTCAGGCAGTCCAGCGTGACCGCGGACAGAATGATGATGCCCTCGAAGACGAACTGAAGGTTGGTGTCGATGCCGAGGATCGTCAGCGAATAGGTCAGCGCCGTGAAGATCAGGACGCCGACGACCACGCCGGAGATCTTGCCGATGCCGCCGGTGAAGGAAACGCCGCCGACGACGGACGCCGCGATGGCGTCCATATCCCAGCCCTGCCCGTAAGCGGCGGAGCCGGAGCCGACCATGCGGAGGCATTCAAGCCAGGATCCGCAGCCGTAGAGAATGCCGGCCAGCATGAACGCGCCCATCGTCACCCAGAAGACAGAGATGCCGGACACCGACGCCGCTTCCGGATTGCCGCCCACCGCGTACAGGTTCTTGCCGAAGATCGTCTTGTTCCAGATGAACCAGATAACCGCGATCGCCGCAACGGCCCAGATGATGATCGTCGGGAACCCGTTGATCTTCGGAATGAACATCGCCGGGATCGCCGGATCGATCGCGCCGAAGGACACGCCCTTGGTCGCGTAGGTGACGAGTCCGAAGATGATCAGCATGTTCGACATGGTGGAGATGAACGGGTGCATCTTGAACTTCGCCGTGAAGAAGCCCGCGATCGAGGTGAAACAGGTCGTGAAGATCATGCAGAGCAGAAGCGCCAGCAGCGCGCGCACCGGGTTCGGGATCCCCGTGGTGTCGAAGACCTTGCCGAACACCGCGCCGGTATTCGGTCCCTGATGCATGACAATGGTGGCCGTCACCATCGACATACCGACCATACGGCCGATGGAAAGATCGGTACCGGTCAGAAGAATCAGGCCGGCCACGCCGAGCGCGAGGAACATACGCGGCGACGCCTGCTGCAGGATGTTCAGGATATTGGTATAGGTCAGCAGCTGGGTATGCTTCACAACCGGCGTGATCACGCAGAGGAAGATGAAGATGCCGAGAATGACAATATACAGGCCGTTCTGCAGGAAAAACTGTCTCCGGTTGAACGTGTACCGCCTGTTTTCCCTGCTCTGCGCCCTCTTCTCGGAAAAGGTGAAATGGGAAAGCCGGAGGTTGTCAATCAGATGATACCGGTAGATGAATGCCTCGTGGCGGCGGTCCCTGATCGCCTGCAGCGCCGTGTCGAGCGTCATCTTCGCGTCGAACTGCTTGTTCCTGTAGACGTAATTCTCATCCTTTATTTCCTGACGGTCCGTCAGACCGGAGAGCGCCTTCTCGTGCTCCGCCTTCAGCTTTGCGAGCCGGGCGCTGTACGCCTTCTGCGCCTCCTCTTTCTGAAAGGCACAGCTCGCCTCGACGCGCGACAGATAATCTGCCTCGAAGTGCTGGTCCAGATAGGACTCCGCGTCCGCGATCAGGTTGTCCACCTGCGCCTTGTTTTTCGCTTCCACAGCCTTCGCGGCCGCCAGCTTCTGCCGGTCCTCCGCAATCAGCTTCGCCGCTTCGTCTTTCGTGTAATTCCGGTCTTCCTTCACGAGCTGGATGTGATTGGTCAGCTCGATGACCTGATCCGTGCCGTCCTTGCGGAGCGCGTCCAGCTTCGCCTGAATCTTCCCGACGTACTCCTCAATCGGCGCCCTCAGCTTTTTCTCCTCATCCGCCGAGAGAATGGTCCTTGTGTCCGCCATATCGTCTTCTCCTCCTCACAGGTATTTCGCACTGAGCCGAAGCAGCTCTTCCTGATTCGTGTCCTTCGTATTCACGATGCCGGCCAGCCGTCCGTTGGACATCACACCGATCCGGTTCGTGATGCCGAGAATCTCGGGCATCTCCGACGAGACAACGATAATCGTCCGGCCCTGACGGGCCATCTGGATAATCAGCTCGTAAATCTCGTACTTCGCGCCGACGTCGATGCCGCGGGTCGGCTCGTCCATCATGAAGACCTTCGGCTCGCGCTCCAGCCATTTTCCGAAGATCACCTTCTGCTGGTTGCCGCCCGAAAGAGCGGAGATCAGATCCTCCGGACCCATGCACTTCGTATGCATCGTCTTGATCTCGCCCCAGGTGGCCTTCACCATCTTCGGATCCGAGAGCGCCGGACCCGCTTTGTAGTGAGGCAGGTTCGTAATGGTCGTGTTAAACGTGAGATCGCCCTTCAGAAAGAGTCCGTTTGCCTTCCGTTCCTCGGTGATCATCGCGAAGCCGTGTTCCATCGCTTCTCTCGGGCTTGAGAAATTCATCAGCCTCCCGTTGTAGTAGACGCGTCCCGCCGCGCGTGTGCGGGTGCCGAAAATCGTCTCCAGAAGCTCGGTCCGTCCCGCGCCCACCAGTCCGTAGAGACCGAAGATTTCGCCCTCGCGGACGTCGAAGGTGATGTCCTGAAGATGCGGCGCAAACTTCGTGGAGAGATGCTGGATCGAAAGAATTTCCTTTCCCGGCCTGTTGTCGACCGGTGGGAAGCGATTGTCCAGCGAACGGCCGACCATCGCCGCGATCAGCTCGTTCATGTTTGTGTCGCTGCACCGGCTGGTCATCACGAGGCTGCCGTCCCGGAGCACCGAGACTTCGTCGCAGATCTCGAAGATCTCGTCCATCTTGTGCGAAATATAGATCAGTGAAATGCCCTCGTCCCGCAGCTTCCGCATCATGTCAAAGAGCTTCTCGACCTCCGGCACCGTCAGCGAGGAGGTCGGCTCGTCGAGCACGATGAGCTTGGAATGATAGGAGATCGCCTTCGCGATCTCGCACATCTGCCGTTTCGACACGGACATCGTCCGCATCGGCGCGGTGAGGCTGACCGTGATCCCGAGCCTTCTGAAGAGCTCCGAGGCCTCCTTCTTCATCCGCCCCTCGTCGACGATGCCGGCTGAATTGACCGGATACCGGCCGAGGAAAAGGTTGTCGACCACGCTGCGCTCCAGGCACTGGTTCAGCTCCTGATGCACCATTGCGATGCCGTTCTCGAGAGCATCCTTCGGACCGGAGAAGCTGACCTCCTTCCCGTCGAGGATAATGGTTCCCTCGTCCTTCTGATAGGTGCCGAACAGGCATTTCATCATCGTGGATTTGCCCGCGCCGTTCTCACCCATCAGGCCCATGATCGTGCCCCGTTTCACATCCATATTGATATGGTCAAGGACCCGGTTCCGGCCGAAGGATTTGCACATCCCCCGGATCGAGAGGATAATATCATGTTTCCTTTCTTCTGCCATGTTCCCTTACTCCAGAAAAAATACTATGCGAGAGGAGGTCCGCGTGCGGAAAGGGCTGCCAGGAAGAGATCTTCCTGACAGCCCTTCTGACTTGACAGATATCACTCCCGTACGATCGTCAGGTGCTCTTTACTGGCTGAGCAGTGCGGTGTAGGAAGCCGCGTTGTCAGTCTTGACCATGTTGATGCAGAAGGCATCGTACTCGCCCGGGTTGCCAAGACGGTTCGTGATGTTGGACTCCGTCTGGCCGTCACCGCCGATGTAGTCGACATCAAGGTTCATCAGATCGTCATACTTCTCAAGAAGCGGCTGATAGGTGGAGCTCAGGAAGTTGTCGGATGAGTTGTAGATATCCAGCCAAACCTTCTTGCTCGGGGACTTGGACTCATCCAGCTGATTGCTGACCGGCGCGTAGGTCACCGTGGAGTCCGTGAAATCCTTGTAGTTGTCAGCCGTAACCGCCACGTTCAGAGCGTAGTAGGAACGCTCGTCTTCCTTGTACTCATAGACGTCGCTTGTCAGCACGTTGCCGGCGTCGTCCTTCGTTCCGATACCGGTATCCACGTCAACGCCGTCCAGGCAGTTCCGGACGACACGAAGCGTCAGATAAGCCTGAACATCGGCATGCTGGCTGATCGTTCCGGCGTAGCCGTCCGCGATCGCCGCGACCGCGTCGCTGTTGGCGTCGTATCCGAAGGTCGGGACCTTGTTGTCCTTGGACTACGCGTTGAACATCGACATGCCCATGCCGTCGTTGTTGGAAACCACGACATCGATCTGATCGCCGAAGGAGGAGGACCAGGTTCCGATCGCGTTGCCTGCGGTCGCCGCATCCCATGTGGCGCCGGCCGAGTTCTTCATCTCCTGTGACGCCAGCTCGCGGACCGTGTAGTCCTTGCCGCCGATCGTCAGCTTGCCGTCCTGAACCACCGTTGCGGATCCGTCGGTGTTCGTGCCGGCCGGCTCCGCGTCGATCGCGCCGTCCTTGTCCACGCCTGTGTTGAGCGCCTTGCGGACGCCGCGGGTACGGGCGATGGAATCGTTGTGTCCGATGTCTCCGATCGCGAGCACGTAACCGATCACGCCGTCGCCGTTCCGGTCGATGGAATCGATGTGATCCTCGATGTACTTCTCGACCATCTGGCCCTGCAGCTCAGCACCCTGATTCGCGTCGAAGCCGACGTAGTAGGTATCCTTGTTGAAGTTCAGCGCGGTCATGTCCAGCTCGCCTGTGGAGCTGTTGGACGGCTGACGGTTGAACCAGACCACCGGCTTGTCCTTGTTCGCTACGGCGTCATCCGCCATCGCCGGGACGGCGCCGATCGTGGTCGCTGCCAGAAGAGCCGCTGCCGCCATGGAAAGTACGCGTTTCCTGTTCATAGATTGTAACCTCCCTTTTCCGTTTGAAAGCATTTGCTTTCCTCTCTCAAATCCAGGTACATTATCCTTCATTTTTTCTTCACAAAATATAGATAATTTTTAGATGAATCTTCAAATTTCTCCTTTCATTCGCCGTCAATATTGGCGTTATGCTTAATTATCATCCTTTGATATTATGCATTATGCTTATTCTGTGTCGTACTTGCATTTTCAATTATATTTGATACTATATAATAGATTGATTTTCTGTGAACATGCAGCCGCCCCGCCTCACCTCCCCGGGAGGCAGGCGGGGCGCGGGCCGTATCACTCTATAGAAAGGAGCGAGCCATGGATTACAATCCGGACGAAGCGCTGAAGCTGAAAAACCAGCTTTGCTTCCCGCTCTACGCCGTATCAAGAAAAGTCATCAGCGCCTACACGCCGTATCTGAAGCCGCTCGGTCTCACCTACACGCAGTACATCACGCTGATGGTTCTCTGGGAAGAGGACGGTCTCGCCGTCGGAGAACTGGGCGCCCGTCTCCATCTCGACAACGGGACGCTGACGCCTATGCTTAAAAAGATGGAAACCGCCGGCCTGATCACGCGGCGGCGTCGTCAGGAGGATGAACGGAGTGTTGCCATCCGGCTTACCGATACCGGGCGGGCGCTGAAAGAAAAGGTGAAGGACGTGCCTCGCAGACTGAGCTGCGCTCTGCCGCTCGATGACGGAGAGGCGCGCGAGCTCTACCGGCTTCTCTACAAGGTGCTCAGTCCCGGCTGACCGGGGATTCCGACGCGCTTCCCGTACCGGCTCCGCCTCCGAGCAGTTCGTCAAGAAACGTCACGGCTTGCTCCGTGTTCGGCGCATCCGGCACCAGTCCCGCTGACGGCCGGTCTTCCGATTTCCCGTCTCCCGGCGGACGAAGACGTCACGTCTCCAGCAGATCTGTCATGCTTCTGAGCGCAATCGTCAGCGTGGATGCATTGTGAAGCAGCGCGGCCGTCGTCGGCATCATGATGCCGGTCACACCGAGCAGGATCAGCAGCGTATTGAAACCAAGGATCGTCCGGTAGTTCTGGTTGATCCGCTTCGTCAGCGCATCGCTGAGCTCCCTTAAGACCAGAATCTCTCTTAAATCGCTTGCCGAAATCGTGATGTCCGCGATTTCCCTCGCAATCGCGGCTCCTGCCGCAACCGCGACACCGGCGTCCGCCTCGGAGAGGGCCGGCGAGTCATTGATCCCGTCGCCGACCATGATGACCTTGCGGCCTTTTTTGTGTTCTTCACGGATCAGCGCCGCCTTGTCCTCCGGCAGCACTTCCGCCTGATAGGCATCCACACCGACCTGGGCCGCCACGGCATGCGCAGTCCGCTCGCTGTCTCCGGTCATCATCACGACCTTGTCAATCCCGAGCTTATGAAGTCCGCGGACAACTTCCGCCGCTTCCGCCCGGATCGGGTCCTCGATGCAGAGCACCGCCGAAAGCCTTCCGCCGATCGCCATATAAAGGAGCGAGCATTCCTCCGGCAGATGGTTGTAATCCATCCGGCCGCTGCGGGGCACTACGCTATGCTCGTCCTCCATCACGAAGTGGCGGCTTCCGATCACGACGCGTCTTCCGTCGATCGTGCTCGCGATACCATGCGCGACGACATATTCCACTTTCGTATGCCGCTCAGCGTGGTCGAGTCCTCTCTTCTTCGCTTCCTGGACCACTGCGTTCGCGATCGGGTGCGGAAAATGTTCTTCCAGGCACGCAGCCAGCTGGAGCATCTCCGTCTCATCGTTCCCGTCGAAGGTGACGACTTCGCGGACATGTGGCGTCGCATGCGTCAATGTACCGGTCTTGTCGAAGATGATCGTCTTCGCCTCCGAGACCGCCTCAAGGAATTTGCCTCCCTTGACGTCGATCTTATGCTCACTTGCCTCGCGCATCGCTGACATCACCGAGATCGGCATCGCCAGTTTCAGCGCGCACGAATAATCTACCATCAGGACAGACAGCGTCCGCTGTACGTTTTTTGTCAGAAGCCAGGTCAGAATCGTCCCGCCCAGAGACCACGGGACCAGCCGATCCGCCAGATGCTCCGCACGGCTTTCCGACGCGGATTTCAGTTTTTCCGACTCCTCAATCATACCGACAATCCGGTCGTACCGGCCGTTGCCGCTTCTTAGCTTCACCGTAACGGTGATTTCGCCCTCCTCCACCACCGTTCCCGCGTACACATAACCGCCCTGTGTCCGGCAGACCGGCATGGATTCGCCCGTCATCGATGCCTGATTGACGCTGGCTTCTCCGGAGGCGACAACACCGTCCAGCGGAATGACGCCGCCGGTACGGACAACAATTTCGTCTCCCGGTTCGACCTGATTGACCGGCACCAGCGTCTCGGAGTTTCCGGTTTTCATCCATACGCGGTCCACATGAAGAGCCATCCGCTGTGCAAGGTCATCTACGCTCTTCCTGTGCGTCCAGTCTTCGAGAAGCGAGCCGATACCCAACAGAAACATAATATTGCCGGCGGTGTCGAAGTCGCCGTTCAGCATCGAAACGGCGATGGACGTCGCATCAAGCACCGGCACTTCCAGCTTTCCTTTAGCAAGGCACCGGAAGCCCCGAATCAGAAACGGCACGGAGCGGACAGCCGTCACAATCATGCTGATCGGTTCCGGCAGAATCAGGGCCGTCACGCAGCGTCTTGCTATAAGAAAAAACAGACGGTCCTCGAATTCCCTCTGCAGCTCACGCCCTGTGTTTTCCGGAACCGATACGGTGCAGGTTTCATACCGGAATTCCGCCAGTGCCTTCACCGCCTCATCCCTTCTTCCGGGCAGATAAAAGAGGATCACATTCATCGTGCGTTCATGCACGACCGCGCGGTCAATGCCGGAAATCCCCTGCAGAAAATACTGCAGGAGATCCGCCTGTCCGGGCGTCATGCGGGACTGCATGACGTGCACCCGCATTCGTCCGTTCGATTCATGTAAGATCCGGCATCTCATCCGTCATCACACCTTACTTCCCACCTGTCCGGAAGCCGCCCCGCGGCACTCGGGCATTTTCGTTTCTTCCTTTGCCTCCGCATCTGCGAGGACCTGTTTCGCATTCTCAATCATCTCCGCCTCAAGTGCTTCCGCCCTGGCTTCGTTAATATCCTTCGCCGCGGCACCGATATCCGCACAGTTTTCCCCGATAACCGTGAAGTCCTTTACCACTTCATCCTTCATCCGGAGCACAGCCGCCGTCGTATGCGTGTATGCCTTTTTCATGTCCCGGCTTCCGAGAAGCCTGACGCCATAGGTTCCGAGAAGAAAGCCTCCTGCAATCCATCCGAATTTTGTCCAGTTCCAGCTCATCGTGATTCCTCCTTTTAGTTAGTCATAACTAACTTGTGGTGAAAATGAAAAACCTGCCGGGTTCGCGAAAAGATTCACATCCCCGACAGATCGATCGCCTTTAGTCTAATCAAACGGAACCGGTTCGTCAAGCGCAACCGTCAGCTCTTCCAGACGTTTTCCGCAGTCGTCTGCCTGCCGCAGCATCCGGTACAGCTCCGGTAACGGTCAAAGGTTTTATTCTGGCGATGAGTTCTGAAGATGTCCGGCTCTCCGTCACGCTGAGCGCCGCCGTCCTGTTTCTTTTCACGGCCTTCTACAATCGGATCTTCGCCTTCACCTTTGACGAAGCGTTCGCTTCAGCGACCGGAACCGACACCGGACTGTGCAGTATGCTGCCTGCCGTCCTGACAGCCGTCACGGTGGTGCTCGGCATGCGGATGATGGGAACGCTGCTCATATCCAGCCTCATCGTCTTTCCTTCGCTGACAGCCATGCGGGTGTGCCGGCGCTTTCTGTCCACCGTACTCCTGTCAGGTGTACTGGCCGTCACCTGCTTTTTCGCCGGACTGGTCTTCTCCTACCGGTTCGCCGTACCGACCGGCGCCTGCATCGTCATCATGAACATGATCCTGTTTCTCCTTTTCTCTCTGGCTGAGCGGATCCTCACCCGCACCGGAAGGGAGGGGTCATCATGAAAACAGCCCATGTACTGCATCGAAGCGCCTGACGTTCACAGGATGCTCCGGACCGGCGTGGAGACCGTGACGGACTGACTCCGTTCAGGCCAGAATCCGGGCGGCATGTTCTACGTAAAGAGCCTGAATATCCCGCAGTTCCCCCAGCCCCTTCCCGATCACCTTCACCTCGAAGCCTTCGTTCAGGAGCTGAGCACGCCATGAATCCGGCCGGTCGCCGCCGATATCCTTCAGGATATGCTCACCGGCCACAACCATCAGCGGGAGGAGGACGACCCGGCTTACGCCGTTTCGCTTCGCCTCCCGTTTCACATCCATGATCGACGGAGAGGCTTCCACGGTTCCGACCGTGTAGTGATCAAGCCCCGTCTCTCTGAAACGGCGGCAGAACGCCTCATAGACCTGATTCGCCTTCTCTTCTGTCCCGTGCCCCACCAGAACGATTTCCGTCCGGCCGTCATCCAGCTTTGCGGTCTCTTTCCGGATGATCTCGAGGACCCGTTCCATGTCTTCATCATTTCCAAACAGCGGCGCTCCGCAGGCCGCGAAGTCAAACTGAGGCGCATACTGTGCGAAGAGCTTTCGGAATTTCCGGTACTCCTCGCCGTCCAGCACATGCGTCGGGACGGCCGCCAGCTCTCGGATTCCCTTGTCCTTTGCCCGCTTCAGCGCAGTCTCCGGATCATCGATCCTCAGACCTTCCTCTTTTTCGATACGCCGGATCACCCTGCCGCTCGTGAAGGCACGTACAATCTCCCAGTCAGGAAAGGCATCCGCCAGCGCTCTCTCGATCCCCCCGATCGCCCGCTCCCGGCTTTCGGCCCGGCTCGTTCCGAAGCTGACGACCAGCATTTCCTTTTTTCTGTTTTCTTTCGTCTGATCTCCCGCCATGGATTTTCCTCCGTAAAAAACAAAATGCCGAAAACCCTTTACGGATTTCCGGCTGAAAAGCTACTTCCGGGACTCGGACCCGGGACCTCCTCACTACCAATGAGGTGCGCTACCACCTGTGCCAAAGTAGCCTGCGTCAAACGCATGTTTTATTATAAGGGAAAGGTAGCAGGATTGCAAGCATTTTTCTAATATTAAAGCACGTTTCGACTGGCGATCATGAACGGGTTACTGCGGGCCGTCCGGAACTGCGATTTCCGGAGCGATATTCGTCCTGTGCTCCGCTTTTGGCCGAAAGCTTCGGAAAAACTGCTGCGGTAAGTCCGTTTCACCCATGCATCCAGTGTTTTATCTGTCACGTCAAACCAGCCGCAGATCTCCTGCTTCGTGCACTGGAGGCCGCACAGCTTCTCAAACTCATCCTTGTCAATGTACTTGCGCGGTCTCGCCATCCATCATCACCACCTTTCCGGGCATAAAAAAGACACCTGATATTCAGATGCCTTTACAAAACCCCAATTATGGCAATTACATTTCTAAAATCACTCAAGTTCAAATAACGCATCATGAATTTCAGCTTCCGCAGCTGTTTTCCCATCAAATATAGAATCATTTAGAAATTCTTCTTTACTGTCATAGAACTTTTCCCCAATATCCCATTCAAGAAGCCACCACCCCGAAAAAGTATAATGTTTATTGCCTGCGTCAAAATTAACAGCGTGAAAATCATTTCGCCGTACTGTACGTACAAATTCATTCTCTGACTTTTCCACCCATTCCTTCGATAGCCTTCCCATATTTTTTTATCTCCTTCAGAGTCATGTATCTTACATTAGCCTCACGTCCGCCATTTATGTTGTGCACATGAGCGATTCCCATCTTTAGTCTCTCTATTGTACCATTTTTGGGCCTGTTTTTGTGGCCATGAGTAATATCAAAAGACTTCTTCAGCCGTCTATCATTACCATAAACGCCTAAGGTCGTGTACCTGCCCCCTGACTTTAAAATATATGCCGTGCCCGGAGTATTCGACATTTCAGGAAGTGATGCGGCGGTCTTTGTTTTCTGCCGAATTACTTTTATACAGCCTATCGTTTCCCCAGTCGCTTCATATTCCTGAATTTTAAATCCCCCTGATTGAAGATAAGCGCCTCTTCCACCCATTATGAAAACTTCCCCATGTACGCCATCGGGTCGTTCCAGATCCGTTCGAACTGGTAGTCGTCGATGAAGAAATGAACCCCGGCATCCCGCCGCTTCGTGCTCAGCACGAAATTGAACCCGCTCAGGTCCTCCGGAATGAAGGCGTACGGTTCAATCATTTTCTGACAAAACTGAAGGAAAAAAGCCTTGAGGACCAGAAGGCCAGAAGAAAATTGATCGATACCTTCGTGAAGGTGTTTATCTGGACGACGATCAGATGACGATCGCCTTCAACTGTCGGGAAGCAGACGGCGAAAACGCCCGGGTGACGCTTTCGGGTATAAAAAAAGCGGCAGCGGACGATGTCGCACGCTGCGCGCAAAGCAGGGGAAGAGGGAGTCGAACCCCCATTGACGGTTTTGGAGACCGCTTTCCTACCATTAGAAGATTCCCCTTGACCACCGGCCTTTAACTGCCGACCCTGCCATTATAGCGCACCGGCTCTGCTCCGTCAACGGAATTATGACAGAAATTCTTTCATCCAGTACCCGGCCGCCTGTCAGCCGAGGAGCGCGTCCCGGTGATCAAGCAGCGCACCGCCTGCCTGACAGGCCGGGCAGATGCAGTAAACTCCGCCGTTCGCCTTCGCTTCTCTTGCCGCCTGATTCAGAGAATGAGCCTGGTTCTCTCCGAAAATCTTCACACCTTCAGCGGATTCAGTCAGTTCGATCAGGTCATCCACTGATGTCACATCCTCTTCAAGCTCAGCGATCAGGTCAGCCGCCGCCTTTTTCTCCGTTTCAGTTCCGACAGCTGAAAGATATGTCTCGGCCGCCTGCTTTGCCTCCGCACAGACGGACGGAGCCCCCGCCAGCTTCTTCACCTCTTCAATCGCTTCCTGTCTGGTCATTCTGTCTCCTTTCATTGCCGCTGCGATTCGCAGTCAGCGTTCTCATTGCCTTTGCTTCCGCGGGCCTGATGGCGAACGCACCGGTCCGGACAGCATCCGCGGATATTTTCATATAAGGTACCGGCCGGTGTCAGCTTACCGGCCGTTCTGATTATACCACGCCGATCTGACTTTCGTATCTTTCGTTTAATGGAATTCCGCCGAAGCCGTTCTGCGGCCGGATGCATTTTCCGGATCATGTCCGGCGCTCTTCTCGAAATGCTGATAATCCTTCGGGTTCGACCAGTCTCCGCCCCAGGCAAACCCGTGCGCCGTAAATTCAAGATACGCCTTGTCCCGGCTGTCAATCATATAGGGGCGCATGTTCTGACGGTCCGCATAGCTTCGGGCCTCAGCCGTATCCGGCGATACGGAGAATCCGTCATCTTCCTGCCTGACGTACGGATTCTCCAGGGGATTCAGATCGATCGCATATCCGAGAGCATGATTCGAAAGCTTATCGGAGTTCGTCATCGTCCGGTAATTAAAGGCGGACGTGTTGTCGTCCTCCATAGAAGCCTCGTCCGCGGCAGCCCCGTCCGTCTTCCAGTATTCATCCACAAGTCGCATCTTCCGTATCGGATAGGACGCATCATAAAGCGCGTGAAACACATCCAGCGTGTCATCCGCAATTGCCCGGTTGACAATCATCTCTCCGACCTCTGGCTCCCCTTCAAAATTCCGGAACAGCACCTTCAGGTATCGGAGATCCTCAAGCGAGATGTCATCATTCTGTCGGTATGATTTTCCGTTTATTCTCTGGAAAATGCATCCGCCCTCATGAATCACGCTGGCTGAAAAATACTGTGATTCCTCTTCCTTCCCGAGATCAGCCGAATCAAGGATCGTACCGGCCGGAAGCATCAGGATTTCTTCCGGTACGGGTTCCGCGTCAGAATCCGTATCGAAGGCATCGGCCACGCAGGATCCCTCCCAGCCGCCATTCCGGACGGAAGGATCAGCCGCAGCCGCTCCTGAAAACAGAAGTGCAGCGGAAGCCGTCACGGAAAGGAAAAATGCCGTCGCTTTTTTCATACACGACTCCTCGGTGCGGGTTGAAAACCACTCTCCAGTTCCGTTCTGCTCTCCGTCATCTTCTTCCTCCTTCTGTCCGGCCCTCAGCCGGCGTTCTCGCTTTCCTTCATCGTACCCTTCCCGGTTCCGATTCGTCAACGCAAAACGCTCCGCCGGTACGGACGGAGCGTTTGGGCAGGTTCTGGCGAACACAAAAAAAGACCTCCCCGCGAAGGGAGGTCCCACGTACCTTCAAAACCGCATATACCCCGCGCAATCCCAGCCGCGGCCTTCCCGCCGCGCTTTCCTCTTGGTCAGGTCCTCGTTCGATTAGTGACAGTCAGCTCCACGCCTTGCGGCGCTTCCACCTCTGCCCTATCAACCTCATCGTCTCTGAGGGAACTTACTTCCTTGAAGGAATGGGAGATCTCATCTTGGGGGGGGCTTCACGCTTAGATGCCTTCAGCGTTTATCCCTGCCCCGCTTGGCTACCCTGCCATGGGCCTGGCGGCCCAACAGGTGCACCAGCGGCGGGTCCAGCCCGGTCCTCTCGTACTAAGGCCAGCTCCCCGCAGATCTCCTGCGCCCACGCCGGATAGGGACCGAACTGTCTCACGACGTTCTGAACCCAGCTCGCGTACCACTTTAATGGGCGAACAGCCCAACCCTTGGGACCTACTACAGCCCCAGGATGTGATGAGCCGACATCGAGGTGCCAAACCACTCCGTCGATGTGAACTCTTGGGAGTGATCAGCCTGTTATCCCCAGGGTAGCTTTTATCCGTTGAGCGATGGCATTCCCACTTACTGCCACCGGATCACTAAGTCCTACTTTCGTACCTGCTCCACCCGTCGGTGTCGCAGTCAAGCTCCCTTCTGCCTTTGCACGCTCCGGATGGTTTCCGTCCATCCTGAGGGAACCTTTGAGCGCCTCCGATACCCTTTCGGAGGCGACCGCCCCAGTCAAACTCCCCGTCTGCCATTGTCCCCCCGCCGGCTTACGGCGGCAGGTTAGAAGCCCAGTCGCTGAAGGGTGGTATCCCAACATTGGCTCCGCATCTGCCGAAACAGCTGCTTCTCTGCCTCCCACCTATCCTGTGCATCATCGACCGGACCCCAGTAACAAACTGGAGTAAAGCTCCATGGGGTCTTTCCGTCCTGGCGCGGGCAGCCAGCATCTTCACTGGCACTTCAATTTCACCGGATGTATTGTTGAGACAGTGCCCAAATCATTACGCCTTTCGTGCGGGTCGGAACTTGCCCGACAAGGAATTTCGCTACCTTAGGACCGTTATAGTTACGGCCGCCGTTTACTGGGGCTTGGATTCAGGGCTTCGCTTTCGCTGACCCCTCCTCGTAACCTTCCAGCACCGGGCAGGCGTCAGCCCATATACGTCGCCTTCCGGCTTTGCATAGACCTGTGTTTTTGCTAAACAGTTGCTTGGGCCTGGACTCTGCGGCCGCCCCGGAGGACGGCACCCCTTCTCCCGAAGTTACGGGGTCATTTTGCCGAGTTCCTTAACAATACTTCTTCCGCCGGCCTTAGGATTCTCTCCTCATCCACCTGTGTCGGTTTACGGTACGGGTACGGTGCGAACGATAGCAGCTTTTCCCGGCACTCCCTCCGCCCTCTCTCCTACTTGAAGTTCGGTCGTCTCACGGAATGGCGTTCCGCATGTCTTTTATCCCATGCCCGCCTTCCCGCTTTCTCCGCGTTTTCCATCCGCGGTCAGACTTTGGAAATGCGTCCCTGCAGTTCTGTCGCATCGCAGTACAGGAATCTCCACCTGTCGTCCATCGGCTACGGCTTCCGCCCTCGCCTTAGGTCCCGACTTACCCAGGGCAGATCAGCTTGACCCTGGAATCCTTGGATATTCGGCCTGAGGGATTCCCGCCCTCATCTCGCTACTCATTCCGGCATTCTCTCTTCCCGCGGGTCCACATGCCCTTGTCGGTCATGCTTCGCCCCCGCGGCAATGCTCCTCTACCGATGGCTTCCGCCATCCCAGAGCTTCGGCGGCGTGTTTCAGCCCCGGTCATTTTCGGCGCAGGACCTCTCGACTAGTGAGCTATTACGCACTCTTTGAATGCGTGGCTGCTTCTGAGCCAACATCCTAGTTGTCTTCGAGATCCCACATCCTTTACCACTTAACACGCACTTTGGGGCCTTAGCTGCTGGTCTGGGCTGTTTCCCTTTTGGCCGCCCGACTTATCTCATGCGGCCTGACTCCCCACCATCGTCTACACGGCATTCGGAGTTTGATAATCTTTGGTAAGCTTTGACGCCCCCGCGGATATTCAGTGCTCTACCTCCGCAAGACTTGGTGAAGGCTAGCCCTAAAGCTATTTCGAGGAGAACCAGCTATCTCCGGGTTCGATTGGAATTTCTCCCCTACCCACCGCTCATCGCCACCCTTTTCAACGGATGTGCGTTCGGACCTCCAGGGCCTTTTACGGCCCCTTCATCCTGGCCATGGGTAGATCACCCGGTTTCGGGTCTGCGTGACGCGACTGGCGCCCTCTTAAGGCTCGGTTTCCCTCCGGGTCCGGATGTCCTCATCCTTTCCCTTGCCGCGTCCCGCAACTCGCCGGACCGTTCTACAAAAAGTACGCGGTCGCACCTGCAAGCGTGGTGCTTCCGCCGGTCGTAAACACAGGGTTTCAGGTTCTCTTTCACTCCCCTCCCGGGGTACTTTTCACCTTTCCCTCACGGTACTGTCCGCTATCGGTCACTGGGTCGTATTTAGCCTTGGGGGGTGGTCCCCCCGACTTCCCACAAGGTTTCCCGTGTCTCGTGGTACTCTGGATCCTGCCCGAACCCTTCCGCTTTCCCTTACGGGGCTTTCACCCTCTCCGGCCGGCTTTCCCAAAACCGTTCCGGTTCGCTTCGGATTCTCTTTGCAGTCCGTAACCCCGGCTGGCAAGCCAGCCGGTTTAGGCTCTTCCGCGTTCGCTCGCCGCTACTGACGGAATCACGTTTGTTTTCTTTTCCTCTCCCTACTTAGATGTTTCAGTTCAGGAGGTTCCCTCCACAGACCTATGGATTCAGTCTGCGGTGCATGAGGTCTGCTCATGCGGGTTGCCCCATTCGGACATCTGCGGATCAGCGGATATGTGCTCCTCCCCGCAGCTTTTCGCAGCTTATCGCGTCCTTCATCGGCGCCCAGTGCCAAGGCATCCGCCCTGCGCTCTTGTTTACCTGACCATGTCCGCACCGGCCACTAGCGTATGCCCGGTACGGTCCGCCGTCCCAGCGCTTTCGCGCCGTTCCGGCTGCTGTATTGCTTCTAGACCTTTGTCTCTGATTTGTGATCCTTGCGGATCACGCCTCTGATGTCTTTTCCTATCTTTTGTCTGCGCTTCAACCTTTCGTGCCCGTCTGCTCCGTCTCTTCTTAAGGAAGATCAGGAAACGAAACACTCAGGTTGGTGCTTCTCGGTATATGCGGTTTTCAAGGTGCGTTTCCATGCCTGCTGATGAACTGCGTTAAAAACACAGCGAATCAGTTCTATGACAGCCATGACGGATGCGCTAAACATTGCATGTCGCCATGATTGCTGAGGAGGTTCCAGCTCGCTTCGCTCGCTGGAACGGCTCAAAATCTAACCTCGCACTGCGCTTCGCTTGTGCTCGCCAAGATTTTGATGCCTGGCGGCCACCTGCCCTCCCGCACCGTCTCCAGTGCAGTACTCTCGGCCGTCCGGGTCTTTACCGTCGTGTTCGGCATGGGTACGGGTGTTTCCCCCGGACGCATCGCCGCCAGATTTCCTTCAGCCATCGCTTGATAGCTGAACAGTGAAACACATTTCTCTCTACTTCTCTCTTAGAAAGGAGGTGATCCAGCCGCACCTTCCGATACGGCTACCTTGTTACGACTTCACCCCAGTCATTCGCCCCACCTTCAGCAGCTCCCTCCCCTGCGGGTTGGGCCACTGATTTCGGGTGTTGCGGACTCCCATGGTGTGACGGGCGGTGTGTACAAGACCCGGGAACGTATTCACCGCAGCATGCTGATCTGCGATTACTAGCGATTCCAGCTTCGTGCACCCGGGTTGCAGAGTGCAGTCCGAACTGGGATGCCGTTTGTGGGATTCGCTCCCCCTCGCGGGTTTGCTTCCCTTTGTCCGACACCATTGTAGCACGTGTGTAGCCCAAATCATAAGGGGCATGATGATTTGACGTCATCCCCATCTTCCTCCAGGTTGTCCCTGGCGGTCTCCTCAGAGTGCCCGGCTTTACCTGCTGGCTACTGAGGACAAGGGTTGCGCTCGTTGCGGGACTTGACCCAACATCTCACGACACGAGCTGACGACAACCATGCACCACCTGTCTCCGGTGTTCCGAAGAAAGGACTCATTTCTGAATCTGTCACCGGGATGTCAAGATTTGGTAAGGTTCTTCGCGTTGCTTCGAATTAAACCACATGCTCCACCGCTTGTGCGGGTCCCCGTCAATTCCTTTGAGTTTCATTCTTGCGAACGTACTCCCCAGGTGGAATACTTACTGCGTTTGCTGCGGCACCGACAGCTCTCAGCTGCCGACACCTGGTATTCATCGTTTAGGGCGTGGACTACCAGGGTATCTAATCCTGTTTGCTCCCCACGCTTTCGAGCCTCAACGTCAGTTACTGTCCAGCAGGCCGCCTTCGCCACCGGTGTTCTTCCTGATATCTACGCATTTCACCGCTACACCAGGAATTCCGCCTGCCCCTCCAGTACTCAAGTGGTACAGTTTCCAATGCAAGCCCGGAGTTAAGCCCCGGGGTTTCACATCAGACTTGCATCACCGTCTACGCTCCCTTTACACCCAGTAAATCCGGATAACGCTTGCCCCCTACGTATTACCGCGGCTGCTGGCACGTAGTTAGCCGGGGCTTCTTAGTCAGGTACCGTCATCTTCTTCCCTGCTGATAGAAGTTTACATGCCGAAGCACGTCTTCCTTCACGCGGCGTCGCTGCATCAGAGTTTCCTCCATTGTGCAATATCCCCCACTGCTGCCTCCCGTAGGAGTTTGGGCCGTGTCTCAGTCCCAATGTGGCCGGTCGCCCTCTCAGGCCGGCTATGGATCATCGCCTTGGTGGGCCGTTACCCCGCCAACAAGCTAATCCAACGCGGGTCCATCTCTCACCGAATTTCTTTCCACCCTGTGCCATGCGGCACTGTGTGCATATGCGGTATTAACAGCCGTTTCCAGCTGTTATCCCCCTGTGAGAGGCAGGTTCCCCACGCGTTCCTCACCCATCCGCCGCTGAGTGAAAAAAGCAAGCTCTCTTCACTCCGCTCGACTTGCATGTGTTAGGCACGCCGCCAGCGTTCATCCTGAGCCAGGATCGAACTCTCTTAAGGATTTCAATCCGGATTCGGATGAAACTGACTTCGCTTTCGCTGCTCAGTTCCCCGTTTCCTTACTTTACTGCTGAGATTTTGTTCTCAATAAAATTCATAAAGGATTTTCGAGTTAGTATGTGTTTCACTGTTCAGTTATCAAAGAACTGCCGTATTTTCGCGCTCCGGGAAGGTTTCCTCCCTGCGAGTGCATTCGCTATCTTACCTCAGCTTTGACACCTTGTCAAGAGCGAATTTGTTTTTATTCGTCCGGCGTGCCTCCCGGCCTCCCGGCCGTCGGAGCCGTCCGCTCGGAGCGAACGGTTGATATAGTACCATGACGGCCGGGGTGCGTCAAGTGCATTTTTCAAAAAAGATGAAAATCGTGTTTCATCAGGAGTGCCGGCCCTCCGTCCCGATCACTGTACGGAGCGCTTCTTTAAGGCTCTCCGCTGGAACGAGACGGATGCCCTCTGTCCGGGCGAGTCCTCTCATGCAGGCCTTCGGCAGGATCACCGTATCGAAACCCAGCTTTTTCGCTTCCGCGATTCTCTGCTCCGCACGGCTGACCGCACGTACCTCGCCGCTCAGCCCTACTTCCCCGAAGGCGATCACTCTGTCTCCGATCGGAACATCCCGGAAGGCGGATGCCACGGCCAGCGCGATCCCGAGATCAACCGCCGGCTCATTCATCCGGATGCCGCCCGCGATGTTGACATAGACGTCGCAGTTCCCCAGAGACAGCCCGCAGCGCCGCTCCAGCACCGCCAAAAGCAGATTGACGCGGTTATAGTCCGTCCCCACCGCCGTTCTTCTCGGAAGGCCGAAGCTCGTGCGGACGACCAGTGCCTGGATCTCCACCAGCACGGGACGCGTCCCTTCCATCGAGCAGGCGACCACGGATCCCGACGCGCCCTCAGGTTTTCCGCTCAGCATGTACTCCGACGGGTTCGGCACTTCTCTCAGACCTGTGTCGCGCATCTCAAAGACGCCGATCTCGTTGGTGGATCCGAACCGGTTCTTCGCCGCCCGCAGAATGCGGTAGGAGGCCTGACGGTCGCCCTCAAAGTACAGAACCGTATCCACCATATGCTCCAGCACCCGCGGCCCGGCCACAGCGCCGTCCTTCGTGACATGACCTACGATGAAGATCGTGATGCCGAGGCTTTTCGCGATCATCATCAGCAGCCCCGTGGCCTCCCTCACCTGAGAGACCGATCCGGGCGCCGAAGCGACATCCTCGCTGTACATCGTCTGGATCGAGTCGATGACGCAGATCTCCGGCTTCTCGGCCTCAATCGTCTCGCGGATCACGCCGAGATTCGTCTCCGTAAAGAGATAGAGCTCCTCCGGGCAGTCCCCGATCCGTTCCGCGCGCATTCGGATCTGGCTCAGAGACTCCTCGCCCGAGATATAGAGAACCTTATGTCCGCCCGCCGCAAGATTCCGGCAGGTTTCAAGAAGCAGGGTGGATTTTCCGATTCCCGGATCGCCGCCGATCAGGATCAGCGAACCCCGTATGATTCCGCCCCCCAGCACCCGGTCCAGCTCGCCGATCCCTGTTCCGAGCCGCGTATCCTCCGCCGTCGACACGTCGCGGAGCTTCATCGGGACATTTCTCCTGGCGCTCTGCCGAAGAGAGGATCCGCTCTTCGACGCAGACGCCTTTACAGGCTCCTCAACGAAGGAATTCCACTCGTGACAGGCCGGGCACTGCCCCATCCATTTTGAGGACTCGTAGCCGCAGTTCTGACAGAAGAATACGGTTTTGCTTTTCGCCATCGCACTGTCTCCCTTTCCGGCGGCTCAGCCGGCCGCCCGAAGCGGTCCGGCCCGACCGCTCCATAGTCAGACAGGACCCCCGGATGCCGCGCATCCGGAGGTCCTGCCGCTCCTCCCGCTTCTCCGTTCAGACCTGACGGTTGATTTTCACATCCACCGACGGCACGTCGCCCAGCTCCACGCTGAAGGAAATTTTTCCTCCGACGTTGGACTTGAGCGTATCGCGAAGCTGTCCGTTGATGTAGAGACTGTATTCCACGTCCGATTCGCCTTCCACCGTGATCTGGGCGTCCTCGGGTCCTTCCACCGTGAAGCTCATCCCGTCCGCCGTCTCCTTCAGATGGCTCACCGCCGTACCCGGCTCCGACTCATAGACGAACATCTCGTTCTTCTCGAGTCTCGTGAGTTCCCGGAAGGTTTTCACCTTGTAGAGATCTCCCTCGTAAGCGAAATCCGACTTTTTCGTCTTCGATTCCAGTTCGTAATCTCCGAAGCTGATGGTTCCGTCCGCCTCCGTGCGGATCAGTTCCTTCACTGCTCCCATGCCGCTTTTCCTCCTTTTCAAGTGGCTTTTATCCGCGCGTTCTCCGCGCAATCCGTTTTGCGGATTCTCTCAGACTTCCAGTGTATCACAACTCCCGGAGACTTTCATCCGCTTCAGACGCTGAAGCCCGATCTGTTTTGTATTCCGGCCCGCTGACCCGGTTATCTTTGCGCAATATGGTCAGCTGCCCGCCGCTTACTCCGATGGAAATGCAGCAGCCCGCGCCCGCCTCGCCCCGGAGAATCATCTCCGACAGCGGGTTTTCGATCTCCGTCTGAATCACCCGGCGGAGCGGACGGGCACCGTATTTCGGCGAGAAGCCCTTCTTTGCTATGTATGCCTTCGCGGCCGGCGTGATCTGCAGCCTGAGATCCATCTGCGTCTGCGCCCGCTTTTTGAGGGACCCCAGCAGCAGGCCCGCGATCCGGCCGACCTCCGCCTCGCTCAGCGGATGGAAGACGATGATCTCATCGATCCGGTTGATGAACTCCGGCCGGAAAATCCGGCGCACCTCATCCATCACACCGTTTTTCATCGTCTCATAATCCTTCTTCGCATCGGACTTCGCCGCGAAGCCGAGACGCTTCGGGTCGACGATCGCCTTGGCGCCCGCATTCGAGGTCATAATGATGCAGGTATTCCGGAAATCCACCTTCCGTCCGTGGGCATCGGTGATATGGCCGTCGTCCAGAACCTGAAGCAGGATGTTGAAGACATCCGGATGCGCCTTCTCGATCTCGTCAAAGAGAACCACGCTGTACGGATGACGGCGTACCTGCTCCGAAAGCTGACCTCCCTCGTCGTACCCGACGTAGCCGGGCGGCGAACCGATCAGCTTCGACACGCTGTATTTCTCCATATACTCCGACATATCGACACGGATCATGCTGTCCTCGGAACCGAAGACGCACTCGGCGACCGCCTTGGACAGCTCCGTCTTGCCGACGCCGGTAGGCCCGAGAAAGAGAAAGCTTCCGGTCGGACGGTTCGGGTCCTTTAGACCCACGCGTCCGCGGCGGATCGCGCTGGCTACAGCCCGCACCGCCTCGTCCTGCCCGATCACCCGACGGTGCAGATCCTGCTCAAGACGCGCCAGTCTCCGGCTCTCCTCCTCCTTCAGTCTTGCGACCGGGATCTTCGTCCACTCCGCCACAACATCGGCAACCGCGTCCTCCGTCACGGTCATCCGGCCTTTCTTTCCGGATAATCGGGCACGGGTCCGCCCGTTCTTCTTCTCCAGTTCCTCCTGCCGGCGCTCCAGTTCCTGCGCACGCGCCATATCATGCGCAAGCACCGCCGCCTCCTTCTCCTGCCTCACGAGGGCCAGCTCGTCTCCGCTCCGCTCTGCCGCAGACGCGTGGCCGAAGTTTCCGATCCGGACCTTGGAGGAAGCCTCATCGATGAGATCGATGGCCTTGTCCGGCAATCTCCGGTCGTTGATATACCGTTCCGCGAGCCGGACCGCCGCTGTCAGCGCCTCATCCGTGATCGTGACGCCGTGATGCCGCTCGTAATAAGGCCTGAGCCCGTGCAGGATCTCAATCGCTTCCTCTTCCGTGGGCTCCTCGACCGTCACCGGCTGGAACCGCCGCTCCAGCGCCGCGTCCTTCTCAATGTATTTTCTGTATTCGTCGATCGTCGTCGCGCCGATCATCTGGATTTCTCCGCGGGACAGCGACGGCTTGAGGATGTTGGACGCGTCCAGCGCTCCCTCCGCCCCGCCGGCTCCGATGATCGTGTGAAGCTCATCGACAAACAGAAGAATATTCCGGTTTGCCGAAGCCTCCTGAACCACATGCTTGATGCGCTCCTCGAACTCGCCTCTGTACTTCGATCCGGCCACCATGCTCGAGAGATCCAGCACCACAAGGCGTTTCTCTTTCATGGAATCCGGCACCATTCCCTCCGCGATCCGGCTCGCGAGTCCTTCGACGACCGCCGTCTTTCCGACCCCCGGGTCTCCGATGAGGCAGGGGTTGTTCTTGGTCCGCCGGCTGAGAATCTGCATCACGCGCAGAATCTCCCTGTCGCGCCCGATGACCGGATCCAGCTGATGTTCCCGGGCCATCCGGGTCAGATCCCGGCTGTACTGGTCGATGGTCGGCGTCTGTCCGTCCGGCTCTCTCATCGCTTTGCCGCTCATGAGGTCCTGATCCGAGTAACGGCCCTGTGCATGCATGGCCACCAGCGTATCCGCGTAAAGCTTGCGGATATCAACGCCCATCGTGTGAAGCAGCCTCGTGCCGACGCAGTCGTAGTCCCGGAGCATCGCCAGCAGCAGATGCTCCGTACCCACCGTCTCGCTGTCCAGCTCCGCAGCCAACCGTCCCGCTTTCTCCAGAACACGCTGCGCCCGCGGCGAAAATCCGGGCCGCTCCTCGACCGCGGTGCCGCCCTGCGGCGCGATCAGCCGGTCGATCATCCGGGTCAGCTTCTCCGGCGTCACGCCGGCCTCGGACAGAACCTGGGACGCCGTCCCTCCGGTCGCCTTAAGCAGTCCGGCCAGCAGGTGCTCTGTGCCGGCATAGCTCTGGCGGTGATAGATGGCCGCCCTGGCCGCATATTGAATTGCCTGTCTTGCTTCTTCCGTATAGTTATTCTGCATTTTCCTCACTGAGCCTGATCCGGCCCGGTCTTCTCCTTCGGCTCGCCTTCGTATTCCGTATAGATCTCATCGATCATCCGGTGCATTTCCTGCTTTGAAATTCCCTTGCAGGACGCCTTCGCCAGTGTGATCGTCAGCTCATCCTTCATTTCCTCCAGCGCCTTCATCTTCTCTCCGTCCACATAGACAACCGCGCCGCGGCGCCGATCGACCGTCAGGAATCCTTCTTCCTTCAGAACGGTGTACGCCTTGTTGACGGTATGCATATTGATGCCGATCTCATCAGCCAGATCACGGACGGAGGGAAGGCTCTCTCCTTCCTGCAGCGTATTGGTTGCGATACCGATGATAATCTGCCGGCACAGCTGCCGGTAAATGGCCTCGCCGCTGTCGAAGTCAATCTCAATGTACATGGTTCACTCACCGCCTCCATCTCTGACGTCCGCTGTCCCGTTCAGGCCGGCGGACAGATGTTATACCTCCACTATAACAGAGTGAAGCGGTCCGGGCAAGCGTAAATAAAGGCAGGCCGCCCGCTTCAGGACAGCCTGCCTTCCCTTTGTGCCTGTACGGCAGCTTTATTCCGCCTCGAACTGATCCTTGCCGACTCCGCAGACCGGGCATACCCAGTCCTCGGGAAGCTCTTCGAACGGTGTGCCCGGAGCGATACCGTTGTCCGGATCACCCACCGCCGGATCATATTCATATCCGCATACGCTGCAGACATACTTCATACTGTGTCACCTCCATCCGGTTTCAGTATTCTATGAACAATAGCTGAAGTCATTATACATGATCCCGGACAGGATTTCCACCGTCATTCTGAATCGGACAGCGGCCGTTCCCGGTTCATCGCCGGCAGCATCGGCCGTTCCGGCGCGGGGCCGGCATTCCGTCTCCGCGGACGAATCCGTTCAGAACAGCGGCACCACCGCGCCGTCATAGGTCTGGTTGATATAGTCGCGCACCTTGGACGAAAGAAGCGCGGTCACCAGCGCCTTCGTCTTGTCGCTCTGCTCGTTTCCGGACTTCACCGCGATGATATTGCCGTAGGTCTTCGCGCCCAGAGATTTCTCATCCTCCAGCGCCAGCGCGTCCCTCTTGACGGAAAGACCCGCCTCGATCGCGTAGTTGCCGTTGACGACCGCGATATCAAGATCCTGAAGGGATCTCGGAAGCTGAGCCGCTTCGATCTCGTTGATCTGAAGGTTCTTCTTATTCTCGACAACATCCTTCTTCGTGGCGTTGAGCCCCGCGCCTTCCTTCAGCTTGATAAGGCCTGCTGCCTCAAGCAGATTCAGCGCACGGGCCTCATTGGTCGCGTCGTTGGGGACGCCGACTGCGGCTCCGTCAGCCAGCTCATCAAGAGACTTGGTCTTGCCGGGGAAGATACCGAACGGCTCGTAATGGATCTGCACCACGCCGACCAGATCCGTCTTGTTCTCCTTGTTGTACTCGTCCAGATACGGCTGATGCTGGAAGTAGTTGGCATCCAGATCGCCGGAGGCCAGAGCCGCGTTCGGCTGAACATAGTCCGAGTACTCCTTCACATCCAGCGTCCAGCCCTTCGCCGCCAGCGAGTCCTTCACCTGTTCGAGGATCTCCGCGTGCGGGCTCGGGGAAGCGCCGACCGTGATGGTCGTATCGCCGTCAGAGGGAGCCTGCGGAATCTCCGCGTCCACCTGCCAGTCCGGATAGGAGTACACGGACTCCGCCACCGACTCCGCACCGGAGACCGCGGCGGAGTCCGCCGATGAATCAGCGGCTGAAACGGATACGACGGACGCCGCGGCGAGAACCGCCGCCAGTCCGAAACTGATTATACGTTTTCTCATGCTTTTGTTCCTCCTCTTAAAATGAATATCCTTTTTGCCCCCGCTGCGGGGGGTACCGCCGGCAGTATCCGGACGGACATCCGGAAAAGCCGGTTCTATCTGCCTCGCGTACCGCACAAAGACGTCCGCGTCAGATACCTTTTGACCCGTCAGCGGATCCTCCGGTCTGTCTTTGACGACAGACGGTTGCCCGCCTCCTGAATCAGCTGTACAAGTACGATCAGGATCACGACGGTGACCATCATGATATCGGCCTGATACCGGTAGTACCCGTACCGGATCGCGATATCGCCCAGTCCGCCGCCTCCGACGAAGCCCGACATACAGGAATAGCCCACCACGGTCGTCAGAACCAGCGCCGCTCCCAGAATGATGGACGGCTTCGCCTCGGGGAGAAGCACCTTCCAGATGATCTGCCAGTCGGATGCGCCCATGGACTTCGCGGCCTCGATGACACCGCTGTCCACCTCGGCCAGCTCCGACTCGATCACGCGGGCGATGTAAGGCGCCGACGCGATGACCAGAGGCGGAATCACCGCCTTCGGACCAAGAGACGTGCCAACCAGCAGCCGCGTCAGCGGAATCAGCGTGATCAGCAGGATAATGAACGGAACCGAGCGGAAGATGTTGATGATCACGCCCAGAATCTCATTCACCACTGGAAGCGGGTGAATGCCGTTCTTTCGGGTGACGATCAGGATCACGCCCAGCGGAAGGCCGATCAGATAGCCGATCAGCGTGGAGCCGATCACCATATAGACGGTCTCCCAGATACCGGCCAGAATCATCTGCCATGTAGCCGCATCAAAGTTCATCTTTCCGCGCCTCCTTCCTGACGGACGGAATCGAATCGACCTCCTCGTAGGGGATCTGCGCAAAATGCAGATACTGCAGGATCTCCTTCTTCTGCTCCTCATTGTCCGGAAGCTGGATGATCATCTGCCCCCTGGCCGTTCCGCCCACGTCCCGCGTCGAGGCGTACATGATGTTCACCGGCGCCTTCGTGCGGAGCACGATGTTCGCGATCACCGGCTCCTGCGACTGTCTTCCGTCAAACGTGATCCGGTAATACCGTCCCTCGGCGAAATGCACCTCCCGGACCGCGTCGCCCAGAATCAGCTCGCGGCCGATTCTTGTCTTCGGAGCCATGAAAATATCCGTGACATTCCCCTTCTCCGCGATGACGCCGTGATCAATGATGGCCACCCGGTCGCAGAGCTGGGAGATGACGTCCATCTCATGGGTGATCACCACCACCGTGATCCCCATCTCCCGGTTCAGCTTTTTGAGCAGCGAGAGAATCGAGCTGGTCGTATTCGGATCCAGCGCGGACGTAGCCTCGTCGCAGAGCAGCACCTTCGGATTCGTCGCCAGCGCCCGGGCGATCGCCACCCTCTGCTTCTGGCCGCCCGACAGCTGCGCCGGATAAGCGCCGGCCCTGTCGGAGAGCTCCACGATATCCAGCAGCTGCCTCGCCCTTTTTTCCGCCTCTGCCCGCTTCACGCCGCGGATCTCCAGCGGAAACGTGACGTTCCGGAGCGCGGTCCGCTGCTGAAGCAGCTGAAACTGCTGGAAGATCATGCCCATCTCCTGACGGACGCTCCGCAGCTCCTTCGGACTGAGCGAGCTCATCTTCCGGCCGTCGAAAACCACCTCGCCGGACGTCGGCTGCTCCAGATAGTTGATGCATCGCACCAGTGTCGACTTCCCTGCACCGGAAAGACCGATGATCCCGTAGATTTCTCCGGGCATAATGTCGATGCTGATATCGCTGATCGCCTCCACCTTATGCTTCGCGCCCTGGAATTCCTTCCTCAGGTGCTGGATGGAAATAATCGGTTCTGTCATGAATCTCATCCCCTCAGAACTCCTACTTACTGAGTAGGTTTTCTATGTTTTAAGATAATAGCCGATTTTCGTTCGGCCGTCAAGGCATTAATGCAGATTATGAAAATGCATCCGTCCCCGGACACGCTTATGCCTCGTCGATCGCGTGCCCGATGTCATGGCGCATATACTTGTTGGCGAAGTGAATCCGTTCCGTGGCCTCGTACGCCTTGCTCCGCGCCTCCTTCAGCGTCGGGGCGAGCGCGGTGACCGCCAGCACGCGGCCGCCGGCTGTCACGATTTCGCCCTTCTCATTGAACTTCGTTCCGGCGTGGAAGACGAACTCATCATCACGCCCCTCAAACGTCTCCAGTCCCGTGATCGGAAAACCGGTCTCGTATTTCACCGGATAGCCGTCGGAAGCGAGCACGACGCAGAGGCAGGCATCCGGACGGAACTTCAGCTCCACCCGGTCCAGCGTGCCGTCGATGCAGGCGTTGATCACATCGATGATATCATTCTCCATCCGCGGGATCACCACCTGCGCTTCCGGATCTCCGAAGCGCGCGTTGTATTCCAGCACCTTCGGCCCGTCCGGCGTCAGAATCAGTCCGAAGAAGATCACGCCCTTGAACGGGCGTCCCTCCGCCGCCATCGCGTCCACCGTCTTCTGGTAGATGTGCTCACGGCAGTAGGCATCAATTTCCTCCGTATAGAAGGGACTCGGCGAAAAATTCCCCATTCCGCCGGTATTGAGGCCTGTGTCGCCGTCCCCGGCCCGCTTGTGGTCCATCGCCGACGCCATCAGCCGGATCGTCCGTCCGTCGACGAAGGAGAGCACGGAGATCTCCCGTCCGGTCAGGAACTCCTCCATCACCATCTGATCGCCGGATGAACCGAACCGCTTCTCCTCCATGATCTCGCGAACGCCCGCCTCGGCTTCCTCCCGGTTCTGACAGATCAGCACGCCCTTGCCGAGCGCCAGCCCGTCCGCCTTGAGCACGATGGGGAAGTGCGCCTTCTCGAGGACGGCGAACGCCTCCTCCGGGGAATGCACCGTGGTGTAATCAGCCGTCGGGATCCCGTACTTCTTCATCAGGTCCTTTGAAAACGCCTTCGATCCCTCGAGAATCGCGGCATTCTTCCTCGGGCCGAACACACGAAGTCCCTCCGCCTCGAACCGGTCGACGATGCCGCCCACCAGCGGGTCATCCATGCCGACGATCGTCAGATCGACCGCATGCTCCTTCGCAAACGACACGAGCCGGTCAAATTCCATCGGCCGGATCGGTACACACTCCGCCACCGACGCGATTCCGGCGTTCCCCGGCGCGCACCAGATCTTCTCCACCTGACTGCTTTTCGCGCAGGCCCAGGCGATTGCATGTTCCCGTCCGCCTCCGCCAACGATGAGTACCTTCATTTTCTTCTCCCTTCCCCGGACGTCTCCGCTCCGCTTCCGCCGTTATTCCGCGATATGGACATGCCCCTTCTCATCGACGCTGACACGTCCCTCGGAGATCAGCCGGATCGCCTCAGGAAGAATCTTCCACTCGGCCTCCCGCATGACCCGTTCCTGCAGCGTCTCGGGCGTGTCATCTTCCTTCACTTCCACCGCCTTCTGGATGATGATGGGTCCCGCGTCCAGATCCTCATTCACGAAATGCACCGTGGCGCCGGTGAGCTTCACGCCCCGCGCCAGCGCCGCCTCATGCACCCGGAGTCCGTAGAATCCCTGCCCGCAGAAGGAGGGAATCAGGGCCGGATGAATGTTGATGATCCGGTTCGGATACGCGCGGACAAGAGTCGGCGGGATCTGAAGCAGGCACCCGGCCAGCACGACGAGATCCGGCGTAAGGCTGTCCACCATCTTTTTCAGCGCTTCGTTGAACTCGTCTCTCGTGCCGAATTTCTTCGGCGTGAGCCCGATGGCGATGATCCCGTGCGCTTCAGCGCGCTTCAGCGCGTAAGCGCCCGGATTGTTGCTGATCACGCCGACAATTTCCGCTTTCTTAATCCGGCCCTTGTCGACCGCGTCGAGGATCGCCTGAAGATTGGTCCCGCCGCCCGAAACCAGAACGGCGACACGGAGCTTCTTCGCTTCACTCATATGAGATCCACTCCTTTCTCTCCGTTTTCGATCCGTCCGATGGTATACACCGTCTCGCCGGCTTCCCGGATCGCCCGCTTCGCGTTCTCCTCGTCCTCCGGCGCCACGGCGAGGACCATGCCGATCCCCATGTTGTACGTGTTGTACATAATATGCTCGTCGATGCCGCCCCTCTCCGCCAGAAGACGGAAGAGATACGGAACCTCATAGCTGTCTTTCCGGATCACGGCCCGGGTTCCCTCGCGAAGCATCCGCGGCACGTTTTCATAGAAGCCGCCGCCCGTGATATGGCTGCATGCCCGGACCGTGACACCGGCCTGCTTCACGGATTTGAGGGCATGCACATAGATCTTCGTCGGCTCTAGAAGCGCGTCGCCCAGCGTCCGGCCCAGCTTTTCGTCATAGACGGACAGTCCTTCCGGCGTGATGTCGAACACCTTCCGCACCAGAGAGAATCCGTTGGAGTGGATACCGGAGGAAGCGATCCCCAGCAGCACATCGCCGTCCGCAAGCCTGTCTCCGGTGATGATATCCTTTTCATCGACGACGCCCACCGCGAACCCGGCGAGATCATATTCATCCTCAGGATAGAAGCCCGGCATCTCCGCGGTCTCCCCTCCGATCAGCGCGGCGTCCGCCTGAACGCAGCCGGCCGCGACGCCCTTCACGATCTCCGCGATTTTCTCCGGAACATTCTTCCCGCAGGCGATGTAGTCCAGAAAGAACAGCGGCTCGCCGCCGGCGCAGGCGATGTCGTTGACGCACATCGCGACACAGTCGATTCCCACCGTGTCATGCCGGTTCATGACGAAGGCCAGCTTCAGCTTCGTTCCGACACCGTCCGTGCCGGATACCAGAGTCGGACGCTCCATCCGCTTGAAGGCTTCCATGGAAAATGCACCCGAAAAGCCGCCCAGTCCGCCGAGCACCTCGGGCCGCATCGTCTTTTTCACGTGCTCCTTCATCAGTTCAACCGCCTTGTAGCCCGCCTCAATATCGACTCCGGAACTCTTGTAATCCATCTCGCGTTCCTCTTCCTTTCCTGCCCTCCGGCACGCTGTGTGTCACGTCATCACTTTCCGTACTGTCTGTATCCGTCCTGCTGCAGCCGCTCGTCCTTCGCCTCAACCTCGGCCTTCATCTTCTCCGAGTACGCCTTCAGGCGGTTCAGCAGATCCTCGTCGGAAACCGCGAGGATCTTCGCCGCCAGCAGCGCCGCATTCTTCGCGCCGTTGATCGCGACCGTCGCCACCGGGATGCCGCTCGGCATCTGCACGATGGAATAAAGGCTGTCACGGCCCCCCAGCGAAGTGGTATGCATCGGAATCCCGATAACCGGAAGCGGGAACAGCGCGGCGCACATCCCCGGGAGATGCGCGGCCATCCCCGCGCCGGCGATGATCACCCTGATGCCCCTCTCCTCCGCCGTTTTCGCGTACTCGAAGAAGACGTCCGGTTCCCTGTGGGCGGAGATGATGCGCATCTCGTAGCTGATGCCCAGCTCATCCAGCGCAGCCGCCGTCTTCGCCATCACCGGCATATCCGAATCGGATCCCATCACGATACTGACCTTTGCCATTCTGTACCTCCTGTCTGACTGAGCCGGTCCCGCCGGCGTACTTTCCTGCCGCGTCTCCTTTTTCATCGGGAGACGGACTGATGTCCTGTTTCCGTTCCTGTCCGGCACACACCGGCGGCTCACCGCTCCGTCCCGTCCAGCGCCTCGTTGAGCGCTTCCGTCCCGGGCAGCACGAAGCGTCCTCCGTCGAGCAGCGCAAGACGGCTTCCGTCCGGCCGGATCACCTCGATTCGTCCCAGCTCATCGTATGGGATCGTGATGTCCGTGTGGCATCCGTAGTATGCCTGCGACGGGTCGGTTTTGCGGACCAGCGTGTGCTCGTTGTCCTTGGCGGCGATCCGCTTTCCGTCCGGGTTAAAGGTCGGATTGTCCTCCTCTCCGCCGTAGCAGGTATCGCCCAGCGCGAAGTGAGGACCCGTCTTCTCGGCGATCAGAATCGGCAGATACGCCTCGATTCCGTACCGCCGCGCCATCCGGTAGGCGGTGGTATTCGTTCCGATCGCAAATTCGCCGACCGGCAGCGAAGCATGATGAAAGAGGATGTTCTCGCTGATATAGCGTTTCCCCTGCTCCGGATCATCGAAATTGCCGCAAGCCGCGTCCGCTGTCATCCCGTCCCGGATCCGGATCCGGAGATCGCGGAACTCATAGCCCTCGAGAAAGACCCGCTTCACATGGAGAAGACCGTTTGTCCCCTTAAGTGCCGGAGAAGTGAAGACCTCCCCCACCGGAATATTCACATCCGCGAGACAGTTCTCGAAATCCGTCTCCTTCGAGGGATCGGACAGCGGATGCAGCGCCACCGTCAGATCCGTCTCGTTGCCGTTCCGTCCCGTCACATGAACCGACTGCCCCTGATCCAGCGCATCAATCAGTTTCTGCTGAATCGTCCGGTACATGTCCTGATCCAGCGTATTCACCCGGACCGTTTCCCGGAAAATGCGCTCGAAATCCTTCCCGATGGCCGGAACCGGAAAATCGATGATCGTAAAGCTCCGTTCCTTTTCGGGAATATACCGCTGCCGGATCAGAAGCAGCGACTGCCGCAGCTGCGCCTCCCGCTGCGCCGCCTCGCGGTCCAGACGAATCGCGCGGCTGTGCACGGCGGGCACGAAGGGAGGCGCGCCGAAGGTTTCCAGCACCGCCGGCCCCGCATGCTCCCGGGCCAGATCCGCCGCCGACTCATACGCCTCCTGCGCCGACCGCCGGCGGAGTGAAGCATACTCGTCGTCAAGGATCAGGGCCAGATCCTCCCGATGGTCATAGTCGAACTGAAGGTTGGGAATGGCGCCGGTGTAGCCGGCATGACGGTTCGGCGTCTTTGTCACAAGGCGGACGGAACTTCGCACCAGCGTCGGACGGAGGCCCATCGCCGCAAAACGGTCGAAGGACAGCCGGATCATCCGCTCAAATCCAAGCTCATAGACAATCTGCACCGTCCGCTTGGACGAAAGATCCTTACGTGCGTTGACAAAGCCGAGCCGGTAGCCTTCCGTAAACGTATCGGCCATCTCCGACACCGTTTCCTCCGGAAGCGAATTGATGAAGCGGGCTGTCCGCAGCGTATCCTCCGAAATATATTCTCCGAACCGGTACAGATAAGCCGTATCGGACAGATCGGCGTTCCGGATCAGATCCGCCGCGAAGGATCTGGATGGGTCCACCTGATTCACGATGGCGTCCCGGACAAAGTCCGGCGTGTAGTCCCTCAGATAGTCGGCGAAGATCCGGCGGACCGTCCGGGTCTCGGGGATCTCCTCGTTCTCGAACTCAAAGTACAGCTCAAGGAACAGCTCATACAGAACCGCGGCGCCCGCCGCGTCGCCCTCGAAGACCGCCGGAATAATCCCGCGCAGCTCCGCGTACACGGCGGACAGCAGCGGCCCGTACTCTCCGCCCAGCTTCTCCGACGCATAATCCGGATTCCCGTACGAGCGGTCATAATGATCCGGAAGAATGTCGGCGTACAGCAGCCGGTTATCGGCATCCTGCCGCACGGACAGCAGAAATTCCGCGACTGTGACGAAATAATCGTGGAACGGTTCCGGCACCGTATTCTCCTCCGGGATCAGACGGATCCGCTCAAGAGCGTCCGCGGCTCTCTCCCGATCTTGCTCTGACATCGCTTCTCCTTTCTGTCACCGCCCGGGCTTTTTTACGACAGCGAAAAACCGGGCCGGCTGTCTCTCTTCTTTCCGTTCGTTCAGCCGAGCCCGGATAAAAAGATCGTGAGCCAGATCACCATCAGCACACCGCTCACGATGGACCCGATGATCGACCAGGTCGGCAGCACATCCCGTTCGCCGAAGGATTTCATCCCGACATAGAAGCCATAGGCCGCGAACAGCAGGGCCATCAGCCCGAGCGCGCCGATAAAGCTCCCGGCCTGTCCGCCGCTGGCCAGCGAAATCAGCGAGGATGCGGCGAGAAGAGCTGCTGAAGCCAGCGCGAGACGGGCCGCCATTTTGCCGCCGCTGGATTCCTCCGACTCGGCAAAGGTATATCTGTATCTGCGTTTCTTACCTGACATAGACTATTCTCCTCACCGCGTCGCAGATCAGGAAAAGAAGATAGCCGATCGCGGCGCCCAGCGTATTCAGGATCACATCATCGACATCGCAGCATCCGGTCCGGGTCACCAGCTGAACCAGCTCGACGCACGAGGACATAAGACAGCCCAGCAGCGTCACCAGCCATCCTTTCCGGAACATACGGCTGATCACCGGGAGAAAGAAACCGAACGGGAGGAAGCCGATGATATTGCCGCCCAGGTTGAGGAAAAGGGACATCCTGCTGAAATGCTTCCTGTAGACGAGAAAGCGGCGGATCTCACGGAAAGGCACCAGATTGTACTGAGGCGCGATGTGACTTCCCGGGGTGTGATTGTACCAGTCCGCGAAGAAAAGGAAATAAATCAGACAGACCAGATAAATCAGGAACAGGACGAGCCCCAGACGGCGGACAGCCCGTTTCTCGGGGCTCTCCCGCCGTTTACTGCGCGCCATACTGCCGGTAGTATTCGTCGATGGACGACTTCAGCCCGTCGTCGATGACAACCCGACCCTTGTACTCCCTGTTCCAGAGGCATTCCACCACTTCCGCCATCGTGACGATCGACGCGGTGCGGAGGCCGTAGGTCTCTCCGATCTCGGCGAGCGCGCTCTTCGTTCCCTGCCCCCGTTCCATGCGGTCCACGGACACGACGAGCCCCACCGGCTTCACATCGCCCTGTGCGCGGAGAATCGGCATCGTCTCCTTGATGGAGGTGCCGGCCGTCGTCACATCCTCGATGATCACGACCCGGTCGCCGTCCCCGAGCCGGCTCCCCAGCAGAATCCCCTTGTCGCCGTGATCCTTCACTTCCTTCCGGTTCGAGCAGTAGCGGAGATCCGTACCGTACAGCTCACTGACCGCCATCGCCGCGGCCACAGACAGGGGAATCCCCTTGTAGGCCGGTCCGAAGAGCACATCAAAGGAGAGACCGAAGGCGTCGTGAATCGCCCGGGCGTAGCAGCCGCCGAGCCGTCTGAGCTGGGATCCGGTCTGATAATTCCCCGTGTTGATAAAGAACGGCGTCTGCCGTCCGCTCTTGGTGACGAAGGAACCGAAGCGCAGCACGCCGCAGTCCACCATAAAATGGATAAACTCTTCCTTATAAGATTCCATCTGCTTCTCCTCTCATCGTTCGTGAACCGCTCCGATCAGGCTCCGGATGTCCGTGATCCGGTGGCGGATCAGATAGGCGCGGAGTCCGTCGATCACGTCCAGCGTCACATGCGGATTCACAAAATTCATCATGCCGACGGAAACCGCGGTCGCGCCGGCAAGCATAAATTCCGCCGCGTCCTCCCATGTCGCGATGCCGCCCATGCCGATCACGGGGATGGAAACCGCCTGCGCTGTCTCATAGACGAGACGGACCGCAATCGGGCGGACCGCCGGTCCCGACAGCCCGCCGGTCCGGTTCGACAGAAAAAAGGTCTGCCGCTCCACATCGATCTTCATTCCGGTGACGCTGTTGATCAGAGAAACGGCATCGGCGCCGCCCGCCTCGCATGCCTTCGCGATCGTCCGGATATCCGTCACATTCGGCGTCAGCTTGATGATCACCGGCTGGGAGGACCGGCGCCGGCATTCTCTTGTCACAGTCTCGACCATCGCCGGATCCGTCCCGAGAGACAGTCCCCCGGCTTTCACGTTCGGGCAGGAGAGGTTGATTTCAAGGAAATCAATGCCTTCCACGCCGTTCAGCCGCTCCACGACGCGATAGTATTCTTCCGGCTCATGACCCACCACATTGACGATCACTCTCGTTCCCTGCCCTCTGAGGAACGGCAGATCCCGCTTAAGAAAGACGTCCACGCCCGGGTTCTGCAGCCCGATGCAGTTCAGCATCCCGCTGGGCGTCTCGCAGACCCGCGGCGTCGGATTGCCTTCCCACGGCACATCCGCGATGCCCTTCGCCGTGACGGCTCCGAGGCGGGAGAGATCAATCATCTCCGCGTACTCCTGCCCGCTTCCGAAGGTGCCGCTTGACACAAGAACCGGATTTTTCAATGTCACGCCCGCGATTTCCACGGCCATCGACGGTTCGCTCATGTCAGATCCACCTCCCTTGCGTCAAAGACAGGCCCGTCTGTGCAGACTCTCGCGTTATGCACATGAGAGTGGGCGTCTACTCCGGCCGTCCGGGTCACGCAGCCGAGGCAGACGCCGACGCCGCAGGCCATCCGCTCCTCCATCGACACAAAGCACGCCATGCCCCGTTCGCCCGTGAAGTCCCTGAGAGCCCGGAGCATCGGCTTCGGACCGCAGGCGAAGACCACGTCCGCCTCCAGATCTTCGGCACGGATCGCGTCCAGCACGTTTCCGGGCGTGCCCAGCGAGCCGTCGTCCGTCGCCGTATAAACCGGCGCCGCTTCCCGCAGATCATCCAGAAGATACGTATCCGCGTTCCGGTAGCCGACGACAAAGGCGGCCGACGACGGCCGCTGCTCCGGAGGAAGCGCGGCAAAGCCGCGGGCGCAGGCGAGCATGGGCGGAATGCCGATTCCTCCGCCCACCAGCAGCACGCGGCGCCCCGCGGCCTGATCCAGCGGGAATCCGTTGCCCAGCGGCCCCATCACCTCGACGGAGTCACCTGCCTTCAGACGGGAAAACTCCGCCGTTCCCTCTCCCGCCACACGGTAGACCAGGCGGATCCGGCCTTTCACCGCATCCGCCTCACAGACAGAAATCGGCCGCGGGAGCAGCCTGCTCCGGTCGGCCGAAAAAAGGGACACGAACTGTCCCGCCCTGACGTCCCGCGCAAAGGACACAGAAAGCCGCAGGCTGTAAATACCTGCGGAAATCTGTTCCTGCGCGATGACATACGCCGTTTCTTTTCTTTTCATAGATGCGTCCCAGCCTCCGATGAACCGTCCCTCACGCGCCGAGTGCCTCCGCGATATCCTTCTTCATCGCCAGCACCGCTGCTCTCGCCGCATCGGCGTACCCCGCTTCACCGAAGGAGGCGTACTCCTCCTTCTTCCAGGCCGCGATGATGCCTCTTGAAGAATTGACGACAGCACCGAGGCCGTCCGCGTCGAAGAAAGGAACCAGATCCTTTCCGCTGCCGCCCTGCGCACCGTATCCCGGCACGAGAATATAGCTGCGGGGCATAACCTTCCGCAGCACGCGCCCCATCTCCGGATAGGTCGCTCCGACCACCGCGCCGACCTCCGACCAGCCCGAGCGGTCCGTGAGCTCCGCGCCCCAGCGGTTCACCATCTCCCCGACCAGCTCATAGACCGGCCTGCCGTCCGTCATCCGGTCCTGAAGCTCGCCGCTCGACGGATTCGAAGTCTTCACCAGCACAAAGATTCCCCGGTCATTCGCCCTGCAGACGTCCATGAACGGCCGCACGCCGTCAGACCCGAGATAGGGATTCACGGTGCAGAAATCCTCGTCAAAGGGCGCGATCGTCTTCGACCCGATCTTCACGGTCCCGAGATGCGCCGCCGCGTAGGCCCCGGAGGTAGACCCGATGTCGCCTCTCTTGACATCGCCGATGACGAGAAGTCCCTTCCGGTGGCATTCCTCCACTGTCTCCCGGAAGGCCATCAGGCCGGGCACTCCGAACTGCTCATACATCGCGATCTGCGGTTTGACAGCCGGAACGAGATCGGCCACCGCCTCGATGATGCCCCGGTTAAAGGCAAGAATCGCCGCCGCGGCCGCCTCCAGCGACTCGCCGTGCTCATCCAGCGCCTTCTTCCGGATCGTCTCCGGAATAAACGCGAGCTGCGGATCCAGTCCCACTACGATCGGGGCCCCCGTCTTCCTGATGCCTTCAATCAATCTGTCAATCACGTTCTGCTCCTCCAGACGATATCTCCGTCCGCCAATGTATATTTCACAGTCCCGAATACGTCCATACCCGCGAAGGGGGTGTTCTTCCCCTTTGAGAGAAACGTTCCCGGATCGACCGGATGACTCGTCCGGAAATCAAACACCGCCAGATCCGCCGGCATGCCTTCCGCCAGCGACCCGGTCGGCACGCCGAGAATTCTCGCCGGATTCACGCTCATCTTCTCGACCATCTGGCTCAGCGTGAGAACGCCTGTCCGGACCAGGCAGGTGTAAGTCAGCGCCGCCGATGTCTCGAGCCCGGTGATTCCGAAAGGCGCGCGGCGGAAGCCCCTGAGCTTCTCCTCCCGGCTGTGCGGCGCGTGATCCGTGCTGATGCAGTCGATCGTGCCGTCCGCCAGCGCCTCCTTCAGCGCCTCCACATCCTTCTTCGTCCGGAGCGGCGGATTCATCTTGAAATTCGCGTCATCGCCCGGAATATCATCGGAGGTCAGCGCGAAGTGGTGAGGGCAGACCTCTCCGGTCACATGGCCCCCCGCTTTTTTCGCCGCCCGGAGAATTTCCGCGGCGCCGGCTGTCGACATATGGCAGAGATGGAGACGCGCGCCGGTTGAAAGCGCCAGGATCGCGTCGCGCGCGGTGATCACGTCCTCCACCGCGTTGGAAATACCCGGCAGACCGAGACGCGCCGCGTTGGCATCATCGTTCATGACGCCGCCGCGCACCATCGTGATTTCCTCGCAGTGATCGCAGATGACCGCTCCCGTATCGCGGATCCGCTTCATCGCCTCGTACATCCGCTCCGCGTTCATCACGGACTTTCCGTCCTCGGAGAACGCGCGGACGCCGTACCGCGCAATCGCCTCGATGTCAACCAGCTCCTCGCCCTGCATATCCTTCGTGATCGCCGAAGCCTGATGGACATGAACGAGGGCCTGTGTCCGCGCCTTGTTGACGACATACCCGATCCGGTTCACCGAATCCATCGGGGGATGGGTGTTCGGCATGGCCAGGATCGTCGTCACGCCGCCGTGAGCGGCCGCCTCCGCGCCGGTACCGACATCTTCCTTATAGGTCTGGCCCGGATCCCTCAGATGCACATGAAGATCCACCAGCCCCGGCGTGACCGTCAGCCCTGAAGCGTCAATTTCATCGCAGGCCGGATCCCCTGATTCAAGGTGCGGTCCAACCTTCTCAATCCTGCCGTCTCTGATCAGAATATCGGCGGTTCCCTCGAAGGAATTCGCCGGATCTACGACATAGCCATTCCGGATGATCCGCGTTTTTTCCATCTGTTCACCTCATTTTTCCCATCATACACGATTCAAATCTTGTAGTCAAACCGGATGGAGGACTCCGTCAAAAGCCAACAAAAACCGTCGAATTGCCCTTCCCAAAATGTGCAATTTTTCTTGACGAACCAGAATATTCCGTCTATAATTCAAGCTGTCGATTAAGGGAACACATGTATTCACTGGTTATTAGAGATTATGTGCGGAGAGCCTGTAATCTGTAATATCCGGTGAATTTTTTTACCGGAATCATTTACTATCATTTTTTAACATGTATGGAGGTAACACCATGAACAAGGGAACAGTCAAGTGGTTCAACGCGGAGAAGGGCTACGGATTCATCACGGGCGAGGACGGAAAGGATGTCTTCGTGCATTTCTCCAAGATCGTCGGTGACGGCTACAGGACGCTGGACGAGGGTCAGGCCGTGACGTTCGATGTTGAGCAGGGCGCGCGCGGACCGCAGGCCGCTAACGTTGTCAAGCTGTGATCTGTTGTCATCATAGATAAACAGAATAACCCGGAGAAAAAGGCCGCTTGAAGCAGCCTTTTTCTTTTGCCCGCCGACAGCGGAATCCGCTTCCGGGCATCAGGCATCCGGCGGGAGAAGCGCCGCGGACCCGCCTTATCGAATCCGGGCCGGCCTGCCCCCTCCGGCGCAAAAAACCGCCGCGTCTCCTTCCCGGGTTACGGGAACGAGACGCGGCGGCTCTGCGTTTTCCGGCGTCTTCTGATCAGGACGCCGAATAGGACGTCTGCAGGTTGCTGAGATAGTCGGCGTATCCGCTCATATCGACGGATGTGACCGTCACCGCCGGCGCGGTGTCATCGGACTGGCTGACCTTCGCGATGTTCTGCTGGATCGAGATGCAGAACCAGACGACGAACACAACGCAGATCGCGCCGATCAGCCCGAACTCCAGCCTGCGCATCTGCTTCTCGCGCTTCAGAATCTTCGTCTTGTTCTTCTTATATTCCTTGTACTGCTCAACTTTTTTCTGACTCATCTTGCCCCGACTCCTTCACAAAATTCTCCAGCCATTATACACCCCGGTCAGGGCTTTGACCAGAACTTTACGGAAACGCGTCAGATAGAGACGATGATGCCGCCGTCATTGGCGTACACCGAGCTCAGCCCGCCTGTCGGAAGTACGGACACCGCCTTCACGCGCATCCGCTTCATCAGCTCGTTCTTCACGATCTCCGCCCGGTCCGGACAGTTGCAGTGGGCGATGCCGAGCACCCGGTTCTCCGGATCCGGCGTCCTCTCCACCACATATCCGACCATCTTGACGATCGCCTTGTTGATTCCCCGCGCCTGATCCAGCTGCCCGATGCTGCCCTCCTCCGTTCCGTAGCAGATCGGCTTGATCTTCAGCACCGCGGCGGCCAGCGCCTTCATGTTGCTGAGACGCCCGTTCTTGCGGAGTGTATCCAGATTGTCGAGAACAAACAGGGTGCATTTGCTCCGGATAAAGGCCTCCGTCTTCTCCACGATCTCATCGAACGGAAGTCCCCTCTCCTCGAGTTCCGCGATCTTCAGAACCGTCACCGTCTCCCCGCAGGAAGCGGAAACAGAGTTGAAGACATGGATTTTCGCTTCTGGATGATCCTCGAGGTACATATTTCTCGCGATGAAGGCGCTCTGATAGGAGCCGGACAGCTCCGCCGACAGCGTCACCGCGTAGATATGCTCCGCGCCGCAGTCGAAGGCTTCGAGATAGGCCTGAGGAGACGGGCAGGCTGTCTTCGGACATTCCGGATCCGCGGCGATCCGTTCCACAATCTCTTTCTGGGTAAAGCGGCCGTCGTCCACGATATTCATCCCGCCGATCGTCAGCGTCAGCGGCACTGATACGAAGGCGTCCTGTCCCCGCAGCTCTTCCGGCAGTTCCCCGCCGCTGTCCACAGCTATCCGATACTTCATGAGCGCTCCTTAACCTGTGCGATTCTCAGGCGGCATGCCGCAGCATTTTCCCAAAACCGTCACACATAGTTTTCAAGACTACATCCATTATAATACAAGAGCCCTCCGCTCACAAGCGAACAAATCGAAAACTTTTATAACAGTCTCGGATCTGCCGCCCGGCGGAGAGCTCCGTCCCTTCCGGCGGGGGAGGCGCGATCGCGCCCCGGCCGTCTTCAGTACCTCATCATTTTGTCAGAAGCATCATGATCTCATTGGACCGTTTCATGAACTTTGTCATCTCGTCCTGTGTCAGCGGGTGCTGGGAGATCCGGGCCAGATCATAGAGCTGCCCGCAGATCACCGGCACGGACTGGGCCTTCTTGTGCGCAAGGACAAACTGAACCAGCGGATGGCCAGCATTGAGAACCAGCGTCTCCTGAGTCCCCTCATCGCCGTACATGCCGTTCATCCCGTACATCTTCATCATGTCCTGCATCCGGCGGTTCTCCTCGGACACCGTGACGATCGCCGCGACATCCGGATCCTTCATATTCTCCACACGGACATCCAGCTTGTCGTTGCCGAGACTCTTCCGGAACGTGGCGGTCAGCGAATCCGCGTCCTCCTTCGAGACCTCGCTGCCGCTCTTGAATTCATCCGCCAGCTCCGAGTCGATCCGGGCGAAACGAAGGTTCTCGTTTCTCTGCTCCAGCTGGGTGATGAACGGCTGGTCGATGTTCTCCTTCAGGATCACCGCGTCCTTGTCGTTCTTCCGGAACATGGCGATATACTGGGCCTGCTGGACCTCATCCGTGACGTAGAAGATCGTGGATTTCTCCGGTTCCTTGTTCTCCTCTTCGCCGTTTTCGGATTTCTTCTCCCCGTCGGCAGCCCGCGTCTCCTCTCCGTTCTCCGTCTTCGCCTTACCGGCCTCTTCGCCGCCGGCCGGAGCGGCCGCCTCGCCGCCTTCCGGTGCGGCGCCGCTGTCCACGACTTCGGCCTCCACAGGATTCCCGTTCTCGTCCGTGGCCTTCTCCCCGGATGCCTTCTCCGCACCGATCTGATTCTTCTTCTTGTACTCCTCAAGCGTCAGGTACGCGCCGTCCAGATCCTTGAAGAGCATATAATCCATCATCTTGTCGGCGAACTTCGTATCCCGGATGCAGCCGTACTTGATGAACGGGCTGATGTCGTCCCAGTACTTCTCGTAATTCTTCCGGTCTGTCTTGCACATGCCGGTCAGCTTCTCCGCCATCTTCCGGGAGATGTACTCGGAGATCTTCTTCACCGTCCCGTCGTTCTGCAGAGCGGAACGGGACACATTCAGCGGGAGATCCGGGCAGTCGATCACGCCTTTCAGCGTCATCAGGAACTCAGGGATCACTTCCTTGATGTTGTCCGCGATGAAGACCTGATTGTTGTACAGTTTAATCTGCGCTTCCAGCGCATCATACTGCGTATTGATCTTCGGGAAGTACAAAATCCCGCGAAGGTTGAACGGATAATCCGTCTTCAGATGGATCCAGAACAGAGGCTCCTTGTAATCATGAAAGACCTTGCGGTAGAACTCCTTGTAATCCTTGTCCGTGCACTCGCTGGGCATACGTGTCCACAGCGGATTCGTGTCGTTGATCGGCTGCGGCGCCGGCTTCTCCGGCATCGCGGGCGCTTCCTCGCCCTTTTCAGCCGCCTCCTTCACCGCCTTCTCATGGTCCTCGATCCGGCGCTTGTCCTCTTCCTCGCGGCGCTTCACGGCTGCCTTTCCGACATCCTCGAGATAGATCGGCGTCGGCATGAAGCTGCAGTATTTCTCCAGTACCTCGCGAACCCGGTACTCGTTGCAGAACTCCAGCGAATCATCATTGAGATACAACGTGATCTCCGTGCCGACGTCCTTCTTCGTTCCTTCCCCGATGGAATACTGGGCCTGACCGTCGCTCTCCCAGTGCACCGGCTGCGCGCCTTCTTTATAGCTCAGCGTGTCGATGTGCACCTCATCGGCCACCATGAAGGCGGAATAGAACCCGAGACCGAAATGGCCGATGATCTGGTTCGCATCTTTTTCGTCCTTGAATTTCTCGAGGAATTTTGTCGCGCCGGAGAAGGCGATCTGGGTGATGTACTCCACCACCTCGTCTTCGGTCATACCGATGCCGTTGTCGATGAATTTCAGTGTCTTCTCGTCCGGATTCACCACCACGTGTACTTCATACCTGTGGTCCTCCGACGGATGATACTCGCCGACTCCTTCCAGCTTCTTCAGCTTCGTGATCGCGTCGCACGCATTCGCGACCTGCTCGCGCACGAAGATGTCATGATCGGAATACAGCCATTTCTTGATGATCGGAAGCATATTTTCACTGTTAATCGATAAATTTCCAGTCTTTGCCATACGGTTCACCTCGTATTGATATAGAATCACTATAACAGTTACTATACCCGCCGTACCGTCCAAAGTCAAGATAAAAACAGCACTCGAATTCATCGAGTGCTAATAACCAGTTTCCGCATTCGTGCGTGTCTCTCCTGCCTCGCCGTCTCTTCGTCACGACGGTTCCGATGCCGCGAACCCCGCTTTTTTTAAAAAATCCCTCACATACCGCTCCCACGTCTCATCCGCCGAACGGTCCGCGGTGAACGTCCGGTAGGAGACGCCGGCGGACACAGTCAGAGCTCCTCCGGAGAAGCGCAGATTGAGGGCGAACCCGCCGATCCTGTCCGGATCGAAGGATAGTCCCGCCCCCGCCATCATCTCCTCCGCCTGAGTGCGGTTCAGAAAAAAGGTGAAGTGGAAGGCGAGCGGCGTGCGCCGGCCGCGGATCATATCGAAGCAGTGGGATTTCATCGTTTTCCAGGAGACATACACCTCCATCCCGTCCTCTTCCCCCGTCCCGGGCTGCGCCGCTTCTTCGTCCGGTCCTCCGAAGAAGCTTCTTTCCAGCCGGCCGTCAATCGAGTAGGTACAGAAGGTTGTGATCCGAGCCTCCGCCAGCCGGAAACGGTCGAACAGCGGTCCGATCAGAAAAGCCGACATGAACGGCCGGATATCAAGAATCGTCAGTGCAAGCATCGCTTCCTCCGCGAAAGACAATCATTATGCTATGATTATCTCATGCGGGGCGGAAAAACTCAATCCGGCGGAATCCATCCGGACTTTCGTGACAATCTCCGGTTTTCAGCCTGCGCCGTGGAAAGTTCCGTTCCGTTGTGGTATTCTTTCAGTTGTCGACAGTGACACAAAGGCTGCGAAGCGAGGAGAGCAAAACCGCATGAAAACATTCAAGCCGGTCAAAGAAGGCAAGGTACGTGAGATCTACGACATCGGTGACAATCTGGTCATGGTGGCGACCGACCGCATATCGGCGTTCGACGTCATCCTTAAGAATCAGGTCCGCCGGAAAGGCGCCGTCCTGACCCAGATGTCGAAATTCTGGTTTGATTACACGAAGGCGATCATCCCCAACCACATGATCAGTGTGGATACGGCCGATATGCCGGAGTTCTTCCGGTCCCCTCAATTTGAAGGCAGGAGCATGCTGGTGAAGAAGCTCACGATGCTCCCGATCGAGTGCATCGTCCGCGGCTATATAACGGGCAGCGGCTGGAAAAGCTATCAGAAAAACGGAACCGTCTGCGGCATCTGTCTGCCGGAGGGCCTGCGCGAGTGCGACCGTCTGCCGGAGCCGATCTACACGCCCAGCACCAAGGCGGAGATCGGAGACCACGACGAGAACATCGATTTCGAGCGCAGCGTGGAGGTGCTCGAGAAGCAGTTTCCGGGTCACGGCGCCGACTATGCCGCGACGCTCCGTGATAAAACCATCGAGCTGTACCGCACCTGCGCCGACTACGCCCGCAGCCGCGGTATCATTATCGCGGACACCAAATTCGAATTCGGTCTCGATGAGGACGGCCGCGTCGTGCTCGGCGACGAGATGCTGACGCCGGATTCCAGCCGTTTCTGGCCGGTGGAAGGCTACGAGCCGGGCCACAGCCAGCCTTCGTTCGACAAGCAGTTCGTCCGCGACTGGCTCACCGCCCATCCGGACAGCGATTACCGCCTGCCGGATGACGTCATCGAAAAAACCATCGGCAAATATCAGGAAGCACTGACGATGCTGACCGGAAGGGCGCTTTCGTAAGCGCCGCACCGCGGAACGGGCGGATGCCGGCGCGGACCGGAACCGGCCGTTCCGGTCCGCATGACGGATCTGCGCCGGCGATCGGCGTAACGGTGCCTTCGGCGCTCACGCGCCCGCCGGAGGATACAGGCGGATCACCGCATGATACAGGAACGCGTGAGGCCCGGGAGCAGTGCTCCCGGGCCTCACGCTTTCGTTTATTGATTCCGCCAGATAAAAATCCGGCTTCTCACTGAGCCGCCTGCGAGGATGCCGTCGGCTGGGACGCCGGAGCCTCCGCCGCCTTCCGGTAGCTCTGCTCCGCCTCGAGCGTGCTCGTCTGTGCCCCGGAGGATGCCGACGTATAGGCGACATACAGCAGATGATCGTCCGAGATCTCGAATTTTCCGGACTTCATATCCGTAAACGGGTAATTCGTGATGGAATACTTGCCGCCGTCCGAGGTCGCCACGCGGACATTCCACTTTGTCCCGTTGGCATACGCCGAAGTATCGAGATACAGCATTCTGGTCTCGCCCGCCTTCCATGTGTCGGCGAGCATATTGCCTCCCCAGTCCGGCTGATTCCAGTCCTTGACATTGAACTCAGTGATATCCTCACCCGTTCCGTTTGTCAGTTCAATCGTGATGACGCTTTCGCCCTGAGCCTGGGTGCCGATGATCTTCGGCGCCTCGGTCGGCGTCGGCGTCGGAGTCGGGGTTGCCGTCGGAGTCGGAGTCGCCGTCGGGGTCGGCTCCGCAACGGAACTCGCCGCCTCCGGGACATCGGCTGACGCAGTCCCGGTCCTGACCGATACCGTCGCCTTCGCGTCATCCGTCGAGACGGAATCCGCGGTCGCGTACTTCTTGACTGCGCTGCAGCCGGTCATCGCGCCGGCCAGCAGGCCGGCCAGCGTCACGCATATCACCATCTTTCTGATTTTCATCGTCTCTGCCTCCTTCGTATGAATCCGCGCAGGATCATCTCCCGGCAATCAGTGTCCCGAGAGAATGGACTTCGCCACAGACAGCCCGTTGGCCGACGCCTGCTGCAGTCCTCTTGTGATCCCCGCGCCGTCGCCCACCGCGCGCAGCGCGCCGATGGAGGTGCGGAAATGCTCATCCACCACCACACGGTTGGAATAGAACTTCTCCTCCACACCATACAGCAGTGTCTCATCGCTGGCAATACCCGGCGCGACTTTGTCAAGCGCCTGGATCATCTCGTCAAGGTCCACCATGATGCGGTGCGGCAGCACAAGAGAGAGATCCCCCGGAACCGCGTCCTTCAGTGTCGGGATCAGATTGTTCCGGCACATCCGCTCGTCCGTCGTCCTCCGTCCGCGCTTGAAATCGCCGTATGTCTGCACCATGATCCGCCCGCCGGCCAGCATATTCGACAGCCTTGCAATCGATTTCGCGTACTCGATCGGCGTGTGGAAAGGCTTCGTGAAGTTCTTTGACACGAGCAGCGCGAAATTGGTGTTTGTCGTCTTCATATCAGCGGACTTGTAGGCATGGCCGTTGACCACAGCCAGATTGTCGTCATAGTACTCGGTCGCCACCTCACCCGAGGGATTGGTGCAGAAGGTCCGCACCTTGTCGTCAAAAGTCGGGGTGTAGTAAATCAGCTTCGCCTCATACATGTTCCGGTTGAGCTCCTCGCAGACCTCATCCCTCACCTCGACGCGGACGCCGATATCCACCGTGCCGACACGGGTCTTCACGCCGTGCGCCTCGCAGATGTGGGCGAACCAGTCCGCCCCCTCGCGTCCCACAGCCGAAATCACGTTATCTGCCGTGTAGCGGCCGCCCTTGTCGGTGAGCACCTCCTTCACCACATTGTCCTCGATCACGATGTCGGACACCATGGTATTGAACTCCATCTCCACGCCGTTCTCCCTGAGGTCGTCCTCCAGACGGCTGTAGATCTTGTAGCCCTCCTCCGTGCCGAGATGGCGGATCGGGCATTCCACCAGCTTCAGATTCGCGTTTATCGCCCGGCGGCGGATCTCGCGGATCTCCTTCTCCTTTCCGACTCCGTAGACATTGGTGTCCGCGCCGAAGCGGAGATAGATCCGGTCCGATTCCTCAATCAGCTCCTTCGCCCTGTCATAGCCTAAAATGCTGGGCAGATTGCCTCCCACGTCCGGCGAGAGCGACAGTTTTCCGTCTGAAAATGCACCCGCCCCCGCGAAGCCCGTGGTGATCGAGCACGGCTTGCAGCCCACGCAAACGTTGGTTTTCCGCTTCGGGCAGACTCTTTTTTCAATCGAGCGGCCCTTCTCAATGATCAGGATCTTCATGTCCGGCCGCTGATGAATCAGCTCGTACGCGCAGAAGATCCCCGAAGGCCCCGCGCCGATAATCAGTACATCATAATGCTTTGCAGCTGCTTCCATTGATACTCCTTTTTTCTGTCAATCCCCGTGGATGCGCCGTTACCCCTCGACAATCAGATAGGTTCCGTCCGGAAGAGGGAATACCTCGGCCTGCTCTTCCAGCTCCCCGTCGTCGAGATCGGAGACATCCATCCCCGATTCGTCGAGAATCCGGCGGACCTCGTCAAGCGAACCGGCCGTCTGGGCAAGGCAGTCCTCGAGAAAGGCTTCCGCCTCCTCCCGGGTCCCGGCCACCGGCTCGTCGAACAGCTGCCCCTGACGGGCCAGAAACGTATCCAGACATTCCTCGCTGTATTCTTCCATTTCCGTTCAGCCTCCGATCTGTTTTCTGCCTTCCAGCCGCCGGATGAGATCCGGGATCTCACGCGGCGCGGCGATCACTTCGTCCGCCCCGTTCTCTTCCAGCTCCTTCCGGTCCCGGTAGCCCCACAGCACGCCCACTGTATACATATGCGCATTTTCCCCCGTCCGCATGTCGGTCCACGTATCGCCGAAATAGACGCATTCCTCCGGCTCTGCGCCGAGCCGGGCGGCTGCCGCCAGCGCGCCCGCCGGATCCGGCTTGATCGGGACCTTGTCGGTCTGCCCCTGCACATGGTCAAAGAGACTGCCGTACACGCCGCTCACGCTTTCCCGGGCGGCGTCGTCCGGCTTGTTGGAGAAGACGGCGATCCCGATGCCTTCCCGCTTCAGCGTCTCCAGTGCTTCGGTCATCCCCTCATAGGGACGCGCGCCGTAGAGCGGCCGTTCCGCCAGATACATCCGGTTGAGCCGGTCACCCGCCTCCACGTTCTCCGGCGTGAAGCCGCCCGCCTTTTTCAGGCAGCGGATCACAAGATTTCTCGAGCCGTCGCCGCAGTAATACCGGTATTCGTCCTCCGGCAGCGGCGCATAGCCGAGAGCGTCCAGCATCCGGTTGCCCGCCAGGGCGATCGCCTTCAGCGTATAGATAATCGTGCCGTCGAGATCAAATATGCATGCCTTTACCCGCATGACCCGTTTCGCTTCCTTTATTCTATGAAATGCATGTGACGCGTCTGTGTCTTATTTCTGAACCGGCAGCCGGAAGCTGCTCTTGAGCGTCACGATCCGGTTGAACACTGGTTCCCCTTCCTTCGAGTCCTTCGCGTCGACGCAGTAGAAGCCGTTCCGCATGAACTGGAAGCTCTCATAGGGCTTCGCTTCCTTCAGCGCCGGCTCAAGACGGGCGCCTTTGACGACGGTGAGCGAATGAGGATTCAGATTCAGCGAACCGTCCTCATTGTAAACGCCCTTGCTCTCGTCGATCAGATTCTCATAGAGACGGACCGTCGCGGCAAAGGACTCCTTCGCCGGGACCCAGTGGATCGTCCCCTTCACCTTCCGGCCGGTGAAGCCGCTGCCGGCCTTCGTCTCCGGATCGTAGGTGCAGTGCACGGCGGTCACATTTCCCTCCGCATCCTTCTCCAGCCCCACGCATTTCACGAAATACGCGTACATCAGACGCACCTCGTTGCCCGGATAGAGCCGCTTGTACTTCGGGACCGGATTCTCCATAAAGTCGTCCCGCTCGATGAAAAGCTCCCGTCCGAAGGGGATCTTCCGTTTCCCGAGAGACGGATTCTCCAGATTGTTGTCCGCATCCAGCAGCTCGGTCTGATCCTCCGGATAATTGTCGATGATCAGCTTCAGCGGGTGAAGCACCGCCATCATCCGGTTCCGTTTCAGCTTCAGATCCTCCCGGATGCAGTATTCCAGCATCGCGTAGTCGCTGGAGGCGTTGGCCTTGGAAATGCCGGAGAGCTCCACAAACATCCGGATCGATTCCGGCGTGAAGCCGCGGCGGCGCAGCGCGGCGATCGTCACCAGTCGCGGATCGTCCCAGCCGTCGACGACGCCCTGCTCCACCAGCCGCTTGATGTAGCGCTTGCCCGTCACAACATTTGTCAGATACATCTTGGCGAATTCGATCTGCCTGGGCGGATGCTCCCAGCCGGTATTCTCCACGACCCAGTTGTACAGCGGCCGGTGATCCTCGAATTCCAGCGTGCAGAGCGAATGCGTGACACCCTCGATCGCGTCCTCGATCGGATGCGCGAAGTCATACATCGGGTAGATGCACCATTTATCCCCTGTATTCTGATGCGTCAGATGCGCGATCCGGTAGAGGATCGGGTCCCGCATATTGATGTTGGGCGAGGCCATATCGATCTTCGCGCGGAGCACCATCGCGCCGTCGGGATACTTTCCCGCCTTCATGTCCCGGAAGAGAGCCAGGCTTTCCTCCGGATCCCGGTCCCGGTCCGGGTCGTCTCGGCCCGGCTCGGTCAGCGTGCCGCGGTACTCGCGGACCTGATCCGCGCTCAGGCTGCTGACATAGGCGAGCCCCTTCCGGATCAGCAGCTCCGCCTTCTCGTACATCGAGTCAAAGTAATCGGACGCGAAGAAGCAGCGATCCCCGAAATCAGCGCCCAGCCACCGGACATCCTTCTTGATGGACTCCACAAATTCGCTCTTCTCCTTCGTGGGGTTCGTGTCGTCGAAACGCAGATTGAAGCGGCCGTGGTACTCCTCCGCGATCCCGGAGTTGAGGATGATGGACTTCGCGTGTCCGATATGAAGATATCCGTTCGGTTCCGGCGGAAAACGCGTACAGACTTTGTCGTACCGTCCCTCCTCCAGATCCCGGTCTATGATGTCCTCGATGAAATTTCTCGATTTCGTCTCCTCAGCCATGCTGCCCCCTCCGTTCATCGCCGGTCTTTCGTTTTCGCACCGGTGTTTTGTCCAATAAAACTGTCGGACCGGCCCGCCCGGGAGCGGCGTCACCGCTGCTCTGCCCGGACTTTTCCGTCACAATGCCCGTCCGCCGTACCATCTTAGCATAATCAGCATGATAAAACCATCGTTCTTTTCGGCGACGACCGGTCAGCGGCAGTCTTCCTCGCCGCCTTCCCTTTCTTCTCGGGCGGCTGCATTGGCCTCCTCCCTCGTCAGGAGATTTCCCTCCCCGTCGACGAACGAGCCTTCCTCGTTGACCTTCGGGAGATACGCCGCAAAATCCTTCACCAGCAGCGCGCTCACCACGTACGCTGTCAGTCCGTAGCCGATCACGACCCACAGAAAGCCTGTCAGAGGCAGATACATACGGTTCCGGTAGGTGAGATACAGCGGAATGACATCAATCGCGAGGACGAGCAGCATCTTCAGCGGTCGGCGCGAGGCGAAGAACAGCGCGTTCCGCAGAAGATGCGGCACCGTGTCGTCAAAAGCCGCCAGAACCGGGTAGAAATAGGCCGCTACCGCCGCGATAAAGAGCCCGACCAGGATCACCGCCCATCCGAAATATGCATAAGACCCGCCCTGTGCGCGGCAGAACCTGATATCCGCATAAACGAGAAAAGCCAGCGCGAGAAAGACAAGTCCGGTAAAAAATGCCTGACGAAAATTCGCCGCGAACGCCTTCCAGAACGTGCGGAATGCACCGAGTTCCCGATCGCCCCGAATGACTTTGAGCATCACGGTATAAAGCGCAGCAAGGCCCGGCCCGATTGTCACGATCGGGACCGTCGTCACGGCGAACAGAATACTCGATACGATCAGAATGCCGACGCGGATCATAAACTGACCGAACGGGCTGTCATTGCTGAAAAATCCGGCAATCTTTTCACCCATTGCGCCTCTCCTTCCCGAAAATAAAGTCAAGAAATGTCTTGACGGCGTTGATATGCTCCGCTTTCGCGCCTACTCCCAGCACGCAGTCCTCCCCGTACAGATGATACTTCGTGACCAGCAGACTGTCGGATACGTCGATTCCCACCACCACCGGGCGGGTTCCGCTGTCCGGGTCGCGCGGGACACAGGCCACGAGACGGTCTGCGTAGAGATCCGCAAGGCCTTCCGCCTTGCCCGACTGAAGGTCGAGAAGTCGTCCGCTGCTCCCGAGCGCCTGCAGCTGCTTTTTCGGCATCGTGACGGCATCAAGCGTTCCGGCCTCTTCCGTCGCGACAAACGCTTCATAATAGCTGTTCATCGTCCCGGCTGTCGTCGTGGGATCAAAATAGACGCCGTCATTCAGCATCAGGTTCGCCCTGCTCAAGTCATATCCGGCGTACGCCTCAAAATCTTCCCAGAGATCGGAGCCCTTCCCCGTCTCAACCGTCGTGTTGGCGAACGTGACATACAGCCAGTTCTCCTTCACGGCAAAGAACATACGGTAGATAAAAAAGATGAGAAAAGCTGCAAGCGCGGCCGCCCCGACGATCCAGTACCAGTCGTACTCCCAGATATAGGCCGCCTTCTCGCGTGCCGTCATCCCTTTCATCGCTTCCCGTTCTGTCCCGAACCAGCGCCTGCCTCTGCCCTTTCGGTTTTTTTCGTCCAAATCGTGCCTCCCTGTGCCCTGCTTTTTCATGACGGTTCCGATCGTCTGCTTCTTATTTCCGCAAACACAGGATTTGAGGTGACCTGCCCTCTGCCAGACGCACATCCTGTCAGCCCGGAAATCGTCAGAGAGGGCCGGGAAGCATCCGCTTCCCGGCCCTCTCGCCTTTTCCGCTGCCTGCGGGATCGCGCCCGCGCGGATACATCTTCATTTTACAGCTTGCCGCCGGATGTCGCAATTCCTTCGACGAACTGCTTCTGGAAGATGATATAGATCACGATCATCGGGACGACCGCCAGCGTGGCTGCCGCCATCAGGCTCGGATAATCGCTCTGGTACTGCCCCTGCATCTTCGCAAGACCTGCGGAAAGAGTCGTTGTCGCTGCATTGGTGCAGACGATCATCGGCCACATCAGATCCTTGAATGCGAAGACAGCGGTGAAGATTCCGAGAGAGACCATCGAGCTCCGCGTCAGCGGCATCATGATCCTGAGGAAGCGCTGCCCGACATTCGCGCCGTCGATACTGGCCGCTTCCTCCATGTCCATCGGGAGTCCTTCATAACCCGTCTTCAGAAGATAGGTCCCGAATGCGGTCACAAGTCCCGGAAAGACGAGCCCGAACGTCGTGTTCAGCATCCCCATCTTCGAAACCATGACGTACTGCGGAATGATAAAGATCTGAGCCGGAATCATCATCTGTACCAGAACCAGTGCAAATAAAAACTTCCGAAGCGGGAACTTCAGCCGTCCGAATGCATAGCCGGCCATCGTGGCAGTAAGGCACGCGCAGACTACACGGAAGAAAATCATCAGCAGAGTATTCTTGTAGAGGATCAGGAAGTTATAACTCTTCCAGACCTTTGAAAAGTTTTCCCAGTGCCATGCACCCTGCGGAATGATATAGAACGGTTTGACCGAAATCGCTTCCTGGTTCGTCTTGACTGCCGTGAGGATCATCCAGACGAACGGGACCAGCATGATGATCGACATGACGATCAGCACAATATGGATAATTGTCAGATTCAGTCTTTTCTTTGCCTTATAGCTCTCCATCTGCCGTTCCCTCCTTTCAGTTGTGGAAGACAAGCTTCTTCTCGAGCTTCTGCAGGATCGCGGTGATGATCAGGATGAAGATCACGAGAAGAACCACCAGCGTCGCGCCGTATCCCTTATTGCCGTTTGTGAACGCATACTGATAGAAGAGATAGACGATGGACTGAACCTTCGGGAGCGCGACGTTCGTCTTATCCATGACCATGAACATCAGGTCGAAGACGGTCAGCGCGCCGATGATTCGGGTCTGCACGATGAAGAAGGTCGTCGGACTTAAAAGCGGAAGCGTGATGCTGAAGAACTGCCGGACACTGCCGGCGCCGTCGATCTCAGCCGCCTCGTAGTAATCGCCGGGGATCTCCTGCAGACCGCCGATGAAGAGAACCATGTTATAGCCGATGATAGACCAGACGCCGATCACACCGATGGAGATCCAGGCGATCTTCGGATCCGAGATCCACGCGATTTTGGAGTGGAAGACATGGTTCAGAAGGCCGAACTGCGTATTGTAAAGCCATCTCCAGACCATTGCCACCGCTGCCGGTGCACAGACCATCGGCAGGAAGAAGATCGTGCGGTACGCAGAACGTCCCGCAATCTTCTTATTCAGAAGCACCGCAAGCAGAAGTGCGATCACGATGCCGAACGGGACCTCGATGACCGCATACTTGATCGTGTTCAAGAATGCCTGCCATGTCTCCGGATTATGCATGGCATTCTGATAGTTGGTGAGACCGATGAAAATGTTGCCTTTCCCGAAATCTCCCGTCTTGCAGAAAGACTGGTAAATCGTCTGGAAGAACGGGAAGAAGTTCAGCACGATGAGACCGATCATGGTCGGAGCCACAAAAGCAAGTCCCCATCGCGCCTCGCTCTTCTCTCTGGGCGTTCTGTGTTTCTTCATGAAACGTTCCCCCTCTCTTTTTCCGTGACACGAAATCACCGGACAGAAAGCCGGTTCATTCCCCTGTCATAAATAAGAAGAAGGGTGCGGCGCCCCTCAGGCACCGCACCCCGGGCAGACCTTGAAAGTGACTTTTGAGATCACTCCTGCGCGATTGCATTCTCGATGATGGTCTGGGCCTGGTCGCAGGCACTGGCCATCGTGTCCGCGTTGGACGGATCCTGCCAGGCCGCAAGGAACGCATCCTTCTGGATGGAGTCTTCCCAGACGGTCGTATTGCGGGTGTACGGACGGAAATACAGCGTGCCGTTCTCCTCGACCTTCGTGAACGCGGAGATATCCATGCCGTCGAACGCTTTTGTGAACGCTTCGTTGATCTCCGCGTCATCCATACCGGCCATCGTCACGCCTTCCTGAGCCTGCTCGAGCTGTCCCTGCTTGCCGCAGAACCAGGAGATCAGGCTGTAGGCAGCATCCGGATCAGAGGTATTGGCGGAAGCCGCCCAGCCGAGGCCGTTGTAGCAGGACTGTCTCTCACCGTCGTCGCACTTGCCGTTTCCGTTGGCATCGCCGTACGGAATCTCAGCCCATGCATAATCCTTTGCGTTGTCGGCCGTATAATAGGAATTGATCATCCAGGAGCCCTGTGTGATCATCGCGGTCAGACCCGACTTGAAGAGCTGATCGGTACCGGTCTCGGAGACGGTCGTCTGCGGAGCAGAGACCTCGAGGAGCTTTCTGACCTCTTCCATCGCGGCTTTGCCTTCGTCCGAACCGATCGTCGTGCCCTTGTGATCATCCGTGATGATCTGGGCGCCGTAATCGTAGACGATGTTGTACCAGCCGTCCTGGTTGTTCGATGTGTCCATCGCGTATCCGTAGACGCCGTCATCCTTGCCGGCTTCCGTGATCTTCTTGGCTGCGTCGATCACGTTGTCCCATGACCAGTCGTCCGTCGGATAATCGACGCCGTACTTGTCAAAAACGGCCTTGTTGTAGAGAAGCGCGATCGTGTCGTGGTCCTTCGGGATCGCGTACTGATGGCCGCTGCTCTGATAGAGCTTGACGATGCCGTCGTAGTACTTGGACATATCCATGCTGCTGTCGTTCTTGATGTAATCATCAAGATTGAGAAGCATGTCGTTCTCCATATACATCTGGGCTGTATTGGAGTGCATCCAGAAGACATCCGGCATCTGGCCGCCGGACGCGCCGGATTCCAGCAGGGTCCAGTAGTTGTCCCAGTCGACGACGTCGATCTGAACCTTGACGCCCGACTTCGCCGACCACTCGTCCGCGATCTTCTGAATGCCGGCCAGCTGGTTGTTGTCCCAGATGTTGACCTTCAGCTCATCCGTCTTGAAGGACATCGTCGGTTCCGCGGACGCCCCGGAAGAGCTCGCCGCTGCCGGAACGGCCGCAAGTCCCGCCACCATCACGGCGGAGAGAGTCAGCGCCATCATGTTTCTTGTCTTCATTGCGTATCCTCCTTCTCGCTCAGGGATCACCTGTTGTTTCTGCTAGGTACAAGTATAATGGCAGGGATATGCTTTTTATATGGCATTTTGTCGTATCGATATGGCACACAGTCTTATTTTTTCGTTATTTATCGTTATTGCATAAAATTATCTGACTTTGTTTTGTGCAACATTTATAATGTTTTGTGGACGCCGATTCCATTTCGATGAACCGTCCGCGGATCATGCCTGCCGGACGCTCTCCGTCCCCTCTCCTCCGCGTCATGGATCCGGAGACGCAAAGAAACCCGGACCGTTCCGCCTTGGGCGGTCTGTCCGGGGTCTTCATGCGTCCGGATTCGGACGCATCTAAGCCTGTTCACAGCGGATACCTGTAATTCGGATGGCCCGCCACCGTATGCATCTCCAGCACCGGCTTTCTCGCGCGGAAGGCGGTGGGCGACTTTCCGTAATAGTTCTTGAAGGCTCTGGAGAAGGCGAGGGAATCCGCGTAGCCGACCTCCTCCGCCACCACGTTCACCGGCGACGATGTCGAGTTCAGCAGATTCGCCGCCTTCTCCATCCGGAAGTTCATCAGGTACTGCTGGGGCGACAGTCCGGTTTCCTTCTTGAACACAGACGTCAGATAGCTCCGGCTGATGCCGATGGAATGGGCGATATCCGCCACCTTCACATCGCCCCTCGCGTTGATCAGAAGATCGATGGCCGATTCGACGTAGAGTGATTCCATCCGCCCGTCCTGCGCCTTTTCCTCAGCGGGGACGGATGCATTTTCCGTAAGGAGAGCGAAGATCGCGTACAGCTCACTCATCCGGGTGAGACTGTTGACGTACGTCAGCTCCCTCGCCTCCAGAAGACGGGTCATGTGCCGCCGGATCTCGTCCATGTTGCGGCAGTGCATGACCGGGCTGTCCTCCGCGAAGCCCGCGCGCCGGACCATCTCATCGGCCCGCGGGCCGTGGAAGCCGATCCAGAGGTAGCGCCACGGATCATGCTCATCGGCCTGATAGGTGCATTCCTCCTTCGGCCGGATCAGAAAGGCGTCGCCGTTCCCGATGCTCCAGCTCCGGTCGTTTCGCAGGAGACGTCCTTTTCCCGAGGCGATCATATGGATGACGTAACTCGTGCGGATGTTCGGTCCGAACGCGTAGCCGGGCGGGCACGCCTCCATCCCGCAGTAGTCCAGATTGATCGGATCGATCCTCGTCACCTGCTGGATCTGCTGCAGTCCTTCGAGACAGGTATAATGGTCGGTATGGGTATAACCCACATTCTCCGACATCTTCTCCTTCTGATCCGCGTGCTCCTTTCTCATTCCGCCTCCTTTGCGGCTCCTCATGCCGGCGGACGGACATCCCGCTTTCGGCCGGGTGCTGCCGCCTTCCCTGCGCTTTCTCTCTCAGTCCTTCGCCCGGAGCAGATAGAGCGTCGACCGGAAGTCTCCGGCCGGCCGGATCCGCTCTCCGATCTTCTGCGACGTCTCATCGCTCGTCACGAGCCCGGCGTGCATCAGCTCGTCGCCGTAGAAATCGCCTTCCGCGCCGGCGTCCTCCTTCACATGATAGAGGCGGTCCGGGTCAAGTCCCCGGAGCGGCAGCCGGAGGAATCCTCCGTTTACGGTGCTCAGGATCTGGTAGTACGCCACGATCGCTTCCTTCCGGTCCCCGCTGACCACCATCCAGGCCGCCTCGTTCGACTCAAACGGCGAACGGAGACGATAGAAGGTTCCGTACTGGATCAGCTCGCGGTGCTCTTTCATGAACCGGGTGCAGTCCTTCACCTGATCCTGCTCCTCCGCGGAGAGACGGTTCAGGTCCAGCTCATATCCGTAGGTGCCGAAGTAGGCCACATCGGCACGGGTCTTGAGCGGCGTGATCCGGCGCAGCTGATGATTGGGCACGGCCGACACATGGCTTCCCATCGAGCTCAGCGGGTACGCGTACGAGGTGCCGTACTGGATCCGGATCCGCTCGACGGCGTCCGTGTCGTCGCTGGTCCAGCCCTGCGGCGCGTAATAAAGCAGACCGGCGTCGAACCGTCCGCCCCCGCCCGCGCAGGACTCGAAGAGGATCTCCGGAAATTCCGAGGTCAGCCGCTCATAAAGATCGTACACGCCGAGGATGTAACGGTGGAAGACTTCGCCCTCCCGGTCCGCCGGCAGCGCGGCCGAATAGCATTCCGTGATGCTGCGGTTCATATCCCACTTCACGTAGGAGATGTCGGCCTCCCGGAGGATCGCCGAGATGAGTCCGTGCACGTAGTCCACCACCTCCGGCCGCGAGAAGTCCAGCACAAGCTGATGTCTCGAGGTGGTCGGCTTCCGCCCGGGCGCGTGCAGCGTCCAGTCCGGGTGCGCCCGGTAAAGGTCGGAGTCCGGGTTCACCATCTCCGGCTCGAACCACAGTCCGAAGGAAAGCCCCATCGCGGTGATTTTCTTCGAGAGGCCCGCGATGCCGGAGGGCAGCAGCTCTTCAGCGGGAACCCAGTCGCCAAGTCCCGCCCGGTCGTTCCGCCGCGCGCCGAACCATCCGTCATCCAGCACGAACAGCTCGACGCCTTCCTCCTTCGCCTTCTCCGCGATCGTAAGGAGCTTCGGTTCATCGAAATCGAAATAAGTGGCCTCCCAGTTGTTGATGAGGATCGGACGGACCCGGTTCTTCCAGGCGCCCCGCGCGAGACGGTCGCGGAACAGGCGGTGGAAGGTCTGGCTCATCGCGTTGAGTCCCTGATCCGTATAGACGATCACCGCCTCCGGTGTCTGGAAGGATTCGCCCGGTTCCAGCTTCCAGCTGAACCACGCGGGATGGATTCCCATCGTCACACGGGTCACGCCATAGGTGTCCGCCTGAATCTGGGCGAGGAAATTGCCGCTGTAGACGAGGCAGAAGCCCATCGCCTCGCCGCCGTCCTCTCCCGTCTCCGGACGGACCAGCATGAGAAACGGATTGTACTGGTGCGAGGAGTGGCCGCGGAGGCTCTCCACCGCCTGAATACCCGAGTGCAGAGGCTGCCTCAGCGGCGTTCTCTCTCTCGCCCATGAGCCGGCAAGCTGGATCCAGTCGTAGGAGGCGTCCGGAAGATCAAGCGAAAGGCTCATCGCCCGCTCGATGTGAACCGGCTCCTTTCCGCGGTTTTCAAGCCGGGCCGAACGGGCGATCACCCCCGCTCCCTCGAAGATCGTGTAGAACAGCGTGACCTCCATCCCGTCCTTTTCGTCCCGGAGCGTAACCGCGAGCGTTTCCGCCTCCTCGTCATGCTCCGTATAGGTCGCCGGGAGCCCCGGAAGACGCGGCTTTCCGTGCTCCGTCCGGCAGCCGGCGTACCGGAGATCCGAGATACGGCTTCCGTCGGACTGGAGAATCTCCACCGCCCCTTCCCTGAAATCCGAGTTCCCGTAGGACGGATATTCCTGCTTCACGTGCTCAAGCGAGACGAATCCCTCGTCCTCGAACACGGCCGAGTGGGAACGGGCGCAGATCTCCAGCAGGTAGTCGAAATCCTCCCTGTCGTGGATCGGCGCGCCGAAGTACAGCTGGCCCAGATGGCCGTTGGGCAGCACCTTCATCACATAGCTCAGCTCATCGTTGTGAAGATGAAACGTACCGGATTTCTCATGAACATCGATTCTCATCCCGCTTCCTCCTGTTTTCGCTGACGGGTCCGTACCGGAGACGGAACGCTTTCTGTCCTGTCTCCCGCTTTTTTATCCATTGTACGGTTTCCCGCCCGCGCCGGGGAGGGCCGCCTGTTGTCAGAATCAGTCAGAATGTTGTCCAGCCTCCCCGCGCGCACGCTTCCTCCAGGCTGTCGGAGTCATCATGAACCTCTTCTTGAACGCCTTCGAAAAGACCAGCGGATCCTGATAGCCGGAGGACATCGCGATCGCCTCCACCATGAGATCCGTCGTCTCAAGAAGCTGCTCCGCCCGCGTCAGCCGGAACTCCGTGAGACAGGCCTGCGGCGTCATGCCCAGTTCCCGCATGAAGAGGGTGTAGAGATAGCTCCGGTTGACCGACACATACGCCGCGATATCCGAGACGCGGAGCGGCAGATAGTAATGGCTCTGGATGTATTCGACAGCCGCCCGGACATACGCGTTCCTCCCCTGCCGCTGGGCGGGCGCCGCCTGCTCGATGTCGTCGAACAGGACCGCGAAGAAGCGGTAGAGCAGGCTCTGGTCGTAGTATTCGTCCGCCTGCGTCCAGCTCCTGTGGTCAGCCATCTCGAGCACGATTGACCGGAGCTCCTCTCCCCGTCCCGTGTGAAAGGTGCATCTTCCCCCTCCCAGCCCGAGGCCGCGGATCAGACCGGGCGCGTTCTCTCCGTTGAACCCGATCCAGATGTACGACCACGGCTCCTTCGCATCCGCCTGATAAAACGTGAGCGTCTGGGGCTCGATGAGAAAGCCGTCCCCGGCCGCAAGACGCCAGCTCTCGTCCCCGGCCCGGTAGACGCCGCGGCCGGTGAGGACCACATGGATCAGGTAGTCGGGGCGCACGCCGGGGCCCCACCCGTGCAGCGGACTGCAGACCTCGGAACCGCAGAACCGCACCTCAAGATCCCGGAACCGCTTCCGGTTCGCTCTGTGAAAAACCGCATCCCGGTTCATCGATGCTTCCATATGTCTCTCTCCCATCCGCTGCCTTCCTGAAACAAGGGCAGAGGCCGCTCCGGTGTCCCGGAGCGGCCTCTGCCCTTAAAACGCCTGCCGCCGATTCGTCCGGCTGATCAGACTATCGTATCACGTCCCGCTCTCAATCTCAAATACCCGCGCCATCACCGGCTCCGTGAAGCGTACGGTCAGCTTCTGGCTGCTCTCCGCAAAGTGCAGCTCCGCGTGCCCGGAGAGCGCCTCCGACGGATAGGCAATCCGCACCGCCTTCACCCGGCGTCCGCTCCCGCGGAAGGTCCGCGCAAGATCCAGCATAAGATAGTCGCTGCCTGCTCCGCTGTCCGGCGTTCCGCGCCGCCAGACGGCGAGATAAGCCTTCGTATCCGTATGGATCACCAGCGCGGCCCAGGGATCTGATGTCTTCGCCGTACCGAGCGGCCAGAAGGGAACCGACCTGCGGATGTCGGCGCGGATGGATTTGTAGAAGGAGATTCCTTCCTTTACCAGCGCGAACCGCTCCGGCGTCAGCTCGGCCAGATGACCGCTCTGATGGATCCGCGAGAGCATGGCGTTGACCATATTGAAGACCGCTTCCTCGCTCTCGCCATCCCGGAGCGGATAGGACCAGACGGCCGCCTGCTCGCTCGTGCAGCCGGACGGCACATTGGCCGCTATAGTCGAATACTGGATGAAGTCCTCCTGATCGCTGGTAGACTGGATGCTGTACCGTGACAGCATCGCGTAATCCATCCGGAGACCGCCGCTGGAGCAGTTTTCGATCACCAGATCGGGATATTTGCGGAAGATGCCGTCCAGCCAGGCAAGGTAAGCCCTCTCATGCTGCAGCAGGCCGTCCCCGAAGCTGTCCGCCTTCACCTCGGTGCCGATCCCCGGTTCGATGTTGTAATCCATCTTGATGTAGCCCACACCGTAGTCGCGGACCACCCGGTCCACCACCTCCGTCACATGCTTCACGACCTCCGGGTTCCGGAAATCGAGCTGGTAGCGGCTGCGGTCGTACACCCGCTTCCCGTGCCGGAGGAAGAACCAGTCGTCCGGCACGCGGCTGGCAAGATCGCAGTGAATTCCCATCACCTCAAGCTCCAGCCAGACGCCCGGCACCATGCCGTGAGCGCGGATCGCGTCCGTCACCTCGCGGATTCCGCCCGGAAAGCGTTTCCGGCTCTCCTTCCATTCTCCGACTCCGTCCCACCAGGCTCCGTCCGCGTACCAGCCGGCGTCGATCACAAAGTACTCGCAGCCCGCCTTCGCGGCCGCCTCGATCAGCGGGATCTCCTTCTCCGTCGTCGGATCGCCGAACAGGCAGTTCATATAGTCATTGAAGATCACCGGCAGCTCCTCGTCGTCCCGGTTCGGACGGCGAATCCGGCGGCGGTAGCGTGTCAGTTCATCCATCGCCTCCGAAAAATCCGCCCCGGATACGCCGACCGCCGCCGGCACTGATGTGAAGGAATCCCCCGGCCCAAGCCGCTTCGAGAAATGGGACTGGATCTCGGTGGGCCCGCTGACATTCAGGAAAAAGTGGTTCAGCTGCATGCCGATCTCCCAGTGCCAGGAGCCGTTGTGCTCGATCTCGAAGAACAGAGACGTGTCCGCCTCGCGGTTTTCAATCAGCGCCATCGGGAGATATTCCTTCGCGGACCAGTGTCCCGTGTTGGACACCTCCACCATCTTGCTCGTCCTCTTCACGACGTGCGGCTGGTTCTGCGAAAGCCCCAGCTCCTCAAACGTGTATGTCTGCCACTGCGCTTCCTTCTGCCATCCGTTGTGAGGGATCGAAAGACGCATCTTCCGGTCGGCGCTGCCGATGCCCTCCCGGTCAAGCCCCAGGTAGGAGAAGGTTCCGAGATACTCCAGCGTCTGCTCCTCCCCGCCGGCGTTGGTCACGGTGTTGACGAAGCGGGCGACGGACAGACCGTCGTAGAACTGCACCTGCGTCTCGACCCGGATGCCGGTCACCGGATCGGACTGGCGGATCGCGAGACGGCGGCCGTCGCCGTTCCGGCTCTCCGTCAGACCGTCGAACCGCATGTCCGCGCCGGGCGCCGTCGCGATATACATACTTCCCTGTCTCTCATAGGGGCGGTTGAGGCCGGCCAGATTGATCTGGGCGAACTGACAGCCCTCGATCAGGGACTCACGGTCGTTCTCGCGCTCAAAGCGTTCCCGCGCCGCCTCGTCCCAGGGATTCGGTGATACATGAACCAGACGGATCCGGTCGTCCTCCGTGACGCCGAAGACCATGTGAAGCCGTCCTTCTTCGTAAGCGTAATACTGTTTCATCATCTTCTCTCCTTGTCTTCCGTGCCGTCCGGACTTCCGCTCAGGCGTATGAACCCGGCAGCATGCGAAGGATCAGCGGATCTTCCCCGAGGAAAGTCGCGCCGCCTTCATCATACCAGTTATACCGTATCGTTTCTCCGCTGTCATCCCACACTTCGGGGCATGTATTCGTCATCCAGTCGCAGGGTACGGCCGGCCGCTCCGCGTGAGAGATGTCCATCGCGAGAATCCGGCCAAGTTCCTGCTCCTCTTCTTCCGTCAGCAGGCCGGGGCGAATGGAGAGGAAAAGGGCGCTGCCGGTCCGCGCGATGAGCTCGGCCCACTGCCTCACCTTTCCGAAATCGGCCCGGTCCGTCAGTCCGGCGCAGTCCGCATCCACGGCATAAAACGTACGGTGCTGTCCAAGCCGGAAGGCGAGAGAATTGACGCCCATATTCCTCGTTCTCTCCCATTCCCGGCCGCTCACATCGTCCCCCACGCGGTTGATGTCGAAGAGGCCCGCCCCCAGATGGCCGATCGCGTTGCATCCGATGAGGGACATGCACCGGCCGGCCGCCGCGTCCCGGATCGTCCGGTACAGCGTCCGGACGACCTCCGCGCCGGTAAGACTCCGGTCATGGAAATGCCAGCTTCCTTCCGTCACCGACGGGCGCATCTCAAAGCCCCAGCGTCCGAAGACGTCAAAGGTGACAAAGTCATATTTGATCAGCTCGTAGCCCCAGTCCCCGATCCGGCGGACGATGGACGCGATCTCCCGGCGCACCTCCGGGACGGACGGATCGAGCGCGCCCGTATGCGGCAGCCTCCACTCTTCCGGATAGGGCGTTCTCAGATCATAGAGCGGCCGGATCCAGAGCCCCGGCCGGGTCCCCAGCGCCTTCATTTTCGCGGCCAGCGCGGCCATATCGGGGAAACGCCCGTTTCCACGGTCCCAGGGCCCGCCGTTGTAGCCGTCTGTCTCATGGGCCGCCTGCCAGCCGTCGTCGATCACCATGTAAGGAACCGTCCGGCAGTCCTTCGCGATACGCGCGGTCCATTCGGCGTCACGGAGAACCGACTCTTCCGTGATGTCCCCGTAGGCATAGTACCAGTTGTTGCTTCCGATCACGGGGCCCGCCGGCAGAAGCGGGTCATCGCACATCGCCCGGCAGAAGGCCGAGGAGGCTTCCATCGCCGTCATCCCTTCCATCCGGCGCATGACCACCTCCGCCATCGGCAGCGTCCGTCCGCCGAGCCGGACGCCCTCCGTGCCGCTGCGCACATCAAGATACAGCGTCAGTCCCCGCGGATCCAGCTCCCAGAAGCAGAAAGCCGAGGGCCTCACCCGCACGCCGGCGCCGAAGTAGCGGGAGGATCCGGCCGTCTCTTCCTCCGCCAGCAGATACCAGGGCATCGGCCGGTTCGCCGACACGCTCCGCCACTCGAGATTTCCGTATCCCCGCTCCCACGCGTCGCCCAGCACCCGCCTGACGGCGCTCAGATCCGTTTCAAAGCGGAGGATCACCCATCGGACCGGCTCATGGTCCGACTCCAGCCGGATCAGCGTACCGTTCTCCGTCGTTTCCTCCGTCACACGGATGCCCGGGTTCCGGAAACAGTCCGCTCCCGGCTCTCCGCTCAGCCTCTCCCTGTCCGTGATCACCGTCATCCGACTCACCGGCGGTACCTCCATGCGCAGGCCGCTTTCTTTCCCGCTGTACCTTACTTCGTCCTCCTCCTGTCTCATCCTGTTCCCTCCCGAACCGCATCTGTCTGATGATGCAGGCTCCGGCTCCTTCATCAGAGATTCGTGCCTGCTGCATCGTGCTCACTCCTGTTCCGTCGTGCTCTCCGAAGATTTCTTTCCTTTTTCATCTTACACGCCGCGCAGCGGCGGCAAAGGCGATGATGTTGGAAAAATCAGTCACGGTGTTAGATCGTCTGTCCAAAGCCGTCCGGCCGATGCTATAATCGCAGTATCTGACTGACAAACCGCAAAACAGTCCGTGAAGGCGGCATCTTTCGTCCGCCCGTTTCACGGACGGAAACGGAGGCATACATGTATCAGGCTGCGGATTCACGGTACCAGACCATGCAGTACAGACGCGCGGGCCGGAGCGGGCTGCTCCTCCCCGCGATTTCTCTCGGCTTCTGGCACAATTTCGGAAGCACCGGCGTCTACGACAACATGCGGCAGATCTGCCGGACTGCATTTGACAACGGCATCACGCACTTCGATCTGGCGAACAATTACGGGCCGGAATACGGAAGCGCCGAACGGAACTGCGGGCGGATTCTCCGTGACGACCTGATGCCCTACCGCGACGAGCTGATCATCAGCACCAAGGCCGGCTATGACATGTGGGAGGGGCCCTACGGGAACTGGGGCAGCCGGAAGTATCTGCTGGCCAGTCTTGACCAGAGTCTCCGGCGCCTCGGACTTGATTACGTGGATATCTTCTACCATCACCGGATGGATCCGGACACGCCGCTTGAGGAAACCATGGGCGCGCTGGAGCAGGCCGTCACCAGCGGCAAGGCGCTTTACGCAGGTCTTTCAAACTATGACGGGCCGACGCTGGAAAAGGCGGAGGCGATTCTGCGCGAGCGGCATGTGCCTTTTGTCATCAACCAGAACCGCTACTCCATCTTCGACCGGGGTCCGGAGCGGAACGGTCTGCTCGAAACGGCCGCGAGACTCGGAAAAGGCGTCATCACCTTCAGTCCCCTCGCTCAGGGTCTGCTCACGGACCGGTATCTTCACGGGATCCCGTCCGACAGCCGGATCCGCCGCGACGGCCGCTTCCTGAAGGAGTCCGCTCTGACGCCGGACCGGCTGAACCGGATCCGGGAGCTCAATGATCTCGCCGCCTCCCGCGGCCAGACGCTGGCGGAGATGGCGCTCGCCTGGCTGCTGGCAAAGGACACGGTCACCAGCGTTCTCGTCGGCGCGTCCCGCCCGTCGCAGCTGCTGGACGACATCCGCTGCCTGCAGAATACCTCCTTCACGGAAGATGAGCTGGACGCCATTGACCGGATCGCTCTGGGCTGACGCCGCGTATGACTGAAATCATCAGAATCTGATCCGCTGATACAGAAAGGACGAATATGGACAAAAAAAGACTGGACCGACAGCTGAAGTTCATACTGGAAATCGATAAGGAAAAGCAGGTCTTCCGCCAGACCCATCTGAGCGGTCACGGACGGAGGGAAAATGACGCGGAGCACGCCTGGCATATGGCGGTCGCGGCCTGGCTGCTCAGGGAATATTCCAACGAACCGGTTGACATCGGCCATGTTGTGCTGATGTGCCTGATCCACGATCTGGTCGAAATCGACGCGGGCGATACGTACGCCTACGACGAGGAAGGCAAGAAAACGCAGAAGGCCCGGGAGGAGGCGGCGGAAGAACGTCTCTTCTCGATGCTTCCGGAGGATCAGAGCCGGGAGCTGAAGGCTCTTTTCGATGAATTCGAGGCGTGGGAAACGCCGGAGGCGAAATTCGCCCACGCGATGGACAATCTTCAGCCTCTTCTGCTCAACCACAGCAACGACGGCGGCGACTGGCGCGAGCACGGCGTGAACCGGACCCAAATCCTCGGACGGCAGTCAAAGACCGCGCTCGGCTCCGAAGACCTGTACCGTGTCACGGAGGAAATCATCCGGACGCATGTCGAAAAGGGAGACATCATCGACTCATGATCGCCGTCTATCTCACGGATATACACGAGATGCCGGATCCGCTTGATGCGCCGGCGCTCATACGGCCTCTGACGGAGGAGCGGAGGGACCGGATCCTGCGGTGCCGCCGGGCGGAAACCCGTCGGCTCGGGTGCGCGGCGGGCCTTCTGCTGGCCGCCGTTCTGCCGGCGTACGGTCTGAATCCCGCCTCTCTTCTGAAGGGACCGCAGGGCCGTCCGCTCTCTCCGGGGACTACCGATTTCAACCTGAGTCATTCCGGCGAGGGAACCGTACTGGCCGTCTCGGACCATCCCGTCGGATGTGATCTGGAGCGTCTCCGGATCCCGCCGGCTTCCTTTGCGCGCCGTTTCTTCTCCGACGAAGAGCAGCGCTGGATCTGCGGTCAGTCCGGGATGCGGCAGGCCGAAGCGTTTTTCCGGATCTGGACCGCCAGAGAAAGCTACCTCAAGCTGACCGGCGAAGGACTGACCGTCCCGCTGCACGCGTTTTCAGCAGTGCCGGGGGCAGCCGGCTTCCGTATCGTACGGGAGAACAAAACGGAGGACTGCCTGATCTGGCAGTCCTCCGTGCTCATTCCCGATTCCGGTCCGTCTTCCTCAGACGGACCTGCGTCCGTTTCCTCCATCCGCCCGGTCGGAGGAATGTCTTCCTCCCGTTACATCCTGTCCGTGGCCGGACCCGCAGCCTCTGCGGCGCCCCGAATCCGGCGCATCGGGTTCCGTAATCTGCTCGAACTGATCCGGAAACCGGAGATACAGGAGTCCGTCCTCACCCGAGACGAGAGTACAGTCTGGCTTTGATCTGTTCAAATTCCTCCGGCGTCATAATCCCGAGATCCTTCAGATCACGGAGCTTATGCGCGGCGCTGATGGCCTGCTCCCGGCTCAGCGTCTTCGAAGACAGCGTTCCGGTCTCTCCTTCCGCCTCTTCCGGTTCGCCGTCTTCCGTATCGCCGCTTCCCTCCGGCCCGTCCGCCGTCTCAAGCGGCTTCTCTTCCGGCGGAATTACCGGCGCCGCATCATACACGGACCTGCGTTCCCGCGATTCCTCCGTTTCACGCTGATCGCGGCTGATGTAGGGGATTTCGCCGTTTTCCTCCTCCGTTTCCCCTTCCCCGCTCTCGGGGCGCTCGCCGCTGTATCCTTTTCTTTCCTTCCATGAGCCGCGGCGCTTCTCGGCCTTGGCCAGCGCGGCCCGCTCGATCCGGCGTGACCGTCTGGAATCGGTTATGCTCACGACGATATACCGGAGCAGGCGGAAAACAGCCAGAATCACCAGAGCGCCCACGCAGATCCAGAACATCTCGAACTGTCCGCGGAAATAGGAAACCACGCCCCAGACGACAGCCGCCAGCACGAAGAGATCCCGCAGAACTGTCACCACCCGGTTCGTGAACAGCATGACAATCAGAAAGACAGCCGCGGCAAGAAAGGCGTACAGCCGGTACTGGCCGGTAAACAGCGTCATCAGGTACTGAGGCACCTGATAGACGGCATTGAGCAATGCGGACATATTGATCTTCCTCCTTCAGTATCGAAAAACGGCAGGCCGGAAAACCCGCCTGTCTGAGATATATATACTAGCACAAATCAGGCGAAAAATCCATAGCGATGCGCCGGGTCCGTCCGCGGCGGGTACGGGGAGGCGGCGAACGGAGGCTGCTTCCTCCCGGAAGTCAGCCTCCGTTCGTCATGGCAAAGAAGGAGGATTGTTGTATCTGGCGGATTCGTCCGGGCCTGCCGGTCCCCGCTCCGCACGCTGACCCATCACCCGGATCCGCTTCATTTTCCGGCATAGTTCTCCAGCGTCAGCGCTTTGAGCCCGCCGTCATCGTAGACAGTCAGCTTCATCTTATATTGAAAGTCCGGGAACCAGCTGTACACCGTATAACCCAGATCCTCCGCCACATAGGGTTCTTCCTCCGGCTGACCGCAGACGGACAGAATTTCATCCGCCGTCGAGCCCCACGTAATGCCGCCCGGAAGCATCAGATCCGGTCGGACATCCGCCGAAGACGCATCGATCGTCAGCGACCAGATGTCCGTTTCCTCGATCTGTCTGATGCCTTCCCCGGTATTCATAAAGCCCGCCATGCACCGGATCCTGTCATACTTCGGATTCTTCAGCTCGATCGTCCCGACGACCTTATCGCCCGGATTCAGGACATAGCCCTTATCGTATCCGTAATCCGCCAGATCAAAGGACCAGTCCCCGCTGATCGAGGAATACGGAAAAGGAAGCTTCAGAAGCCTGCCATCCAGGACGAGCACCATATCCTTCCAGCTTTTCCCATTCAGCATCGCTTCTGCGTTTTCCCCGGCCGCCGGCTCCGCCGACGAACTCCCGGAGACCGCCTGGGCAGCGGATGCTGCCATCTCTTTCTCTGAGCCCGGTTTCGCACCCCCGGATGATGAAGCCTGCACCCGGATGCCGCCAAGCAGCAGCGCAAAGGCAGTCAGCCACACTCCCGTCTTCCCTGCGAATCTCCTGATCATCGTTCCATACCTCCTCGTCCCTCCGCTCCTTTCCGGCCGGCATTTCTCTGATCCGGGCGGAACGGAGCGGAATCGGATCGTCTCCGCTTCTGCGGCAGGCGGATTCCGCGTCCGCATCCGGCTTCAGCCGCTGGAATCATAGTAGCATGATCAGAACCTGGCATAAAGAACATATGGTAACAATTTATTTACGCATCGTCAATTTTATTGTAATAAATATAAACTTTTTGAAGAGTTGTGGTATCTTTATCGGAGGAGGTGATGTTTGTGCCCAAAGACACTCGAGAAAATATCATAAACGCTCTGGTCGAGCTGGCGATGGAAAATCCGACCCGGCCTGACTTTTCCATGAGCGAAATCGCAACGAAAGCCGGTATCACCAGACAGGCGATCTACCAGAAGCATTTCCGGAACTGCGGCGAGATCATCAGCGACCTGCGCGAGCGTTCCAATTCAGCGATCTACCATACGTTTCTGCAGTACGATCCGTCCGCCGGCCTCAATCCGTTCCACTACTTCGCCGATCAGATTCTTCCTCTGTTCTATTCGAACCGGAAGCTGATCCGCTGCTTCTATACAACGGCCATCGATCCCGCGTGGCGCGGATATATCATCGGGCTGTATGTCAAGTGGGGAGAGGACAATTACAGAACGCGTTCCGAAGAGCTTCAGCTTCCGGATCGGACTCTGACCCGTCTTCTCGTGGAATCCACGATGGCGATCGTGGAAGTATGGATCTGTCAGGAGAATCCGTCTCCTCCCGAGGAATTCCGTCCGATCTTCCTGAGGCTTGTGAAAACGCCCCTCTACGACATCCTCCTCCCCGGGACTGCCTGCCCGTCCGATCACGTCTGACCTTCCTCTCCGCCTCTCTCAGACGCAGCATTTCACGCTCTCTTTTCCGCCTTACGCCGAAGCACGGCCGCACCCGCCGCCAGCGCCACCCCGCCCATCAGAATCAGCCGCCATCCGTACCGCCCGAACAGACTCTCGAACGTATGGCGCACCACGCGGACCGTGCAGCTCACCTCGCCGCTCCGGTTCCCCGCCGCGTCTGCCGCCGAAGCCGTCAAACGGTGCGTTCCGTACGTGTTCACCGTCACTTTCCGTGCCTCCCCCTCCCGGCGGATCTCTGTCTCCGGGAGGCTCCTGCCGTCGATCCGGACGGATTCGATCCGATCCTCCCGGTCGTCGGTGACAAGAAGAATATCCACCGATCCGATATAGGTGCGGCTCTCTCCGGGCAATACAACCGCCAGGACCGGCGGCGTCCGGTCCAGCCGGAAGCGCACCGGCTTCATCCGGCTCACATGGCCGGAGCTGTCCCTCGTGACCAGCCCCAGTTCATAGGATCCGTCCGCCGACGGAAGATGGTCGAACCGCACCGTCTGTCCCCTGCGCGTCACCTTTGTCTCTCTTCCGTTGACGGACGCGGACAGGACGGAGACGTCATCGAGATCATGCAGATGCACCTCCGGCACGACGGGCCGGTTCCGCACCGCGCCGTTCAGCCGGAACGGTCTCACTTCAAAGACGGTGCCCGTCCGGTTTACGGAAAATGAAACGCTCGTCACCGTCCGGTTTCCCGCGGGATCCGCGGCCTGACAGGTCAGACGGTAAAACGCGTCCCGTTTCGGGACAGACAGCCGGAACCGGCGGCGTCCGGTCTGTCTCGCTTCCTCGTCTGCGGCCGTATTCCCTTCTTCCTCCCCGGAGACAGCCGTATTGCCGGAGACGGAGAGTTCTTCGGCTTTTCCTTCCTCTCTTCCCTTCACCTCCTTCTCATCCCGTTCGCCCTCCTGCAGGCGGAAGGAAACGGTGCATCCGTCAGCCCACTCATCGCGCAGAATCACGCTGATCTTCGGCGTTTCCGCGTTTGCCGACCCGTCCCTCACGCCCTGAACCGACATAACCGGCTTTTTCGTATCGATCACAAACCGGTCCGCGGCGGCGCCGCTGATCTCCTGGGGCGGATAGGGATTTCCCAGGGCGTCCGTCACGCTGACGCTCAGAGAGCACTTCCCGTCCTCCGCGAAACGCACCCGCTTGATCCTGTACGCTCCGTCTTCCTCCCACTGACTGTCGACCTCGCCTCCGCCGGCCGAAATATGGATCCGGTCCGGATGGAACGTCTCCTTCCGCACCCGGATCAGTGCCGTCCTCGGCCTGCAAAAGTAGCGGTCATTTCTCACGTCATTGTTGTCGTAGCGGACCGAGACGGAAGGGATGTCAGGATTCTGCTCTCCCTCAGGCTCCGCATCCGGGGCACCGGAAAGGGAATGTTTCGTCCTTTCTCCGGTGGAAGCCGATACTCCGCTCTCCTTCCGTTCCTTCCCTCCGCTGTCGGCTCCGACGGCGCGCCCGGCGTCCGGTTCCGCCTGCGCGCCGTCGGACCGGCTGCGGCCCGCCGCGGAAAACCGCGGCCGGATCAGCGGCGTCCGGGGAAACACGGTCCGGTTCCCGGCAAGATCCTCCATCACCAGATCCTGAATGAAGAAGGAAGCGTTCCGGTCCGGTTCGAAGAGGAGAGACGCACCGTACCGGTACCCGTCCGGCCGGCTCTGTCCCTCGCCGGTTTCCGTCAGCGTTCTGCTCCCGTCCGGGCTGAACAGCGTGCCCCGGATGCGGACCGGCAGCGTCTCCCCCTCGTCAGCCGTCACGGACGCTTCCATCTGGCTTTCCGCCGGATACTGCGCCGTGCCGCGGGAATAGCCCTTCTCATTCATCGAAAAAAGCTCTTTCCGGCCGTCCGTGACCGTGATCCGTCCCGCGGGCGCCTCCGTGTCCCGGACCATCAGCCGGCTCGTCCCGTTTTCATACAGATAGGGTCCGGGCTCGAAGACAAGGGGATTGCCGGCCATATCCGAACCGGACAGGGTGTACTGATAGACGCCGTCCGCGTCCACGGTATCCGTCAGCACGCCGCCTTCCCCGAACTGGTCCGGTCCCAGCGTATTGACCGCAGCGCGGGAGAAGTCACGCTGATCCGCGGAAGCGAAATCTCTCCGGAGCGTGATCCTTCCCACCGCCGGATTTTCCTCCTCTACCTCCGCCCGAATCGTGAAGTCGGCGTTGAAATAGCACCGGCCGTCCGCCGCATCCGGCTCCGGCTTCGCCGCCTTTGTCAGAACGCTCACCCTGACGCGGGGCGCTTTCGTGTCAAGGACAAACGGGATCTCCGCCCGGGCGAGCTCCTCTTCTCCGGCTGCCAGCGAAGCGGAAACCGTATGCGGCCCGTCAGGGAGCCTGACGGCAAGCTCCGCCGGATCCACTGTGACCGTGCCTTCCGCCCAGCCGGTCTCCGGCTCCTCCCTTGCCTCCGGGAACGCCTCCGCGCCGCTGCACGGCTCTGTTTCCGCCGCGTCTTCCTCAGGACGGAGAACCGGGATATGCGCCGTCCGCAGCGGCACTTCGTCCCCGTCAATCCGAAGCGTAAGATATGCGTCCTCACCGGCCGCAAAGTCACAGCGGATACCGCAGTTGTCCGCCCTCACGTACCGCGTTCCGGTCCGCCCGTCCGGCGTGCCGTCCATCTCCAGCAGCACCTGACCCCGCGGATCAGAGGCGCTTCCTCCCTCCGCGGAGGCATGACAGTCCGCACCGCCCGCGCAGAAAATTCCCGCCGCGATCAGGACGGCCGGCACGGCCCGCAGCCCGTTCCTCCGTGTCCGTCTCAGCCTTCTTCCAAGCATGCGGATGCCGCGCCGAACCGTCCGGTGCACACCCATCCGCGCCAGCATCACGGCAGAAACGCCGCAGCACAACGCGCCCAGCAGATACAGCAGAAACATCAGGATTTCCAGATTCATCGTCCTCTCCTTTCATCAGCTGTCACCGCCGGCCGCCCTTCTGTCTGCATGTTTCGCTTCCGCCCCGCCGCCCGGCGCAGCCAGATCCGGCCCCGTCCCGGCCGCTTCCGACTGCGCTGTCACCGCCGCAGAATCCGTTTCGGCCGCTTCCGGCAGGACTCCCTCTGAGCCATTCTCTTTCCCGCTCTTCACTCCGGTCTTCGTTTCAGCGCCGGACTCCGCGCCGGCCGCTCCACCCGAAAGCCGCTTCCTCAGAATCTCATATTCCGGGCACTCCTCCGCCTTCTTCATCCGCTGCCCCGCCCGGAAATATCCTTCCGCTTCTTCTTTTTTCCCGCAGTCGAGAAGCCACAGACTGAAACGGAAATATGTACGCGCCTCCGGATAGCGCCGGACCAGCCCCCGGTACAGCGTGACGGTTCTTTCCGAATCATTCGTGAGCTGTGAGGCGGCCGCTTCGCGGAACGCGTACTCCTTCCGTTCCTCCTTCGTATCCGCTTCCTCCGCCAGCGTGGCGTAGATCGCCGCGGCACGTTCCGGGTGAAAGCAGGAATACGGTCCCTCCTCGATGCAATAGATGGCGGCCAGATTGCTGAGCACGTCTCTGAGCATCACCGCCGCCTCGGGACTGTGCTCATCCGTATACTCGTTTTCCGCTTTTTCCAGCACCTCCGCCGCCCTCCCGCAGCCGCTGATTCCCGCTTCCGCAAATCCCTGCTGATGTCCTCTGTATATGCCCGCGATCATGAGCCTCGCCTCCGTTCTTCTCTTCGTGTCCTCATAAGACGCACTGTCCGCCGCGAAGGCAGTCAGCATCTGATCCAGTTTTTTCCAGTCCGTTGTCCCGCCGCCTTCGAGCATCCGGCAGACCGCGCGGCAGTAGACCGTCTCCGGATAACGGGTTTCGTCCACACGTCCGAACCATCTCTCCGCGCCGCGGTAATCCCTTTCCATCGATTCTGTCCCCTCAAAGCAGAGCCGGCCGATCCGGTAGGCCACCTCATCGTCCGGCTTACCGCCCGAAGCTATACGGGCCGCGACGTTGAGTATGCCTTCCCTCGTTCTTCCCTGGCGGTTCATCGCCTCCAGATACTGAAGATACGCCTCGCTTCGGGACGGAAGAAGCGTCATCGCCTCCTCATAGCATCGGGCTGCGCGCCGCGCGCTGCTGTTCTCCAGCCCGGCGGCTTCGCTCAGAAGTCCCGCGTACTGCGCCCCCATCTCCGTCAGCAGCGTCTCACGGCAGGCTGAGCCGGCGAGAAGCAGCAGGGTCCCGGCCAGCGCCATGCCGACCGCGCCGAGCGCCCGCTTCCTTCGAACGGCCAGTCCGGCCCGTTCGCTCTCCCGGCATCCGTTCAGTGCATCGCGGAAATCCTCCGCCGTCTGATACCGGAGAGACGGCCGCTCACGCGTGGCGGTCCGCAGCACCCGGATCAGCGGCTCGGAGACAGGCGGTTCAAGGAACGCAAGCTTCTTCCATGTGATGTCCGCCGGCTCCTCCGTTCCGGTAAGCAGCGCGATCATCGTCATGCCGAGCGAATAGATATCAGAGCGCGGGTCCACGCGTCCGTGGATCCCCGTCTGCTCCGGCGCCGCGAAAACGGGCGTACCGGACTGCTCGGCATCCAGCACAGCCTGACCGCCGGCCGAACCAAGATCGATCAGCATCACCTCTCCGTCCGGGCGGAGCAGGATGTTGGACGGCTTCATGTCCCGGTAGATCAGCGGCGGCTTCCGGGACGCGAGATAAATCAGAACGCCGCAGAGCTGAATCCCCCACCGGATCACCGCCGCTTCCGGCTGACCGCCGCACCGCCGGATCTTCTCCGCAAGCGTTCCGCCCTCTCCCAGATCCATGACGATCCAGACGGCTCCGGCTTCACGAACCGCGTCGACAATCCTGGGCAGCCGCGGGTGGCTCAGCGTTTTCAGCGTTTCGATCTCATCCTCAGCCTGACGCCGGCTGCGCGGAACCGCCTTCACCGCCCATTCCTTGTTCAGAATCATGTCGTAAGCGAGATAGACGGTTCCGCTTCCTCCGCTTCCCAGTATCCCGCGGAGCCGGTACCGTCCCGCAATCTCCCGGCCGATCACCGGCATGTTCATCACCGCCCTTCCACGAGGCACCCGTCCATCCGGACTGTGATTTGACTATAGGCGATTCTATTGTGAACTTCAACAAAAATATCCACAGTTTCCGTATGGAAACTGTGGATATTTACTAATTCACAATCAATTCTATGTCACTTCCGGCCTGAAACCAACCTCATTCCTCAACCGGAGCGGACGTATCCAGAGACTCATTCTCCTCGGCGTCATCGATGACCGCATCGGAGGCGTCTCCCGCCGTCTCTCCGGCCTGCGGGCCGTCATCCACGATCATCGCTTCCTTTGCCTTCTTCTCCTCCTCGATCCGGGCATCGGTATCAAGGCGGATGTTCCTGTACCGGCGGAGTCCCGTGCCGGCTGGAATCAGCTGGCCGATGATCACGTTCTCCTTCAGGCCGATCAGCGGATCGACCTTGCCTTTGATCGCCGCGTCCGTCAGCACCTTCGTCGTCTCCTGGAAGGCCGCCGCCGACAGGAAGGAATTGGTCGCCAGAGCGGACTTCGTGATGCCGAGCACCACTCTGGAGAGCTCTGCGGGCTCCTTCCCCTCCTCGATCAGCTTCTCGTTGAGATCATCCGCTTCCAGATAATCCACCAGCGAACCGGACAGATAGCCGGTGTCGCCCGGCTTCTCGATCCGGACCTTCTTCAGCATCTGGCGGACAATGACCTCGATATGCTTGTCGTTGATCTCAACGCCCTGCTGACGGTACACCTTCTGCACCTCGCGGAGCATATAGTCCTGAACGGCGCGTTCCCCGCGGATCTTCATGATGTCGTGCGGGTTGATGGAGCCTTCCGTGATCGCGTCGCCGGCCTCGAGCACTGCGTTGTCCTGAATCAGCAGGCGGGAGCCGTAGGGAATCAGATACGTCTTCTGGCGCTCCTTGCTGCCCTCCGGCGCGTTTTCGTTGGTGACGACCACTTCCGTCTTCTTCTTCGTCTCGATCAGCTGGGCGCGGCCCGGGATCTCGGAGATGATCGCGAGACCCTTCGGCTTACGCGCCTCGAAAAGCTCTTCGACTCGCGGAAGGCCCTGTGTGATATCGCCGCCGGCGACACCGCCGGTATGGAAGGTTCTCATCGTAAGCTGCGTCCCCGGCTCGCCGATGGACTGCGCTGCGATGACGCCGACCGCCTCGCCGACCTGAACCGCCTCGCCGGTCGCCATATTCGCGCCGTAGCATTTCACACAGATACCCAGCTTGGAGCGGCAGGTCAGGATCGTACGGATCTTGACGCGGGTAATCGGCCCGCCGTCCTCCCCGACGCCTTCCTTCATCACACGCTCCGCGCGCTTCGGCGTGATCATATGGTTCGCCTTGACGATGACCTCGCCGTTTTTGTCATAGATCGTCTGAGCGGCGAAGCGTCCCGTGATCCGCTCCTGCAGCGACTCAATCATCGACTTCTTGTCGCCGTGGCCTTCGGAGAACTCGCTGACCCACATGCCAGGAATCTCCTTGCGGTTGGCGGCGCAGTCCGTCTCCCGGATGATCAGCTCCTGCGAGACGTCGACCAGACGGCGGGTCAGATAACCGGAGTCCGCGGTGCGAAGCGCGGTATCCGACAGACCCTTGCGGGCGCCGTGGGCGGACATGAAATACTCCAGCACGTCCAGACCCTCACGGAAGTTGGACGTGATCGGCAGCTCGATGGTATGACCCGTCGTATCCGCCATCAGTCCGCGCATGCCGGCCAGCTGCTTGATCTGCTTGTCGGAGCCGCGGGCGCCGGAATTCGCCATCATGTAGATATTGTTATACTTGTCGAGGCCGTCCAGCAGCTTCTTGGTCAGGATCCGGTCGGTTTCCTTCCAGGTTTCCACGACCTCCTTGTAGCGCTCCTCCTCTGTCGCGAAGCCGCGGCGGTAGTTACGCTCGATGCGGTCCACCGTCGCCTGAGCCTCGGCGATCAGCTGAGGCTTTTCCGGCGGCACCGTCATATCCGAGATGGAGACGGTCATGCCGGCGATCGTGGAATACTTGTACCCCATCGCCTTGACGTTGTCGAGCACCTCGGCCATCGCCGTCGCGCCGTGAAGATTGATGACCTTCCAGAGAATGGCCTTCAGCATCTTCTTGTCGGTGAGGAAGTCGATCTCGGGCTTGAGGAAATTCTCCTCGACCGAGCGGTCGACAAAACCGAGGTCCTGCGGAATGATCTCATTGAAAAGCAGCCGGCCCAGCGTGCAGTCGACATTGCCGGTGACCACCGTGCCGTCCGGCTTTGTCTTCGACATCCGGACACGGACCTTTGTCTGCAGCGTGATATATTTGTTCTCGTAGGCCAGAATCGCCTCGTTGAGGCTCGAGAAATGCATTCCCTCGCCCTTCGCGCCCGGTCTTTCCTGCGTCAGGTAGTAGACGCCGAGGACCATATCCTGAGACGGAACCGCCACCGGGCCGCCGTCCGAGGGCTTCAGCAGGTTGTTCGGGGAGAGCAGCATGAAGCGGCACTCCGCCTGCGCCTCCACGGTCAGCGGAAGATGGACGGCCATCTGGTCGCCGTCGAAGTCGGCGTTGAAGGCGGTGCAGACCAGCGGATGCAGCTTGATCGCCTTGCCTTCGACGAGAATCGGCTCGAATGCCTGAATCCCGAGACGATGCAGCGTCGGCGCCCGGTTCAGCATCACCGGATGCTCCGTGATCACGTCCTCGAGCACGTCCCAGACGCCCGGCTCCAGACGCTCGACCATCTTCTTCGCGCTCTTGATGTTGTGAGCGGTCCCCTTCTGGACCAGCTCCTTCATCACGAAGGGCTTGAACAGCTCGATCGCCATCTCCTTCGGAAGACCGCACTGATAAATCTTCAGCTCCGGACCGACGACGATGACGGAACGGCCGGAATAGTCGACACGCTTGCCGAGCAGGTTCTGGCGGAAGCGTCCGGACTTGCCCTTCAGCAGCTCGGACAGCGACTTCAGCGGGCGGTTGCCCGGTCCTGTGACCGGACGGCCGCGGCGGCCGTTGTCGATCAGCGCGTCCACCGCCTCCTGCAGCATCCGCTTCTCGTTGCGGACGATGATCTCGGGAGCGCCCAGCTCAAGGAGACGCTTCAGACGGTTGTTCCGGTTGATGATTCTGCGGTACAGGTCATTGAGGTCGGATGTCGCGAACCGGCCGCCGTCCAGCTGCACCATCGGGCGCAGATCCGGCGGGATAACCGGGATCACGTTCATCACCATCCACTCCGGACGGTTTCCCGACTCGCGGAAGGCTTCCACGACTTCAAGACGCTTGAGAATCCGGGCGCGCTTCTGGCCCGTGGATTCACGGAGCTCCTTCTTGAGTGCCTCGGATTCCTTCTCCAGATCGATTTCCTTCAGAAGCTCCTGGATCGCCTCCGCGCCCATCTCGGCGCGGAAGTTGTATCCGTAGTCCTCTCTCGCCTTTTGGTACTCCGACTCGGAAAGCACCTGCTTCTTCTCAAGGTTGGGCGCCGCGTCGGCGGGATCGAGCACAATGTAGCTGGCGAAATACAGCACCTTCTCGAGCGTCCTCGGGGAAATATCCAGAATCAGCCCCATCCGGGACGGAATCCCCTTGAAATACCAGATATGGGAAACCGGAGCAGCGAGCTCGATATGGCCCATCCGCTCTCTCCGGACGGAGGATTTGGTGACCTCGACGCCGCAGCGGTCGCAGACCACACCCTTGTAGCGGATCTTCTTGTACTTCCCGCAGTGGCACTCCCAGTCCTTCGAGGGTCCGAAGATACGCTCGCAGAACAGGCCGTCCTTTTCCGGCTTCAGGGTCCGGTAATTGATCGTCTCCGGCTTCTTGACCTCACCGTGGGACCATTCGCGGATTTTCTCAGGAGAGGCAAGACCGATCTGAATCGCGTCGAACGTAGTCGGCTTGTATTCCTCCTGCTGTTTCACAATTTCTGCCATATGTACCTCCAAAATGAACGATCAGGTGAGATCAGAGCTCGTCATCGTCCGATGACAGGCTGTCGCTTCCGTCTTCGTCAACACCGAGGAAATCATCGCTCTCGCTGCTGTAGTCCTGGTCGAGGATCGACTCATCGTCCACGAGCTCCTCCGTCGAATCATCGAAATGCTGCAGCGTCATGCCGTGCTTCTCGTAATCCTCGTCCTCCGCGCGGCGGCGCCGGCTGTCCCCTTCGATGACAGAGCGGAAATCCGTATCGCCGTAATCGATGGACTCCTTGAGCTGAACCTCGTTCCGGTTCTCATCGAGCACCCGGACATCAAGGCCCAGCGACTGAAGCTCCTTGAGAAGAACCTTGAAGGACTCCGGAATACCCGGGGACGGGATGTTCTCGCCCTTGATAATCGCCTCATAGGTCTTCACACGGCCCACCACATCATCCGACTTGACGGTCAGGATTTCCTGCAGCGTGTAGGAAGCGCCGTACGCCTCGAGCGCCCAGACTTCCATCTCGCCGAAACGCTGTCCGCCGAACTGGGCCTTGCCGCCCAGCGGCTGCTGCGTGACCAGGGAGTACGGACCGGTGGAACGGGCGTGAATCTTGTCGTCCACCAGATGGTGCAGCTTCAGGTAATGCATGTGGCCGATCGTAGTCGGAGAGTCGAAGTACTCGCCCGTACGGCCGTCGCGGAGCAGGACCTTGCCGTCGCGCGAAATCGGTACGCCCTTCCAGAGCGCCCGGTGCTCCAGATGGTCTCCCAGATACTGATAGACCTCCGGATTCAGAACATCCTTGTACTTGGCCGAGAAATCCTCCCAGCTTGAGTTGACATAGTCGTTCGCCAGTTCCAGCGTGTCCTGAATATCGATTTCCCGCGCGCCGTCGAAGACCGGGGTCGCCACGTTGAAGCCGAGCGCCATCGCGGCAAGAGACAGGTGAATTTCCAGGACCTGTCCGATATTCATCCGGGACGGAACGCCCAGCGGGTTCAGCACGATGTCGAGCGGACGACCGTTCGGAAGATACGGCATATCCTCGATCGGAAGCACGCGTGAGACGACACCCTTGTTTCCGTGTCGTCCGGCCATCTTGTCACCGACCGAAATCTTACGCTTCTGCGCGATGTAGATCCGCACGCTCTGATGGACGCCGGCCGGCAGCTCGTCGCCGTTCTCTCTCGAGAAGACCTTCGCGTCCACGACGATACCGTACTCGCCGTGAGGCACCTTAAGAGAGGTATCGCGGACCTCGCGCTCCTTCTCGCCGAAGATCGCGCGAAGCAGTCTCTCCTCCGCCGTCAGCTCCGTCTCGCCCTTGGGCGTGACCTTGCCGACCAGAATGTCCCCGGCACGGACCTCCGCGCCGATGCGGATGATACCGCGGTCGTCCAGATCCTTGAGGGCCTCGTCGCCGACGCCCGGGACGTCGCGGGTAATTTCCTCCGGTCCGAGCTTCGTGTCGCGGGACTGCGCCTCATACTCCTCGATGTGGACAGACGTATAGACGTCGTCGCGGACAAGACGCTCGGAGAGCAGAACCGCGTCCTCGTAGTTGTAGCCTTCCCACGTCATAAAGCCGATCAGCGGGTTCTTGCCCAGCGCAAGCTCTCCGCCGCTGGTGGACGGGCCGTCGGCGATGACCTCGCCCTCCTCAACCCGCTCGCCCTTGCTGACGATCGGCTTCTGGTTATAGCAGTTGCTCTGGTTCGAGCGCATGTACTTGGTCAGATGGTATTTGTCCACCGTCCCGTCGTCGAGCGTGACGAGGATGTCCGTGGATGTCACGGAACTCACCGTGCCGGCGTGCTTCGCGAGCACGCAGACGCCGGAGTCGACCGCCGCCTTCTCCTCCATTCCGGTTCCGACCGCCGGCGCCTCGGTCGTCAGAAGCGGCACGGCCTGTCTCTGCATGTTCGATCCCATCAGAGCGCGGTTCGCGTCATCGTTCTGCAGGAACGGAATCAGAGATGTCGCCACGGAGAAGACCATCTTCGGGGAGACATCCATATAATCAAAGACTCTTCTGTCCCACGCCTGCGTCAGCTCTCTGTAGCGGCCGGACACGTTCCTGTGGACGAAATGCCCTTCCGCATCCAGCGGCTCGGATGCCTGCGCGACATGGTAATTGTCCTCCTCGTCTGCTGTCATGTAGCGCACCTCGTTGGTGACGACCGGATTGGCCGGGTCGGATTTGTCGATCCGGCGGAACGGCGCCTCCACGAAGCCGTACTGGTTGATCCGGGCATAACACGCCAGCGAGTTGATCAGACCGATGTTCGGACCTTCAGGCGTCTCGATCGGGCACATACGGCCGTAGTGCGTGTAGTGAATGTCGCGCACCTCGAATCCGGCGCGGTCACGCGACAGACCGCCGGGACCCAGCGCGGACAGACGGCGCTTATGCGTCAGCTCGCCCAGCGGGTTGTTCTGATCCATGAACTGGGACAGCTGCGAGGATCCGAAGAACTCCTTGATGGCCGCCGTCACCGGTTTCACGTTGATCAGGGACTGCGGCGTCACCGTATCGATGTCCTGCGTCTGCATTCTCTCACGGACCACGCGTTCAAGCCGGGAAAGGCCGATGCGGAACTGATTCTGCAGCAGCTCGCCGACCGCGCGAATCCGGCGGTTGCCGAGGTGATCGATGTCGTCGTCGCTGCCGATGCCGTACTCCAGATGAATGTTATAATTGATGGAGGCGAAGATATCCTCCCGCGTGATATGCTTCGGGATCAGCTCATGAGCACGGCGCCTGATCGTCAAGGCCAGCTCATCGTCCGGAAGGTTCTGGTCGAGAATCTCTCTGAGCACGGGGTAGTAAACCAGCTCGTTGATGCCGGCGTTCTTCTTCTCCTCCGGAGACATACTGATCCAGCTGTCGATATCGACCATCATCGACGACAGCACCTTGACCGGATGATCCACGTCATCCACACTGATCCAGACAGCCGGAACCGCGGCGTTCTGGATCTGATCGGCGAGCTCGGGTGTGCAGACTGTCCCCGCCTCCGCGATTACCTCGCCGGTGGTCACATCCAGCACATCCTCCGCAAGTTTGAATCCGCGGATCCGGTTCCGCAGCATCAGCTTCTTGTTGTACTTGTAGCGTCCGACCCGCGCAAGATCATAGCGTCTCGGATCGAAGAACAGATTATGCACCTGCTGCTCGGCTGAATCGATTGCCAGCGGTTCGCCCGGCCGGATCTTCTTGTACAGCTCCAGAAGACCCTCGGTGTAATTGCTCGCCGGGTCCTTCGCGAAGCTGGCCTGGATCTTCGGCTCATCGCCGAAAAGATCAACGATCTCCTGATTCGTTCCGACGCCGAGCGCGCGGATCAGCACCGTGATCGGCACCTTTCTCGTGCGGTCGACGCGGACGTAGAAGGTGTCGTTGGAATCCGTCTCGTATTCCAGCCAGGCGCCGCGGTTCGGAATCACCGTGCAGGCATAGAGCTTCTTTCCCGTTTTATCGTGCGTAATATCGTAATAAATGCCGGGGGAACGAACGAGCTGGGACACGATGACACGCTCCGCTCCATTTATGATGAAGGTGCCGGTGTCCGTCATCAGGGGAAGGGAGCCCATGTATTCCTCATGCTCCTTGATCTCCCCGTTTTCCTTATTGTGAAGGCGAACGGTCACCTTGAGCGGCGCCTCGAAGTTGGCGTCACGCTCCTTGCATTCATCGATCGGGTATTTGACTTCATCCCTGCAGAGCCGGTAGCCCACGAATTCGAGACTCAGCTTGTCGGCGAAATCCTCGATGGGGGAGATGTCATCAAAGATCTCCTTTAACCCATCGTTGACGAACCAGTTATAGGAATCCTTCTGCACCTCGATCAGATTCGGGATCGGGAGCACCTCTTCCTGACGCTGGTACGTCATGCGAATCGACCGGCCGGATTTGATAGGACGAATTCTGTTTTTCTCCATTCGACGTTTCACCCCGTATATTGTGTTGGATTAAGAGTCAGCAGGCACAAATATATTTTTGCGCGCAAAAAGCCACTGCTCGACAGTAGTGCATTCTCAAGATTACCACAGTCCCTGTAATCTGTCAAAAGATATTTTAAATAAATTGTAATATCCGGTTTTCCGCCCCGCCGGAGGGACACACAGCAAAAAGGCAGCCCGGAACGCGTCCGGGCTGCCTTTCCTTCAATATGGTCTGCGCTGATTATTTCAGGGTGACCTTTGCGCCAACCTCTTCCAGCTTCTTCTTCAGATCCTCAGCCGCATCCTTGTCGAGCTGCTCCTTGATCACCTTCGGAGCGGAATCGACGAGGTCCTTGGCTTCCTTCAGGCCGAGGCCGGTCGCTTCACGGACAACCTTAATGACCTTGACCTTGGAGGCGCCGACCTCAGTCAGCTCGACGTCGAACTCGGTCTTCTCTTCCTCAGCCGGAGCTGCGCCCGCAGCGCCCGCAGCCGCCACGACAACGCCCGCGGAAGCGGAAACGCCGAACTCTTCCTCGCAGGCCTTGACCAGATCGTTCAGCTCGGTCACAGTCAGTTCCTTGATCGCTGCGATAAACTCTTCTGTGGTTAACTTAGCCATAGTGGTATTTCCTCCCATTCGTAATTTAATAATCCCGCAAACGCCTGAAGGCATCTGCTTATTCCGCCGCCGGGGCCTCCGCCTCAGGCGCACTGTCTTTCTCGGCGATCTGCTTGATCACACGCGCGAAGTTCGCGATCGGAGCCTGGATGCTTCCAAGGAGTCTGCTGAGCAGGACCTCTCTCGACGGGATGCTTGCCATCTCGTCCAGCTTCGCCGCATCGGCGTACTGGCCTTCGATGACGCCGCCGACCAGTGAGAAGCACTTGATGTTCTTTGCATACTTGGAGAGAATTTTCTCCGCGATGATCGGATCGTCCTTGGATACCGCGATGGCGTTGGGGCCATCCAGATGCTTCGAGAGGGCCTCGAATTCCGTTCCCTCAAACGCACGGCGCATCAGCGTATTCTTGTACACCTTGTACTGGACACCCGCTTCGCGGAGTTCCTTGCGGAGCGCCGTATCCTGCTCGACCGTGAGTCCAAGGTACTGAACGAGCACCGCCGCTTTCGCACCGTCAACCGCGCTTGCGATTTCCTGGACAATCGGCTGTTTCAGTTCTACCTTTGCCATGAACGAACGTTTCCTCCTTCTAAAGATTTCTGAACATGCATCCGCCGGAGCGTGCCGTCCCGGCTGACCGAAAAAACGCCCCGTGCAGCCTGAGCACGGGGTGTCACTGATTTCATCATCCGCTCACACCTGAGATGAGCCTTCACGATCAAAATCAATCCTCGGCTGGCGCTTGCGCTTACGTCCCTCAGGGACACCGGCTGTCTTCGGTTTGATGCCTGTATACTTTATCATTCCCTTCCGGGAATGTCAATCAGAAATGTCACTGAACCTTCAGCGGATTGACGCGGACGCCCGGACCCATGGTGGAAGCAAGCGTGATGCTTCTCAGGTACGCGCCCTTCACCGTGCTCGGACGGGCCTTGACAAGCGCGTCCATCAGCGCTCTGAAGTTCTCGCCCAGCTGCTCTTCCGTGAAGGAAGCCTTGCCGACCGGAACGTGGATGATGTTGCTCTTGTCGAGACGGTACTCGATCTTACCGGCTTTAATTTCCTTCACCGCCTTGGTGACATCCATCGTGACGGTGCCGGCCTTCGGGTTCGGCATCAGGCCCTTCGGTCCGAGGATACGGCCGAGACGGCCGACCACGCCCATCATGTCCGGTGTCGCGACGACAACGTCGAAGTCGAGCCAGCCCTCTTTCTGGATCTTCGGAACGAGATCCATCTCACCGACATAATCAGCGCCGGCGGCCTTCGCCTCCTCCGCCTTCGCTCCCTTCGCGAAAACGAGGACGCGGACCTTCTTGCCGGTTCCGGCCGGAAGAACGACAGCGCCGCGGATCTGCTGGTCCGCGTGGCGTCCGTCGCAGCCTGTGCGGATATGCGCCTCGATCGTCTCGTCGAACTTCGCCGTCGCGGTCTTCTTTACCAGAGCGATCGCGTCAGCCGGATCATACAGCGTGCCGCGCTCGATCTCCTTTGCGGCTTCGATATATTTCTTCCCGTGTTTCATTTATTCAAACCTCCCTGTGGTCGTAGCGGATTTCAGTCCTTCCACCTGTGATCAGTCAACTACCTCAACGCCCATGCTGCGGCACGTGCCTTCGATGATGCTCATCGCGGCCTCGATCGACGCGGCATTCAGATCCGGCATCTTCGTCTCGGCGATTTCCTTCACCTGAGCCTTCGTGATCTTGCCGACCTTCACCTTGTTCGGCTGACCGGATGCCTTCGGCAGATTCAGCGCCTTCTTGATCAGAACGGCCGCCGGCGGAGTCTTCGTGATGAAGGTGAAGCTCCGATCCGCATAAACGGTGATCACGACCGGGATGATCACATCACCCATCTGAGCGGTCTTCGCGTTGAAGGCTTTCGTAAACTGAACGATATTCACGCCATGCTGGCCGAGCGCCGGGCCTACCGGCGGAGCCGGGGTTGCCTTGCCGGCCGGAATCTGCAGTTTGATGTAACCTGTAACCTTCTTTGCCATGATGTTTCCTCCTCATGTGGTTTTGTCGAGTATAAAACCCTTCCACCTGTCCGGTCCCTTTCTACCCGGGATGGCTTGATTTGCCCGGCGGGGACCTTCTGAATCAGCTGCGGCGCAATTGCGGCCGCAGAAACTCACTTTTTCTTAACCTCCGAGAAGCTGATCTCGACCGGAGTGTCGCGGCCGAAAAGCTCCACGTTGATCGTGATGGTCTGCTTCTGGGGGTTGACCGCCTGGACGACGCCTTCGGTTCCTTCCCAGGCGCCTGCGATGACGACGACCATATCGCCCTTCTCGAAATCGACCACGATCTTCGGCTTCTGCTGCGCTGGCGCCTCCGATCCCTCTCCGACTCCGAGTTTCCACATCTCGTCCGGCGCGAGCGGCACCGGCTTGCTTCCCGGTCCGACGAATCCGGTCACGCCTCTGGTGTTCCGGACGACGTACCAGGTATCGTCGTTCATCTCCATATGGACGAGGACATAGCCCGGGAACATCTTCCTCTTGACCATCCGCGTGACGCCGTTCTTCGTCTCCTGAACGTCCTCCAGCGGCACGATGACATCGAGGATCTGCTCCTCAAGATGACGGTTCGCGACAGTCTTGTCGATGTTGGCCTTGACCTTGTTCTCGTATCCGGAATAGGTATGAATCACATACCAGTTCGCTTCTGACATCTGAACCCTCTTATTTCTCTCAAATGCAAATCGTCAATTTCATCAAAGAGCCAGCAGCCAGTCGATCACCCGCAGCGCCGCGCTGTCGACCACGGTGATGATGATGCCCATGATCAGGGAAAGGACGACGACCAGACCGGTCTCGCGGGCCACATCCTGTCTCGTCAGCCAGATAATCTTCCCCCACTCGCGCTTAAGTCCGTCGAAAAAACGGGGTTTCTTCTCCGCGCTCTTCGCGGTCCTGTTCTCACTATCTGCCATCTTAATGACCTGCACTTTCCAGCAGCACGGAACGGCCGCTTACTTCGTTTCCTTGTGTAAGGTATGCTTGCGGCAGAACCTGCAGTATTTCTTCGTTTCCATTCTTTCAGGATGTTCTTTCTTATCCTTCATGGTCGTGTAGTTACGCTGTTTGCATTCTGTGCAAGCTAATGTGATCCTTGTACGCACGGTTTTTCACCTCCAATGATATCCGTTAGCCGGTTGACGCAGGGCTCTGTCTTTCTGTATCCGCCCGCTGCGGAACCTTCCCGCACGGTTTTTGCGCAAAAAAAAAGAACCTTCTGCTCGTAGCGTAAAAAGCTTAGCACAGGTGTCCGTTTCCTGTCAATACGGTTCTTCACGGGAATGCAGCCGGCAGCCTCCGCCGGGCCGTGATGTGCTTGCGCGGAAGGCAGCCGGCGCTGCCGGACGGACGGCGGCACGGTCACGCGCGCCCCCTGGCGGCGCACCTGTCCTGCGGAGCAGATGAGAGCTGCGGCGATCCGCCTACGCGCGGAAGGCGGCCGGCACTCCCGGCCAGACGGCGATCCGGCCGCCGATCAGCTCCGCCTCCTCCGGATCGTGGGTCACGAACAGCAGCGGACGGCCGTCCCTGTGGCGCCGGATATATGCAGCCGTCCTGCGCCGGGCCGCCGCGTCGAGGCCCTTCAGAATCTCGTCCATCAGGAGAAGACCCGAAGGCGCCAGCATCGTGCGCGCCAGTGTCACGCGCCGCCGCATGCCCCCGCTCAGCTCCCGCGCCGGCATGTCCGTGCAGTCCCCGAGCCCCAGCTCGTCCAGATGCGAAAGAATCTCCGTACGGGGAACGCTCCGCCCCGTCACGAGCATGATGTTGTGCACGGCGGAAAACGGCTCCGCCAGCCGGTCCTCCTGAAAGGCCATCGAAACACGGACCGGAAGGCCTGAAATCGTGCCTCCGTCCGCCTTTTCGAGTCCCGCGAGGATGCGCAGCAGCGTCGTCTTTCCGCAGCCGGACGGGCCCATAAGGCAGAGCGGCGGATCGTCCGGAACGGTCAGATCAAGACCGTCGATCACCCTCCGTCCCTGATAGGATTTGCTCAGATTCCGAATCGTGACCATGTCCGTCCTTTCCTGTGATGACTGAAGACGAGGTGTCCATTCTCCATCCCCTCCGGCTGCAGTGCGTTCCGCCTCGTTCGGCAGTATGAGTCATCCTGCGCTCCGTTCCCCGCCGGCAGCGCTGCGCCTTGCCGCTCATCCGTCCTCCAGCGCGCGGCCGGCCGCGTCGAGCAGCCGGAGCATCAGCTTCTCAAGCAGCACGCTGATCAGTACGATCAGAATCGTCCACACGCAGAGATCCGACGTCTCCAGGTATATTTTCGACTCGTACAGCTTTCCTCCGACGGAGCCGGACACAACCGCGATCACCTCGGCTGCCGCGCCCGCCTTCCAGGCGGTACCGGTTCCGACGCGCACGGCCGCCGCCAGATACGGCCGCAGCTGCGTCAGATAGACATAGCGCATCCGGCGGATCCACGGAACGCGGTAGAGCGCCATCATCTCTTCCATCGCCGGATCCGTGCTGCGCACGCCCTCCAGCACATTGCTGTACACGACAGGAAACACCATCAGAAACGAAATGAAGATGTTCAGCTGCCTTCCGTCAAGCCAGATCAGGGCCAGAATAATGAAGGAGGCGACCGGCACCGTCTTGATCAGCGTGACATAAGGCCAGAGAAGGATCTCCGCCGGACGAAAACGGGCGGCCAGCAGCCCGAGTGCCGTTCCGGCCGTCAGAGCGAGCAGAAAGCCTCCGGTGATGTGGCCGGCGCTGAAAGCCAGCACCTTCCAGAAGCCGGCGTCACGCCAGATCGTGAGAAACCGTCTCCCCACCTCAGCCGGCGAAGCCAGAAGAATCGGGTCGGATACGGCCGCCGCGGCAGCCTGCCACACAAGCAGTGCTGCCGCGGCGGAAATCAGCCTGAGTGTTCGTCCTGACAGTCTTTTCATTCCGTTCCGTCTGAACCGGCGTCGTAGTAGAAATCGCCGCCCGGAAGCGAGCCGCCCACGGATCTGGGGTTCTGGTCATACAGCGTCTTCAGATATCCGCTGAGTGCGGCTTTCATTTCTGTCCCGGTAATGCAGACGATATGGCAGTCCGGAATCGCCTTCTCCGCCACAGCCGCCTTGATAATGCCGTACTTTTCGATCAGCTTCGCAGCCTCGGCCGGATGCTCATTGACATACGAAGCGGAATCCGCGTATGCGTCCAGGAAACGGCTGACCGCGTCCGGATGCTCATCGGCAAACGCCTTTCTCACGAGCAGTCCCGCCGTCACGAACCGGCTTCCGTTATTCAGATCGTCCCAGCTCTTCGTCAGATCCAGCGCGACATGGAGATCCGGCAGCTTTGCCTTCGCCGCCGTCACATACGGCTGCGGCAGCATCGCCACCGTGCTCCCGCCTGCCGCGGCCATCGCGGAGACCGTCTCCGTCGGCTCATCCTTCCACTCCATTGTGACGTCCTGATCCGGATCCAGTCCGTTCTGCGTCAGCAGATACCGGAGCGCGTATTCCGGCGTCGAACCCTTGCCGGTCGCCAGAATCGTCCTTCCCCTGAGGTCGCTCCAGCTGGTGATATCCTGCGCCCCGTTTTCCACGATATAAAGAACGCCGAGCGTACTGACCGCCAGCATCTCCACCGCGCCCTGCGTTTTGCTGTAGAGCACCGATCCGAGATTCACCGGCACGGCCGCGATATCCAGATCGCCCTTGACCAGCTTCGGCGTGATCTCATCCGCGGAACCTGCCAGCGTAAACGAGTACGAATCGGCCGTCTTCCCGCTGTCCGCTTCCTCCAGCAGTCTGACCATCCCCATCGAGGTCGCGCCCTTCAGTCCCGCCAGACGGATCTCGGTTTCTTCGCCCTGCACCGCCTCCGCCGCAGAGGTTGCGGCGGAAACAGCATCCGCCTGCGAAGAAGCCGCAGCAGGCAGCGCCCCGATCGTCAGAACCGTCATCACGGCCGCCAGCATCACGGCCATCCATCGTTTTTTCATCAGAAATCCCTCCCTGTACTGTTTCTTTTCTTCAGTATAATCCGTCAGGATGGCTTTGTCGGTTGCATTTGCAACGTAAACTCGTTCTTCCTGTACAGGACAAGCCCCTCCCTGCGCATCCTGGACAGTTCGCGCGAGAGCGCGCTCCGGTCCGTCCCCAGATAGGCCGCCATCGTCGCCCGGTCCATCGGGATCGTGAAGCTCGGTCCCCCGTACTCCTCGCGGCACTCTGCGAAAAAGGTCAGCAGCTTTTCACGAAGCGTATGCTTTGAGAGAACCTGAATCCGTCGGTTCATCCGGAGCGTGCGTCCGGCCATCATCTCGGCAAGCCGGCAGACCAGCATCGAGCGCAGATCCTCCTGCGGGCCGCGGCCCGGCTCGTGGAGAAAGCCGGCGGACAGCCAGAGTACATCCGTCTCCTTCTCCGCGTAGATGTTGATTGGAGGATCCGGCCTTCGGAGGGCACAGATCGCCTCACCGAACGTTTCGCCGCTCCTGACGCTGGCCATCAGCACGTCCCGGCCGTCCAGATCGTTCATCGTCACCTGTACGCTTCCCCCGAGAACAAGGCCGAAAAAGGAGAGCGGCTCTCCGCTTACGTGGAGAACCGCCCTCCCTTCATAGTGCCGGATCCGCCCTCTCATGATGAGAAGCGCTTCACGGAGCCGGCTTTCGCCGAGGTCATGAAACAGCACCGTCTGTCCCAGAATCCGGTTGATTTCTTTCTGCTCCATCCCTGCGCTCCCGTCCCGGTCTGACCGTCCGCGGTGTCGGGAGAGGGTTTTTCCCGCTTCTCTCCCGGCCTGTTCATGCGGATTCCGGCCGTCGTTCCGTCAGGCTTCCGTTTTCCCGTCCTCTGACCGTGCCGTCACCGACGGTACCGGCGCCTGAAGAATCTCCATAAACTCCTCGCCGGTGATCGTCTCGTGCTCGTAGAGGTACTTGGCGAGCTGATGAAGTTTGATCTCGTTATCCTTCAGAATCTTCAGCGCCTTGTCATGCTGCTCCCGGACCACCGCAACGACACGGTCATCGATGGACTTCGCCGTATCCGGCGCACAGCTCAGCGACATATCGCCTCCGAGGTACTGATTGGTCTGGGTGGACATCGCGACCATGCCGAAGTCGTCGTCCATACCGTACTGGGTAATCATCGCGCGGGCCAGCTTCGTCGCCTGCTCGATGTCGTTGGAAGCGCCTGTGGTGATCGAGTGGAAGATCAGCTCCTCCGCGCAGCGCCCGCCGGTAAAGGTGCAGATCTTGTTCAGCAGCTCATCCTTCGACATCAGGTAGCGGTCGCCCTCGTCCACCTGCAGCGTATAGCCCAGCGCGCCGGAAGTACGCGGAATGATCGTGATCTTCTGTACCGGCGCGGAATCCGTCTGCTTCGCGGCGACGAGCGCGTGGCCGATCTCGTGATAGGCGACGATCAGCTTCTCCTTGTCGGAAAGGACGCGGCTCTTCTTCTGGTATCCCGCGATGACGACCTCGATGCTCTCCTGAAGATCCTCCTGCGTGACCACATGACGGCCCATCCGGACCGCCCGGAGCGCGGCCTCGTTGACGATGTTCGCCAGCTCGGCGCCGGAGGCGCCGGCCGCCGTCTTCGCGATCGGCTCGAAATCGACGTTGTCCGCCAGCTTCACTTTCTTTCCGTGAACCTTGAGAATATCGATGCGCCCCTGAAGATCCGGCAGCTCGACCGGAATCCGGCGGTCAAAGCGGCCCGGACGGAGCAGGGCCGGATCCAGAACCTCGGGCCGGTTTGTCGCACCAAGAATGATGACGCCCTTCGATCCGTCAAAGCCGTCCATCTCGGTCAGCAGCTGGTTCAGCGTCTGCTCGCGCTCGTCGTTGGTGGACAGCGCGCCGGCGTCTCTCTTCTTGCCGATCGTATCGATCTCATCGATGAACACGATGCAGGGTGCGTTCTTTGCCGCCTGCTCGAAGAGGTCTCTCACCTTCGACGCGCCCATGCCGACGAACATCTCGACGAACTCGGATCCCGCGATGGAGAAAAACGGCACGTTCGCCTCGCCGGCTACCGCCTTTGCGAGCAGCGTCTTGCCCGTACCGGGAGGGCCGACCAGCAGCGCGCCCTTGGGGCACTGGGCGCCGATGTCGGCGTAAGCCTTCGGGTCATGCAGATACTTGACGAGCTCCTGCAGAAGAGCCTTTGCCTCTTCCTCGCCGGCCACATCCTTGAACTTAATGCTCGTCGTGGAGGGCACATACACCTTGGCGTTGCTCTTGCCGAAGGAAAGCATCGGATTGCCGCCGCCGAATCCTTCGCCCATTCTGGAGACCAGCCTTCTCGAGATGAACACGCCGATCCCGTAGAAGATCACGAGCGGCAGCACCCAGCCGAGCAGGAAGCTCTCAATCGGATTATCCGCCGACGTCACCTTGGTGAACTTCGCGCCCGAAGCCTTCAGCTCCTTCACCAGATCCGGGTCGTCGACCTTGGCTGTCTTGTAATAGTTCGGCGGATTGTTCTTGTCAGCGAAGAGAATCACGTCGTCCTGAATCTCGGCGGCCGCGATCTTCTTCTCATCGACCATGTCGAGGAACGCGCTGTAGTCCACCTCCGTGTACCGCTGCGCGCGGACGGCCGGGAACAGGAAAAGATTGATCAGGAGCATCGCCAGAACCACAATCAGGATATACACATAAATCGGTTTGCGGTCCGGCTTTTTCGCGTTGGACATCCCTGTTATACCTCCAATAGAATAATATTGGAATAAGCTTAAAAAGAACCGGCCCGGATGTCAAGCATCCGGACCCTGTTTACAAAAAATTAATGCCATGGCGTGCTTAAAGACTTTCGCCGCCTCTGTGCTCAGTGCCCGGTCCGAACGTCTCTGCGCCGGTTCTTCAGCCGACCACATCGCCTCCGTCGGCCTCCGAAAGGCCGTCCTCCCCATCCGCCGTACCGTCCTCATCCACGGCGTCTCCGCCGTCATCCTCGTCCTCATCATCCGCATCGGGGCGAAGGATAACGGCTGAGGAGGTCCCGTCGGATCCGCCGTCTGTCTCTGAATCGCTTACCGTCCCGCTGTCGGAAGCCGCTGCCGGCGTGCTGTCGGAGGGACCCGCAGGAGAAGGCGTCTGTGTAGGAGCCGGCGTGCTGAGCTGGGACCGGAGAATCTGAATCTCCGACTCCTTCGTATCCATGAGATCGGCGCTGTCCGTCTCCGGGGTGCCGTCTCCCCGCACATAGGTGAGATAGGTCACACCGTACTCGGAGTCGTAATGAATCGTCGCCTCTTCCGTCCGGCCGAACGGAAAATCATGAAGAACGCCGCTGTCCCCGCTGAACGAAAGAAGCATCCGGTAGACGGGTGTCTGGCCGGTCTTCTCCCCGAAGCGTAGCGCATCCGCCGCGTCGTAGTAGAAGACCGCCGTCTCTCCCGCCTTCAGCGGATCCGTTTCGCTCACATAATCCGCATCCGGATAGGACGTCATATCATCCGTCCGCACATGGATCCCCACAATATCCCGGCCCGTGGCATTGACAAGCCGGATCTTCCGAACCGTATCCGCCGTCGATTTCGTTCCGATCACCCGGAGATTCGCATCCGGATCGGAGTCTGAAGCGGAGCCGGCCGATGACGAGTCCTCAAGAGCCGGACCTGATGTGATGTCGACTGCCGGAATTTCCGCCAGCTTCCCCGCTCTTGATACAGAAGGCGTCGGAGCCGCCGTTACCTCCGTCTGCGTCTGCGTTGCGGTCATCCGGCTGACCGAACAGCCGGAAGCCGTCACGGTAAGAGCCGCCGCCGCGCCAAGCACACTGCATATCGTAGCGATTCGTCCTGCCATAAATCCTGTTGTTTCCTCCGGTTTCGAAGCTCCGCCTGCATGATGCTATCATTGTACCCGCGGGACCGCCGCCCGTCAAGAAATCGATTTCACACAGGCGCACAGTCGCGCCCTCTGCAGGAATGACGGAGCCCCGCGCCTCCTGCAGAAAAGAGGCAGGCCGAACGGCCTGCCCCCTGTCTCTTTACACTTACTGTTTCGCGTCCGCCGGGATCACCACGTCCTTCGGCGCTTCCGGCTCGAAGCCCGGATGGTTGGACTTCCAGAGCTTGTCCGCGTACGGAGCCCACTCCTTCGCGTAGTTCGCGCACTTGCCGCAAAGGTGCTCGACTGTCTCCGGCGCGCTCATATCGGTGCTGTGAGCGCCGGTCGCTTCCACCATCGCCTGCAGCTTCTGCGGGTTCTCGAGGAACGGGCAGGGCTGAAGCAGGTTCTTATTGAACGGCTGATTCGCCTGATAGGCCTTGAACAGCGGTTGCTGCAGACACTCCAGCAGACTCTTGTCGTGGATGTTGGCGCTCGAGTAATGGATGAAGACGCAGGGCTCCACGTCGCCGTTCGGATTGATGTGGCAGTAATACTTGCCGCCCGCGATGCAGCCGCTGACGAACTCGCCGTCGTTCTGGAAATCCATGCAGAAGATCGGCTTGCCGCCTTCCCAGCCGCGAACCTCGCGGATCCGGTGATACATGTACTCTCTCTGCTCCGGCGTCGGAACGAGATCCATCGTCGCGTCCATGCCGACCGGCATGAAGTGGAAGTACCAGGTGAAGGCGACGCCCTTGCTGATCAGGAAGTCATAGAACTCGTCCGACGTCACGGCCTTGTAGTTCTTGCTGGTGTAGCAGATCGACGTGCCGTAGACCAGGCCGTTCTTCCGGAGCAGCTCCATCGTATCCATAACCTTCTGGAAGACGCCCTTGCCGCGGCGGAAGTCAGTCGCCTCCTCGAAGCCCTCGATGGACATCGACAGCACGATGTTCTTGCAGCGTCTCATATCATCGCAGAACTGCTGATCCACCAGCGTGCCGTTGGTGAACAGCATGAACGCGCAGTCGGAATGCTTCTCCGCCAGCTTGATGATATCCTTCTTTCTCATCATCGGCTCTCCGCCGGTCATGATGTAGGCATGAATCCCGAGTTCCTTGCCCTCGGTCACGATCTTGTCCATGTCCTCATAGGAAAGGTTCAGCTGATGGCTGTACTCGGACGCCCAGCAGCCGGTGCAGCGGAGGTTGCAGGCCGAGGTCGGATCGAACAGGATGATCCACGGGCACTGCATGTTGTACTTCTTCGCCGTCTTTCTGGTCTCGCGGAAGCCGCAGAAGCCGCCCTCGAAGCCGATGGACATAAAGAGGCCCTTCATGAACTCCACATCCACATGATCCAGCAGATTGTTGAAGTACTGGGTCCACTTGCCGTCCTTGCTGAACGCTTTGCGGAGCCGGTCGTACGCTTCGGGCTTCCAGCCGTCGCCGAGGATCTTCTGCATCGCGTCCACGACGCCCACATACCCCTCGCTTCTGTTTTCAACCGCCTTCTTGCCGACCGTGTCCAGAGCCAGCTCAAACGCCTTGCGCTGGGCGGCATGTGCTATCTTGTTCATGTTCATACCCCCTGAATAAGAATGACAGAATCAATTTCCATGTGCAGAGTATAGCCCTTTTCGTCGGCCTTGTGCGCAGTTTTCGCCGAAACGGATACACATCACGAAAATTGTAACGTCTCCTCCGGTCATGCCGCGGCGCAGCCTGTTCCGTTTTGCGCCGGACCGGCGCGCATGGTATCATGAGGCTGTCTGCTTCACACAAAAGAAAGGAGACTTCATGGATCCGCACATTCTGTATCTCGATCTCGACGACACGCTTCTTAACTCCGAAAAACGCGTTTCTCCGGAAAATGCAGCCGCCGTCCGCGGCGCGCTTCGGGCCGGCCACCAGGTGGTGCTGACCACCGGGCGGCCTCTCGCCGCGACGCTTCCGCTGGCGGAGGAGCTCGGTCTTCTCCGTCCCGACTGCTTTGTGATCTCCTTCAACGGCGCGCTGATCTACGACTGCGGGGCCGGAAAGCCGCTGGTGATGGAAACGCTTCCCCTTGCGCTGACGCGCGAGCTCTGGAATCTCGCAAAGGCCCGCGGCATTCATTGTCAGGGCTACAGCCGGTCGGACACGCTCGTCTGCGCAGATGACGAGGAAGTCCGTTTCTACGCCGGCCGGATCCATGTCACCTACCGCGTCGACGCCTCGCTCCCTGATTCTCTGCGGGAGGAGACTGTCAAGCTTCTCTTCATCGACCTGAAGGATCACGCGAAGCTGGAGGCTTTCCGTGCCGAGGCCGCGGCGCGCTGCGGCGGAGCGCTCTCGCTCTTCTTCTCGAACCGCTGGTTCCTCGAATGCGTGCGTGCCGGCGTATCGAAAGGCGACGCGGTCCGCCGTCTCGCCGCCCTGCTGGGCGTACCGATCGAACGGACCATCGCCGTCGGGGATCAGGAAAACGATCTGCCGATGATCCGGGCCGCCGGAATCGGATGCGCGATGGCGAACGCCACCGACGCGCTGAAGGCCGAGGCGGACTATGTCACGGAACGGGACGCCGACCACAGCGGCGTCGCCGAGATCATAAAAAAATTCCTGCCCGGCTGAGCAGGAAAAAGCCGCGCGTTCCGGCCGGAGCCGGCGGAAAGGCCGCACAGAGCGTTCCGCCGCCCGCGGAAGGAAATTCAGCACCAGAACACGCCGCCGGTGCCTCCCAGGCAGAGGTTGCAGCACAGATTCATGGCGAGAAAGGAGAGACACCAGCCGGTCGGCGAACTCATGCCGCCGAAGCCGCCGTAGGACTCGCCCCGCTGCTGATACCACATGCCGCCGCTCTGCATCTGCTGCACGAAACTGCGGTAGGTGACATTGTCCGGCTCAAGGTCGGACGCCCGCTTCGCGTAATTCAGCGCATCCACGTTCTTTCCGAGTCCCTGGCTGGCAACCGCCGCGTAGTAATACCAGCGGGCGTTCCGTGCCGCCTCCGTGACCTGGTTCAGCGCCGTCATGGCTTCCTGATAGTGGCCACTGCTGATATAATTCCGGGCGGCCGTCAGCTCGATGGACTCCTCGCCGGCCGTCTGCCGCGAGCCGCCGTTCGCCCACTGATTGAAGAAATCCCCGAAACCGCCGTATTCTCCGTACCCGTACCGGGAGCTGCCCGGGCCCGCGCCGGATGAGCGCTGCGGTCCGTACGCGCTGTCTCCGCGGGCACGCGAATCGACAATCTGACGGTACGCCTCCTGAATTTCCTTGAACTTCTTCTCGGCTTCCTCCGGATGATCCAGATTGGCGTCCGGATGCCACCTCTTGCTCTGCTCACGGTAAGCCTTCTTCAGCTCCTCATCAGAGCAGTTTTCATTGACGCCGAGTACTGTATACGGATCCTGTATCATGTTCCCTTTGGTCTTTCTCTGCCAGTGCGTGAACGGGCGCGGGCTGCGTGTCTTATGCTTCTGCTTCCTGCGCCTGCTTCTTCCTGATGGCTGCGTACTTCGTCCAGACGCCGCTGTAGATGATGTTTCTCAGAATATCCGCGTCCTGCACGATCGGCAGCTTCTCGAAATTCTTCGCACACTCCGCCATCATCATCGTCAGAACGTTCTCCACGCAGGCGTCGAAATCCACGTCGTGCATGCGGGAAATCCACGGATTGAAGCGCTTCTTCTTCACATCGCTCCCGAGATCATCGTACGCGTCCATCAGGTACACGAATTTCCCGAGGAAAAAGCCCGTCCTGCGGAGCAGGTCAGCCCATTCATCGTCCTTCATCACGAAGATGCCGCCCAGCGCGTCGCCGGACCCGGCCGCGGCGCCGTCGAGATCACTGGCACCCGTTTTCTCGAACGCTTCCTGCGCTTCGATGGCCTCCCGGACTGTCCGGCTCTGCACGGGCCAGCGCGCGTCAATCGCGTTCACCGCCCTGCGAAGCCTGCCGGCCAGCGCGCCTGCCGCCAGATTGCCGTCATCCGCCCTGTCGTCCAGCAGCTTGTAGTAGGCGAGCAAAAGTCCCATATCCGCCGCATAATCGGTGATCTCATTGCCGATCATATGCTGCTTTTTCGTCGGATGCGTGAGGCAGGTCCGGTCCTCCTCCTTCAGCGGAAGCTCGTACAGACCGTTGAGAAGGATCGTGAGAAAGGTCATGTCATTGGGAAGGAGAATCTGCCCCCGCAGACCGTACCGCGTCTTCAGAGACTGGCAAAGCCCGCAGTAAAAGCCGCGGTACCTCCGGAAATCACGGATCTTCAGTTCATTCTCATTGACTGTCACATAGCCGAACACGTTCTCTTCTCTGCGCCTCCTCGTCTGCCTCGCGCCGTCCCTCAGACGGTCCGGTCAAACTGATTCTTGCATGACGGGCATGTGATCCGGATATGCCCCTTGCCCCGCGGCACACGCACCTCCTGTCCGCAGCTCGGACATTTGAAATAGCGGTACTCCCGCCGGTCGCCGAAGCGCTTCTTCTGGATCCGGAAAGCGCGCCGGATCCGCGCCGTCTCGGACAGAAACCGCTGGTTTTCCGCCGCGCGCCGCGCAAAATCCCTCGACAGAATCCGGTAATAGGTGCAGGCGATGCCCGCGATCGCCGCCAGGTAGCAGAACGCGTTTCCTGTCAGAAACGCGAGTGCAAGAAAGATCAGCGTCACGGTCAGGAGACACTTCGAGAAATCGTCAGTGCCGTAGCGTCCCTCCATCATACTGCGGATCCTGTCATTCATTCTCTGAAAGAAATCCTTCATAACTCCGTCCTTAATCTGCGAAATGACGGCCGGTCACCGGCCTGTCCGGCCGGCCCCGCCGCCGTCTTTTTGAAACTGTTTCAACTATAAGCCATCCGCGCCGTCCTTTACAAGAACAGCGCGGATGTTTAATGAAAATTTCACGAATCACGTTTCTCTCAGCCCACTGCCTTTGCAGCCGTCTTCAGCGCGATCTCCATCATCTCATGGAAGCTGTCCTGCCGTTCCGCAGCACTCAGCGCCTCGCCCGTGAAAATGTGGTCCGAGATCGTCAGAATCGACAGCGCCTTCTTCCCGTGCACCGCCGCCTGGAGGTAAAGCCCGGCCGTCTCCATCTCAAGCGCGAGATGACCGGTCGCCCTGGCCTTCCGGTTGATCTCCGCCTCCGGATTCGGATAATAGAAGAAATCCGACGTATAGACGCGGCCGACATCCGCGCGGACGCCCAGCTCCTTTGCCGCTTCCACCGCGTCGCTCAGCATGCCGTAATCCGCCGTCGGCGCAAGGAAGCCCGGAAGATCCACGGCATCCTGGAAGCCCGTGTTCGAGGATGCGCCGATCGCGATCACGACATCCCGCACATGCACGTCGTCGCCGAGACCGCCGGCGGAACCGACGCGGATGATGGAATCCACACCGAAAAACTCATAGAGCTCCGTCGCGTAAAGTCCCAGAGACGGGATTCCCATACCGGAGCCCATCACGGAAACTTCCTTTCCCTGATAAGTGCCGGTGTAGGCGAGCATGTTGCGGACATCATTGACCAGCACCGGATTCTCCAGATAATGCTCCGCGATATACTTTGCGCGAAGCGGATCTCCCGGCATCAGAACACATTTTGCAAAATGCGTGCCGGGCTTCAGCTCGATGCACGCGGACGGCGAAGTCGTCATCATACAGTCTCTCCTTCCTGTCTTTCCTGTCTGCTGTCAGTCATATATCTTCCGCAAAAGAGCCGGCTTCGTCAGAACGAACTCTGGCGGTACAGCACACCTCTCCCCGTCATCACAAGCAGCGCCATCACGCAGCCGAGGAACACAGGCAGCATCGTGTGGATTGTGCGCGTTCCGAGTGCGATCAGTCCGAACGCGACCAGGCATACGGCCAGCACGGTCAGCACCGCCAGCACGGCCTTCAGAACCCGTTCCCGCGTCAGATGAGACGCTGGGAGGCCGGACCGGCGTATCTCACCGGCCGCGCCCCGGAACCATCCGGACAGACCGGCCTCTTCCTCCGGACCGTACGCTTCCCGTTCCTCCTCGCGGCGGATCCGTTCCTCTTCCTTCATCTCCAGCCACGCGCCGGCCATATCCGCGGGACTCCCCAGTTCCCCGATCACGGCTCTCGCGTCCAGAATATCCGGCTCCCGTCCGCCGGCGTTCTCGCGGATCATATCGCGGATCATCGCGCTGATCTCGCGTCCTGCGCGGCCTCTGTCATAGACCGGCAGATTCGATGTCACTTCCGTGACATACCGTTCAATCCTGTTTTCAATCAGCATGCTCTCCCCTGCCTTCATATCCGTTCCGGTCTGTATCCCGCTCCGCGCCTGCTCCCCCGCTCCGTTGACAGCACGGTAAGGCGCACACCACAGGATCATGCACTTCTCCGGATGATAAAAACTAAATACTGTAACAATTATAAGATGAACCGGAGGCATGTCAAGCAAAAGTCTGACATTTTCTTTTACAATCCACTCTCAATCCGTTGACGCGGGATCATGTCAGTAATACAGCACCACCGGTTCTCCCTCGTCCACATTCGCGTATAACTCCGGCATCACGGATTCCGGCACATTGACGCATCCGTGAGAACCGTCATTGATCCAGATATCCCCGCCGAAAGAGCTCCTCCACCACGCGTCATGCATGCCCTGCCCTCCGCAGAAGCCGAGCCAGTAATCCACATGCGTCTCGTATCCCTTCGTCTCCAGATTGCCGAGAATCAGATCCGTCATCCGGCTCGTTACAAAGTACGCCCCGTTTACCGTCCGCCGCTCATCGTTATTGAGTCCGGTCACAACATCCGTGGAGACCACTGTCTCCCCGTCGCGGTAAGCGTAGAGATGCTGATCCGAAAGATCGATCTCGACATAGGTCTTCCCCAGTCCGTTGTTCTCCCGCCCCCAGTTCTGGGTAACCTCCCAGACCGGCTCGCGTTTTCCGGAAGCGCCGTTTTCCAGCGCTTCTGTCACGTCCTTTTCCATCGCCTCCCGGTCGAGCCGCCAGCCGTAGGAGCCGCCGGCATTCACCGTCACCGGTTCACCGCTGTGATCCCGGATTGTAAAATCGTAATCCAGCGTGCTGTAGGTCCGGCACCAGCGGTCCACCAGTTCCGCGACCGCTTCCTTCGAGACGGAAGCGGTCGTATCCTTCACGGTGAGCAGAGGCAGAATGGTGTCCGCGTCAAGCTTTTCCTCCGTATCGCCGAAGTCGTAGCGCACATTGACGGCCAGATAGCGGTTGACGGATTCCTTCTCCGCGCGAAGAGATGCGTCGTCCGAGCGGACGGACGGCTTCTCGTAGACGCCCGCGGCGTCCAGATCCAGCGACGTCCGGCTCTCCTCAAGAGCGCCGAGCACCGCTTTTTCCAGACGTTCTTCGTTCATCTGTGTCCCTTCCTTCTCCGGCACGATCGTATACAGCCCGTTTTCGTCCTGGGAGAGGTATGCATTCTCCGGAGAGACGAATCCCGCCTGGGCGGTATTCCACAGAGCCTGAATCTGCCGCTTCGCCGCCGCCTCGTCAAAGGAAGCGCTCTCGGGGAGCCGTTCCGCGCGTTCCCGCATCGTCCCGACAATCCAGGCAAATGACGGCTGCTGCGCAAGCAGTCCGTCCACACTGTGGTTGTCCACATACGTCCGGCTGATGTCGGCCGCACTGATCGTTTTCTCAAGACCGTCCCTGCCCGTGATCTCGAGTCGGTACCCGTCGCTGGCGATTCCCAGCTTTGCCTTGGCCCCGGCCGCCGTCAGGTTGGACATGTCCTGGCCGTTGACGGAAGTTCCCTTGAAGAAATGCGTGTGGTAATAGACGGCGAGGCCGAGATAGATTCCCAGCGCGCAGGCGGCGCTGACTGCCGTCACGATACGGATCGCCCGTCCCGCCTTCCCCCCATGTGCAGTTATTTTCATTAGGTCCCCTCTCTCCTTCTCCTGCCCTGGCACTCCGCATGATCCGTCCTGCTTCCCGCGTATGTCTCCCCGCGATTCACGGAACACGCCCCCTTTTCTTTCATTCACTGTTTTTGCGCGCAGGCATCTCCGCGGACACGCAGAAGCCGGTCCGCCCGCAGAACGGCCGGTCCCGGTTCTCAGGCACGCGCCCCGATGAACGCGCTGACCTCCTGCTCGTAAAGCGCCCGGTCCGTGACATAGGCCAGTGCGTGATCCGCTCCGTGGATCAGTACCTTCCGCTTGTCCGCGCTGGCGCAGGCATCATAATTCCGGTCCAGCATGAACGACGGGACGAAATGATCATCATCTCCGTGAATCATCAGAAACGGCAGGCTCGTTTTCCGGAGCGCCGCGGCCGGATCGCAGTCCTCAAACCGGTACCCGGCGTCCCGTTTCGTGCAGAGATCAATCTCGGCAAGGAACGGCTGCACCGGCAGATGGTAGTAATGGTGCATGCAGTAAGTCAGTTCCTCCACCAGCGATGTGTAGCCGCAGTCCTCGATGACGCCGCGGACCTGCTTCGGGAGCGGATCGCCGGCGGTGATCATCACAGTCGCCGCGCCCATGGAGACGCCGTGAAGAAAGACGGAAGCCGACGGCCCGAGCCGGCCGATCATCACGTCAATCCACGTTTCCACGTCAAAATGATCCTGCCATCCGAAGCCGATGTAGCCGCCCTCGCTCTGTCCGTGCCCCCGGTCGTCCGGAAGAAGCAGGTTCATCTTCATCCGGTCCCGGTAGAAGGGAAGCATCTCTCCGAAATCATTGAGCGGCGAGCTGCGGTAGCCGTGCACCAGGATCATCACCCGGTCCGTCGGCTCGTCCGCCGGGATGTATTTCGCGTGCAGACGAAGACCGTCGAAGGACGCCGCCCAGAGATCCTCCGCCGGCTGCTCCGCCATCCACCGCTCGAATCCTTCCATCCGTTTCCGCTGGGCCGCCTTCTGTTCCGGCGACTGGCCTCTCCCGTGAATCGTCAGCTTCGAGCGGCGCGGAATCGCCAGCTCATAAAAATACCGGCTTCCCAGCATGGTCGCTCCGGCAAGACCGGCCGCCGCTGCCAGCGCCTTTTGAAATGCATGCATTCGTGTCACCTCCGTAAGTCAGCTTCCCCAAGTATAGCATGAACGGTTTGCCGGCGTCTGCTGTTTTTCACGTATCTTACGGGCGCGGCGCGGAAAGCGTGCCTGTCCGGACCGTCAGCGGTTGCCTTCCATGTTCTTTCTGAACCTTCTGAAGTCGCCGAGGGCCCGCCTTCCGATAAGCAGAATCTTTTTTATGTTAATTGAATTGGTCCCGCCCTGCCGCGGTCTGAAGGACACGGGCATAAAGGCTACATTTTTCTGATCATACACGCCGAATGTCGTCATCATCACATTCGGCAGATTGTAATCATCAGACGGAAGCCTCGGAAGATAGTCTTTCACATACTGACTCTTCATCAGTCTGAACGGTGCGTTGGAGTCCGGAATCCCGACGTGGAAATATATCCTCAGAATGAAGCAGAGAATTCTTTCCACCAGAACTCTTGAGACGCCGTCCCTGCGGTCAGTCCGGTTTCCGAATACCGCGTCATACTCAGCGCGGCGGTTCCAGAAACTCTCGAACTCATCCGGATTCGTTTGACCGTCCGCATCCGTCTGGAAGATATAATCCGCGCCGTGCGCAAGGGCATACCGATAGCCGGCAATGACGGCCGATCCATGCCCTCCGTTCTGTTTTGTCAGGGCAATTAAGAAAGGTCTCCTCTTTTTTTCTTCGATGACGATATCATACGTCTGATCCCTGCTTCCATCGTTGATGATCACAAGTCGCGAGAGGCCTTCTTCATTATGCTTTTCCACAACCGGATACCATTCGTTTACCGTTCTTCGAATATTGGCGGCCTCATTATAAGCCGGAATCACAACATATAAGACATCCATACTTTCTCCGCCTCATCGCTTCATAAAAAGTGTCCGAAACCCAGTATATTGAAGGACAGGCTCATTGTCTATCGACTGCCTGTCAATTTTCGGTTCCGCGGCGCCGGCGTACGGCATCGCGACGGCCGGCTCCTTCGCCGCTCCATACCGGAAACCCTTCCCCTTAAAATCGAGTAGGAGGCGGTGATTAGCCGCCGTCCTCTCACACCACCGTGCTTACCGTTCGGTACACGGCGGTTTCAACAGTTGTCGTGCACAGACTGATATGCTGCGGCCAGATCATAAAAGCCCCAGCGTATCAGTCTTTCTTTTGTTAAGGCCGTCTTAACCACACCTGTGTTCACCATTCGCCAGTATGCTTTCCGGCTGTAGGCGCCTTCACAGGCTGCCCATTCGGGCAGACCCAGTCCCATCAGCTTGCGTTTGCGCGTCCGTGGCAGTTTCCACTGTTTCCAGATGCACATCCGTACGCGTCTGTACAGCCAGCCGTTCAGGTCGGCGATGTTTCTCTTCATGTCCGCTATACCGTAGTAATACAGCCATCCGCGCGCAGAAACCTCTATTCGCTTCATAGCCGCTACTATGCTTCCGCATTTACTCCGGGAAGTGAGCATACGCAGTTTCTCCTTGAACTTCTTCCATGACTTCGCATGGACACGGACGTACACTCCGTTCTTACCTTTCCCGAAACAGAAGCCAAGGTACTTAAAATTTCGAATCGCAAACACGCTGACCGTTCTGCTTTTCTCCCGATTCACCTTCAATTTCAAGGTTCCTTCAAGATACTTCACGCTGGATTCCAAAAGCCTCTGCGATGCCCGTTCACTTCTCGCCAGCAGCACGATGTCGTCTGCGTAGCGGATGCATGGCACCCCTCGTCTTCTGAATTCCTGGTCAAATTCGTTCAGATAGACGTTCGCGAGCAATGGCGAAAGATTTCCGCCCTGCGGGGAACCTTCTTCTGTCGGAACCACAACACCGTCTTCCATTACTCCACTCTTCAGATAACGCTTGATCAGCTGAATTACTCTTTCGTCTTTGACGTTCTGTCTCAGAAGGTTGAGCAGTTTCACATGGTTGATCGTGTCGAAATATTTGGAGAGGTCAAGAACAACTGCCCTTGTGTATCCCTGTTCCGCATACTCCTTTATCTTCCGAATGGCATCCTTCGCACTTCTTCCCGGACGGTAGCCGTAGCTTCCGTCTGAGAACAGCGGTTCATAGATGGGCATCAGCTGTTGTGCTATTGCCTGCTGGATGATGCGGTCAATCACCGTCGGAATACCAAGTTTTCGTACCCCGCCGTCCGGCTTCGGGATTTCTTTGCGTCTTACGGGTGACGGAGTGTAATGGCCGCCCCTTATCTTCACTATAAGTTCGCTCTGATGCTCCTTCAGCCATGGAAGCGCGTCCTCTATGGTCATCCCATCGACTCCGGGCGCTCCTTTATTGGCCTTCACTCTCTTGTAGGCACGGTTAAGGTTATCCTTATCCAGTATCCTTCCGAGAATGTCCGGCTCTGCACTGTCCCTTTCCTTCCATATCCGGTTGAAAGAGCGGTGCGCTCTCACATACCCTTTGCGTTCCGCGCTATCTCTTTGTGAGCAGCCGTCATTGCTGACGTTTTCTGTACCCATTCGCTCTCTCCTCCTTTCCGGGTCGTACTTGGAACTCCTGTTGATTCAGCCCTTCACGGCCATGCCGCTACTATGGCCTCTGCTGACTCCTGTGCGTTCAGCACTGCTTTTGGCAGTGGTTACTCCTTTCAGAGCATATCGCACAGGCCTCCCCGGGTACCACACGTTTCTTTCCCTCCATCTACCTGCCTCATTTATTCCCGCTGATTCCGTGTAGTTACTGGGCTTCGGCTTGTCTCGCAGTCTTACCCTCAGCGAAAACCTTATATGAGATTTCTGTTCGTCAGGCCGGAGGTTTGCCCTCGGGTTAGTATGTTCCCCGAATCCGGCTTCCTTCAGATTCCACCTCGCGATGGACACCCTTGCCTTCGACTGTCTCCTTCCCACTACCGGGCGGATTCCGGACTTACACCGGTTAGAAACGTGCGCCGCCGGGCGCACGAGAAAAAGACCGCCTGCACCATCGGGTGCGGCAGTCTTTCTCTCCATATCTTCCGTCCGTCACGGACGGATACAGTCCGTTATTTCTTCTTTCTCCGTCCGGCGATCAGAAGAATCACCACGACCGCCAGAGCCGCCACGGCGACGCCCACATAGAGCCCGATCGGCGATGTGTCGCCGGTCTTCGCCGCATTGACCTTCGTTCCGTAGGTATTCGTGATCACCATGCCGTCAATGCTCTTGCTGTATCCCTGAACCGCCGCTTCGTCAACGGTCCACGAGATTTCCTTTTCATCCTCGTACTTCGGAAGCGCCGGGAGCGTATAAGTCCAGGTGTCCGCCGTCTTGGTCGGAGCCTTGCAGGTGAAGGTCTCATACTTCGTTCCGTTCTTATAGAGCGTCACGGAGATAGAGGAGGGTCTCGCCTTGGCAGCGTTGCCGGAATCCACCCATTTCTTGACGATCTTCAGCGTGACCTTCTCGTTCGGGTCGATGTTCTTCCTGCAGGTCCAGGTACCGGTGAACGTGATGTCCGAATCGCCGACCGTCTTTTTGCTCTGATCGTAGCCGGCGAACGTCCAGATCCAGCTTCCTACCGTCAGCGTTGTCTCCGCAGGACTGATCGCTCTGACCTCCTGACCGCTTTCGTACTCATTGCCGTCCGACGGGAGCAGCGCCGCCACATCGTCCGGAATCCCGAAGCCTTCGGTTCCCGAAACAAAGGTGTAGTGGACGTTGTACGTCTTCACTTCCTTCTTCTCAAAGGACCAGGTTCCGGTGAAGGTAATGTCGGAATCCTCGACTACCGCGCTGTCCTGATCATATCCCCGGAAATTCCAGGTGCCGTCCGATACGGACACTTTGAATGCCGCCGGCTTTCTGGCCGTCACGGTGGACCCGGCGGTGTACTCGTTTCCGTCACCCGGAATCAGCTCCATCACCGCATCCGGCAGCTTGTACTGATCGTTGTCCGATACGAACTGGTACTTCACCTCGTAGGTTTCAGCCGATTTGAACGTCCAGATGCCGTAGAACGTGTTGTCTCCGTCGGCCGTAACCGTCAGCGAGGAGTGGTCATATCCCGCAAATGTCCAGGTGCCTTCCGGCTCCTCAACTGTCGTCCTGGCCGGCGCCTGCGCCGTCACCTTCGTGCCGGCCTTGTATTTCGTGCCGTCCTTCGGAAGCTGATCCATGACATCCACCGGAAGCTCTGTGCCGTCCTGAGCGGAGAAGTCATAGAATACTGAGTAAAGCTCGGATACCGTGTCCGCCTCCGGGGAAGACGATCCGGATTTCGAAGAATCCGTTCCGGATGAAGCCGTGTCCGACGAAGCCGTCTCGGATGAGGCTGTCTCCGACGAAACCGTCTCGGACGAAGCCGTCTCGGACGAAGCCGTCTCGGACGAAGCCGTCTCGGATGAGGCTGTCTCCGACGAAGCCGTCTCGGACGAAGCCGCCTCGGACGAAGCCGTCTCGGATGAGGCTGTCTCCGACGAAGCCGTCTCGGACGAAGCCGTCTCGGACGAAGCGTTTCCTGATGTGGTCTCTGTGCCTGATGCCTTCGGGGCGAACACCCATGTGCCGGTGAAGACCATACCGCCGTCCGCCATCCGTTTTTGATCCGCGTCATAAGACCGGAACGTCCAGGTTCCGTCCTCTGTCTCCACAGACTGCTTCTCCGGCGCCTGCGCCGTCACTTCCGTGCCGCTCGTGTACTGACCGTCGTCAGCGGGCAGAAGCGCCGTCACCGACTCAGGCAGTTCCTTTCCTTCCGTACCGGAAACAAATTCATACCGGACACCGTACGTCGCGGCCTGCGCCTCGGAAGAGTCCGTATCGGACGGCAGAAGCTGATTCGACGCGGCTGAGGAAGACGCGGACGACGCGCTCTCAGACGCAGAGGCCGCGGAAGATGCCGTGTCCCCGATTTCCGACGCCGCAGAAGACACCGTGCTCCCGGTTTCCGGTTCCGCGGAAGAAACCGTGCTCTCCGTCAGGACCGAAGAAGCCGTGCTCTCCGCCTTCGGAATGAACTGCCATGTGCCGGTGAACGTCACATCGCCGTCCGCCACTGTTGCGGAAGTGAAGTCATACGACTCAAAGATCCAGCTGCCTTCCTCCGTCTCGACCGATGTCTTCTCCGGCGCCTGCGCCGTCACTTCCGTGCCGCTCGTGTAGCTGCCGTCATCGGAAGGCAGAAGCTCTGTCACCGATTCGGGAAGCTCCCTCCCCTCGGTTCCGGAAACAAACTCATAGCGTACGCCGTATGTCGCGGCCTGCGCCCCGGAAGAATCTGCATCGGATGGAAGAAGCTGGTTCTCCTCATCCCGGCTGACGTCCGTGCTGTCCGAACCGGAAAGCGCGCCCTCCGGTTCTGAAACAGCCGGCGAAACCTGACTGTCCGGTGCGGGCTCGTTCTCCGCGGCGGAAGAGGTTTCCTCCGGCTCCGTGAGAGACGTCCCGTCCGACGACGGCTGTTCTTCCTCCGCCTCGCCGGCGCTCACCGGCGCGCTCGATCCGCTGAACGAATAAGTCACCGTTCCCGCTCCTGCCGTCAGCGTGATGCCCGTATCCGGCGTCGCGGCGCTGACAGCGCCTTCAAGAGAGGCAAACGACGTGCCGCTGCCGACATCGCCGCTCATCGGGATCGTGATGACGTCCGCCCGGACCGTGCCCACGCCGTCATCCGCCGTCTTCGTGGTGCCTTCCGCCCCGCTGCCGAGATCCGTCTGATCCGCCTCATAATGGCTGAGGAACGAAGCCGCATCCGAATCCTTCACCACGAACGAGACTGTGGCCGTTTTCGTGCTGTCATCCGTCTTCACGTCCGCACGCACACTGGCGAGGTCATCCGTCGCGGATGCCGCCCCGAGTGTCACGTAATCAGGGAAATGAAGAACCGCTGTGACCGCATTCTCCGACGCCCCGTCGGGATTGCCGATCGTCACGCCGTCCGCTCCGGAATCCGAAAGGAGTCCAGCCAGCGGAGAGAGGATATCGGCCGCGTCAAATGCGATCGTGAGATTCCCGTCGAAGGCTCCCGACTGGCCCGTCACAGTGCTGTCATCCGCCGCCGTGCGGACAGAAGGCAGCCCTGTGATCAGATCCGTGAGGCTGACGGAGGCCGTCACCTCCTGCGCTGCGGCCGCCGTATCTTCGCCTGAACTGACAACATCAGCGGCCACGCTGTCTGCCGCGCCATCTATATCGTCCGCGCAGATCACCGATGGCATCATCCCGGTCAGCATCGCCGCTGAGACGACTGCCGTAAGCAGTCTGGATACATTCTTTTTCATAACGATTCACCTCCAGTATCTTCACTATAGCACATTTTACTGAATAGGCAAATTGTTACAGTTGTGAAACAAATGTGTCGATAATGTGAAATCGTGAAACACTGCTGTAACAATATCAACTGTCGGTTCCATAATGCGTCAGCGCGTTCCGTACCTTCTGCTGCACGCTGCGAAGCTCTACGTCAAGATCCGCATCCTGCGCTCCGTACAGCTGCTTCAGTTCGGCATCCGCCAGCGCCATTGCACTCTGGTACGCCTCAAACACCGGTTCGCTCCTTCCGTTTTCGATCACATCGGATACCAAAGCGGAATCCAGCGAGCCCGCCTCGTCATTTCCGCCCCGAAGCACATCCGAGGCGTCATCCGCCTCCAGCACCTTCTTCAGCACCGGGACGGTCGGCATAGTATGGAAAAATTCCGTCTGCAGCGCTTCATCGGATGACAGAAATTTCAGGAACGCCCACGCCAGATCCGGATGCCGGCTCCGGATGCTGATGCCGGCCAGCAGAGAGTCCACCCTGGACTGGTTCTCCCCGCCGCCTCCCCGCGGCATCTCGATGCAGTCCCATTGAAAGCTGGAATATTTCTTGAACGCAGATGCGGTACAGATCCTCAAAGGTATAGCCGGTGGAAGGTACGTCGATCCCTTCCTTCTGGAGAAGCGACTTATTCACAAACATCAGATTCGGCATGGTCTCGATCGGAAGGCAGTACTGACGCCCTGACAGACGGCCCATCCTCAGCGCCGTCTGAAACAGTGCTCCGGTATATCACCTGCTTTTCAACATGACGGATCCCGCCAGTAAGGATCATCGTCTTATCCGAAGCCCGAAAGGAGGCACTCACCGCATCCCTTTCCGAGATGAGGGAGTGCCTCCTTTCCCGGCCGCCGCGTCCGGAACGTCCGCTTCCGGACCGCCGGCCGTCAGGCGCCTTTTACTGCCATCCGTCCGTACTGATCGACGTTGTCCGCCGTGATCAGGAATGTGTCGACCGGATAGGTATCTTCCAGTTTCTCGCCGTTTAAGTATCTGTACATCAGAGAAACCGCCTTGTCCGCCTTCGCCTCGTCCAGTGCCGGAAGGATTCCCTTGGCATCGACCGGATTGACGAAGAGGCCGTCCAGATTCTGAGAAAGCATATCCTCAACCTGAGAGATCTGCTTGGAGCTGTCGTTGCCCGGATCGGTGATGACCAGCGTGTCGCCGTTCGCCTCGATCTTCTCCTTCATCTCGTTCTGAATCGTGACGAAGAACGGGTTCGTTCCATCCATGCAGGTATAGCCGAACTTGAAATGCTTGCCCGTATGGTTGGTCGTGTCGATCGCTTCCTCAGCCGACTCGGCCCCGGAAGCCGCCGACTCGACAGCAGAGTCAGCGTACACGCCGGTTCCCATCACCGCGATCATGGAAGCTGCCAGAATCGTTGCCATCAACTTTCTTTTCATACATTTTACCTCCTGTGCGTGGCACCATCGCCGCAATCTGTTAGCAGAATATATGAATTAGAAAGTTTCAGCACGTATATTTTGTAACATTTATCAAATGACATTTGTCAATTGACCCGGCACGTCTTCACTTCAGTCTCGAGAACACGCGGATCGTTTTCATATAGGTCTCCTTCATCGACTCCATCCCCCACGCGGCGATGTCGTGGAAGAAGACGTTGCCGTCCGTTCCGCCGATCTTTTCTCTCACATAGTCGCCGGCGTATTTGGCCGCGTAGGTGTAGAAGTTGATCTTCCGCACGCCCTGCTCGATGCAGCGGATGAAGTCTTCGTCGCTGATGCCGGAGCCGCCGTGCATTACCACCGGCACGCCGCTCTTCTCCCGGATCCGTCCAATCCGCTCAAAATCCAGCTTCGGCGCCCTGAGGTAAATCCCGTGCACCGTTCCGAAGGAGCAGGCAAGGCAGTCCACGCCCGTCTCCTGCACGAAGCGGGCCGCCTGGTCCGGATCCGTGTAGCAGCTCTCGATTTCCTTCTCCTCTCCGGTACCGCCGGCCGAGCCGAATTCCTCCCGTCCCATCGCGCCGATCTCCGCTTCAACGGAGACGCCGCTGCTCTCCGCCATCTCGACGACCGCACGGGTATTGGCTGCATTTTCCTCATACGGAAGCACGGAGCCGTCATACATCACGCCTGTGAACCCGAGCTCGATGGCCTCCCGGACCTCCTCGAAACTCGCGCCGTGGTCCAGGTGAACGCAGACAGGCACCTTAGCCAGGTCCGCATACATCATCATCACCGGACCGATTTCCCGCATCGGGATCAGGCTCCCGTGGGCTGCGTTGGCAAACTGCATGATCACCGGCTGATCCAGTTCCTCCGCCGCTGCGATCAGCGCCCGGATCCCCTCCAGCGTGGTCACGTTGAATGCGCCGACGGCCATTTTTCTGGACTCCGCCAGGTCAAGTATCGTACTGAGTGAAACAAGCATATTTCCATCCTCCCTTATGATTGTGAATGAATTTACGGCCGGATCAGATGCTGCCGTTCCCATCCCCCGTCGATCCTGCGCCGGAGCGCCTCGATCGGCAGAAGCCCGGACAGCGAGTCATACTCTGTGAGGTTCATGGCGCCGGTGGCCGCGGCGTTCTCCAGACAGACCGCAGGCTTCATATGGTGCATGATACTGTAAAGGAAGGCGGCGATCGCCGTATCGCCGGCGCCGGTTCCCGACGCGATCCGGTCCGGACGATAGCTGTCCGCGAAGAGCCGGAGATCTCCCCACGCCGGATCCGCGAACTGCTCGCCCAGCCCCGCCATCTTCCCGAACGGGGACGTCGCGAGAAAAATCCCCGCCGCCCCGCACTTCAGGAGCACGGCGTGGGCGCCCAGACCGAGCAGCCGCTCAGCCAGCGGCTCCACATCCTCCCGAAGGCTCAGATGCAGGCAGACATCCTCCCCTCCCGTCCGCGCAAGCAGCATCTGATAATGGTCGGGCCAGATCAGCGCGCACATCTCCTCGTAGCTCGGCGTGAAGAAGTCCACATAGGGCAGAAGATGCTGAAGCGCCGACGGCCAGTCCTCCTTCGCGGCCGGGGATGAAGGATCCACCATCGTCATATCGAGACTCGTCACGACGCCGAGACGCTTCACCTCTTTGAAGAGCCGGACGGTGTCCGCGGCTCCATTCTCATAAAACCGCTTCATGAGCGTCGGATAGCCGAAATGAAAATAGCCGGCTCCTCCTATGATTTTCAGATCGATTTCTTCAAATCGATAGGTATGATTGGCTCCCGGATCGGCGAAGAAAACACGGTCGCAGCCCGGCGGCGCGATCGCGAGCGTGTAGGATGTCTCTGTGTCCGGCGAGACGACGAAATCGGCCTTCGCGCCGCGCGCCGCATAGGACTCCCGGAGAGTCCGCCCGAAGGCATCGTCCCCGATCTTCGCCATCAGAACCGTATCGGCCCCGAAGAACTGAAGCGCGAGCCCCGTATTCGTGACGCAGCCTCCCGGCGCGATCGTGGCTTTCCCAACTTCGACCAGCGCGCCCGGACGGATATAGTCGGACAGCCGGCCGCTCTTCTCTCCCTGTCCTTCAAATGAAGGGGTGATATCGCAGGACACATAGCCCGCGACGACGATTCTGGCTGGACGCATATGCTTCACCTCCATGATCAGATAGACGCATTTTACCATTTTGCACATGCATTGTCAGGTGAGATATGTCACTTTCATGCATTTTGGCGGACGGAGAGTGCACTCGCGGACTTTTTCACCGTCGAAACAGCCTGCACCCCGGGGTGTACAGCCTCCAGTATGTTTATACGCCCGCTTGCCTTTTTTTATGTGCTGTGATAAATATAGAAAGTTCCAGCAGGCTGTCACGCGGCCTGCCTTCATACGGTAAAATGCAGACGGACCGGATGTCCGTCTCGGAAAAGGAGGTCATTCTTGGCAAAATACCGGTCGCCGAAAAAAAAGAAAAACAAGGGTCTGATCGCGGCCTGCATCATTCTGGGCGTTTTTCTTGCGCTTCTCTGCGCCGCGTACGCATTCTTCCGCAACTATTACGGGCTTTCGAACTATGTGAGCGACAGCGAAGCCGCTGCGAAGGCGCAGCAGGCGCGAGCCTCGCTGGATGCGGACACGCTCTCCCAGATTGAGAAAACAGGGCTGACAGACTCCGAGGAGCAGGCGCTCAAGTCCGCTCAGAACACATCCGGCATCGACTTGTACCACAGCAGCTCGATCTACAACCTGCTCCTGATCGGAGTGGACCGGCGGGACGCAAGCTGGAACGGCAATTCCGATTCCATGATCCTCCTGTCGATCAACAACAAGACGAAAAAAATCCACATGATGTCCCTGATGCGCGACATGTACGCCGACATCGAGGGCTACGGCGTCCGCAAGCTGAACGCGGCCTGCGCCATCGGCGGTCCCACGCTGCTGGTCAGCACCATCGAATCAAACTACAAGATTGACATCGACAACTATGCCTGCGTGGACTTCGTCTCGATGGCGAACATCATCGACGCGGTCGGCGGTGTCGAGATCACAGTCTCAGACGCGGAGGCGGAGATGGCGAACGGTCTGATCACCGACATGTGCGGGCTCGCCGGCGTGGATCCCGGTCCCCATCTCTACAGCGGCGCGGGAACGTGGAACGCAGACGGCTGGATGGCCGTGGGCTACGCCCGGATCCGTCATATCGGGAACGCGGACTATCAGCGGACCGAGCGACAGCGCACGGTCCTTACCGGCATGATGTCCAAAATCCGCTCGATGTCCACCACGGAGCTGAACTCCTTTGTCCGGGAGGTGCTGCCTTATGTCACGCACAACATCACCAGCTCCACGATGCTGCAGCTCGTCGCTTCCGTACCTTCCTATCTGAGCTACGATGTGGAACAGAGCCGGGTGCCGTTCGACAATCTGTATACCAGCCAGGGCGAGATTCTGGTTCCGACCCAGCCGGATACGATCGATAAGATTCAGGAAATCCTGAACAGCTGATCCGGAGGCATAACGCATGCGTGTTACGGGCATGACCTCATATCTGATGCATTATCTTGACCTGCGGGGACTGATTCTGATGCTTCTGGTCGCCTCCTGCGCGATCGGAGCGTCGCTGGTCCTGATCTATCTCCGGACCGTCCGCCTCTCGAAGCGCTACACGCCGGATACGCGGGGCGCGTTCATCCGTGATGAATTCGCCTCGCTGTCCGAGCGGTTCTATGAGCTGATCTTTTCGAGCACATCCATCCTTCTTTTTGTCGGGATTTACTTCACGATCGATTATTTCGGCATCGCCGTCAGCTACCGGAATATCTGGGCGAAGTACAGCAGCTTCCTTCTGCTCGGCTTTATTCTCGCATCGGTCATTCTCAACTCCTTCATCGACAGCAAGGTGGTGCCGCTCGTCAACGTACGCCCCGGCGAACGAAGCGCGATGCGGCTGCTGGGCATGATCTACATGCTCTTCATCTTCGTCTACATCAAGTTCATCTACCAGGACGACAATTACGACACGATCATTCTTTACTTTCTGACTCTGGTCATCGGACGCTTCGTCTACTTCGACACATCCCTTGAATCCTTCAGCAAGGCGATGCAGGACGCGCTCCGCAACACGCCCCTTTTGATCCTCGCCCTGCTCTGCACCGGCATCATGGCGTTCTGCGGCTTTCACGCCGGCTACCTGATGAAGGCGAACGGCGTCGTGCTCAGCCTTTTCATCGCCCATCTCTTCCTCGTGACGGTCATCACGGTTGTGCACCGGAGCGGCATGCTGAACGGAGTCGGGAAGGAGAAACATCTCACATCGTAACGGCCGCCTTGATACACGTCCGGAATTGAAGTCCGCTCTTGCCTGATTCGCTCCCTGAGCAGGTAAGGGCGGCTTTCGTCTCCTCCGGATCGTCCTTCCCTCCCTCTCACGCCTCCCGGACTGCCATCCCCGCCAGAGGCTCCGGGATCAGTTCCAGACAAGGCACCCCCCTCCTTCTTCCGGACATACTCACCACAAAAGACCCCTGCACCGGTTGAGGGCCGCGGCCAGCTCCTCTTTTCTCGGTTTCGCCATATTGCCGGAGACGCTGCTGCCTGCCTTTTCATAAAGCCCGAACCCTTCCCTCTCGAAGGATCTTTCCCAGTCTCCGACCAGCGAGGCGACACTGTTGTGCCCGTTCATCCGGCTTTGCGCCATCAGGACAAATGTCTCCGCAAGGCACTCGCTCTGCTCCCCGTCCACCAGCTGTTCCACAAGTCTTAAATCCGTCTCGCCCCGTCCGATCACAAAGCCCTCCTTTCCGAGGTTCTTGTGCTTGACGCGTCCTTTGTATTCCTCGAAGTCGCGTCCCGGCCGCGGGCAGCGGTTCCGGGCGTCCGGCATCCGGAGCACGGTCTTTTCCCTGCCTGCAGCCGAAGCAAGTTCTCTTACGCGCACCGTGACATCCTTCGGTTCGTAGCGGTCCATCTGGATCACCGTGTCCGCCTCGCCGAAGAACGCGCCTGAGCTCCCCGCCACAAGGATCGTGCTGACCCCTGCCTGTGTGAACAGAGCGCGCATGCGGCCGGAAAACGGCGTGATCGGCTCTTCCTCTGCGGATACAATCCGCTGCATCCGTTCGTCGCGTACCATGAAGTTCGTCGCGCAGGTATCCTCATCCATCAGAAGCGTCTTCGCGCCGCACTCCAGCGCCTCGACGACAGCTGCGGCCTGAGACGTGCTGCCGCTCGCGTTCTCCGTCGAGAAGTCTCTCGTATCCTTTCCATTCGGAAGATGATTGATAAAAAGGGAAATGTCATCCCGGCTGACACACCGGCCGTCCTCCGCCCGCACCTTGACGGCCGATTCATCCGTCACGACCAGTTCACGTCCGTCCCCGGCGATGTGGTTGTAGACGCCCCGTTCCAGTGCTTTCAGAAGCGTCGACTTTCCGTGGTAGCCGCCCCCGATGATCAGCGTGACACCCCGGCGGATTCCCATGCCCGTGACGTCTCCGCGGTGCGGCAGTCCGATGGTCACACGGTCCTCATCGGGCGACCGGAACGGAACGGAATCCCGGAGCGGACTCTGGGAGATGCCGCTCTCCCTGGGAAGAACCACGCCGTCGGCGACAAACGCGCAGAGGTTCCGCCGTTTCAGTTCCTCTCGCAGAAAGGCCTGATCCTCCGCCAGATCGGTCACACGCCGCACCGCCTCTTCCGGATACGCCGAAAAAACAGCCGACGACTCGACGCATCCCGGAAGATAGTCAAAAAGCATTTTCTCCAGCTCGCCGGCCAGTACCGTTCTCCCCGCGGCTGGAAAACCGGCAAAAAACCGCAGCGTCACATCGCCTTTTGCGCTGATCTGGCAGGCGCTGCGGTCCAGGATCTCCTGACCCGGGCGGCTCGCGCTCAGCCGTCCGCTCTTTCCCGATCCTCTCGCCCTGCCGGATACGTCGTCCAGCTTCCTCCCGAAGCGCCGCAGAATCATATCCTGCAGCGCGACGCGATTCTCATATCTTCCGCAGTCCGCTGCCGGCCATCCGGCGCGATCCGCCCTCACCGTCACCTTCAGATCCGAGGGCGCCGCGAACGGATCACCCTGGACATGCACGATGTGAAGCACATAGCTGCCGAAATCGTAGCTGCCGCGCAGCGACTTGTAGGCCGGATAACCTCTGTGGTCGATGCTCCGCATCGCCCTGAGCAGTTCCTGTTTTGTCTGTATCATGGATCCTCATCCTCCCGTTTGTCATTCATTCGAAAAGCCTTCGCGGTCGGAATACGGTCAGCTCCGTACGCCGCGTCACTTAAAAGGCGCGCTGCGCCATCCTCTGCTGCGGCACCGTATTCCCGCCGGCGCTCATCATCAAAGCCTGTACATCCTGATAAAGGATCCGGCGTCGGCTCCGTCCCGGATGTACCGCAGCAGAATTTCCGCGCATGCCCGGCTGTCGCTGTCCGCATGGTGATGATCGAGTCCGATCCCGTAGTAGCCGCACAGACTGTTCAGGCTGTGACTGACACCGGGGAGCACGCGCCGCCCCATCTGTACTGTGCAGAGATAGCGGACAGACGATTTCCATCTGATCCCGTAGGCGTTCAGACATTTTTTCAGAACGCCCATATCGAACACGGCGTTATGCGCCACCAGCAGGCCGCTGGACATCACCGGTTCGATCCTCCGCCATATCTCCGGAAAAGCCGGTGCTTTCCCGGCCTCCTCCGCACTGATCCCCGTGAGATTCACATTGAAAGAGTCAAAATACGTCTCCGGATTGACCAGAGAATAGAACTCATCCGTCACAGAGCCGTCTTCAACGACCGTGATGCCGATCGCACTCATCCGATGGTTCATCCGGTTTGGCGTCTCCACATCAAACGCTATATATCGAGACATCGCTTCCTCCCGTTTTTCCCAGACCGCCTGCGGGTTTTCGCTCCGAAGGCGTCAGTTCCATTAAACGGTTTCATCATCCGAAATGTCAACCTCGGACAGAAACATTCTCCGCCGGGATCGACACGAAAAAAAGAGCTGCGGCGGCAGCTCCTTCTGTCTGAATCTTCTGTCCTGTTACAGCGGCATGAAACGGCGCGGAGCGGTCACAGGCCGGCGTTCTGTTCCTCCCCGGAACGAGGCTGCCAGTCCGGAAGCCCGAGATGCTGTCTCTCCTTTGCCTCCTCAAGCGAGATCCGCTCCGGTTCATCGGCCAGATAGGCCTTCAGCTCATCGATGCCCTCCCCGGTCACATTGTTGACATAAAAAATCCGTTCGCAGTTGGAATTCTGAAGCCAGCGTGTCACCATGGGAAGATTGGCGTAGGGCGAATCGATCTTGGTGATGATGCCGATCAGCGGCCGGTTCAGAAAACAGTTGCAGTTCGGCTCAAACAGGCTGAACGGCTCGTCGGCGGCGCAGACGATCGCCACCACGTCCGCCTCAAAAGAAAAACAGGCCAGCCCGACGCCTACCTGCTTGGATTCCGAGTACTCGCCCGGCGTATCGATGGTTTCTCCGCCGGCATATGTATACTGTGTCTTATGGTAATGGAGTTTTTCTCCCTTCAGTGCCTGCGTGAGAGAGGTCTTCCCCGCCTCACTCCGGCCCATCAGAAACATTCTCTTCATCGCGATCCCTTATCGACCTGCCGTCAGCTCTCCGTAATCTCGCATACCGTGAAATGCAGCACATCCCGGACAAAGGAGGATACCCCCTCCAGCGCCGCCCGCACCTCGGAACGCTGACCCGTAAGAATCAGCGCGCCGCCGAAGCGGTCCATGAACGCGATCTCGACGCCGCCGGACTTCAGTGCGATATCCGCCGCGACGACCGTCAGCTCCCAGGGAGTGAACTTCATAAGGCCGATGCTGTCCCCCGTATGATCCTCTCCTTCGTGAACGCCGATATGGAGTCCGAGATTGTGATACACCTCGGTCTGGGAGACGCCGATCAGATGGGCAAGGCTCATCTCCCGTCCGGGCACTCTCACACGCACCTCGCGGAGCTTCTTTGTCTGTCCCGGAACGTAATGATCCCGGAACAGCTCCTTCAGCAGTTCGTCTTTCGTCAGTTTCCGGCTCAAACAGCGCCTCCTATCGTCTCGTGACGGGGCAGACTACATAGCCGAGCACGTCACGGAAATAGTTCACCACCTCGGTGATGGCCGAGGTCACGTCCGCGATCTCTCCCGAGATGATCAGCGTGCCTGTGAAGCGGTCCGCGAAACCGAGATAGACGTCCCCGCTCTTGACCGCGATGTCGGAGGCGATCACCGCCGACTCCGGCGGCGTCATGTTCATGATCCCGATCGCTGAGGACCCGTAGTCGATCGCCGGGTTCATGCCCAGCTTCTGGTAGATGATGGGAGACGGGCCGCCCATGACATGGGCCAGTGTGATCTCCTTTCCTGCCACCGTCTCCTGCACGATGCGGATCTGATCATGACTGTCCTGCATTTTCTTCCTCCTGAATATGTCCCGGAACGGTCTCGCCGGGGCGAGCCCGCTGATAACCGTCCGGGACATTTTAATCCTGCACTGAAAGCACTCGCACGCTTTCTTTCTGTTCCGGCGGCGCCTTCGCCGCAGCTCAGGTCACCGCCGTATTCCTGACTTCTCAGGCGAGATCAGCCCAGTTCGCCGGATAGACGAAGTAAGCGTATCTGCACTTGTCCGGAGTCTGGAAATGAATGTGGCTGTTCTTCGGAATGTAGATGATGTCGCCCGCCTGGCCCGAGACGATCCGGCCGTCGATCTCAATCTCCAGATTGCCTTCCAGCACCAGATCATACTCGTCGTAGGTCAGCGTCCACTCGAAGCTGGTATGATCGAGCTCCATGATGCCGCAGCCCATCCGCGGCGCCTCGTCCAGAGTCGTCACATCCTTCAGCGCGACGCCGTCCTGCTGGAACCTCTCGCACTTCACCGTCGAGGTCTTGATTCCGATGATGCCGCTCGGATCCACCGTCTTCTCGAACCCGCAGTCCTCTTCCCTGCTGTCCGGCTTGACGGACTGCTCAATCACCTTCGTGATAATCTCACGAATCATCTCTTCGCTGATATTCATATGCCGTTCCTTTCATCAGCGACCCTCAGATCACTCGGTCGCCGTTGCCTTAACCTTTTCAAGAAGCTTCGGAGACAGGATGTTCGCCACGATGAGGGCGGTGATGCCTGCCGTCAGCTTGCCGATGATAACCGGAGTGACCATCGTCTGATTCACGCCGGCCGTGAAGCCGAGGTGATCGCCGAACACGAATGCCGCGGACACAGCGAACGCCACGTTGAGCAGCTTGCCCTTGGGATCCATGCCGCTGAAGATATTGAACATCGCGATATTGTTCGCAAGGTTGGCCACCATACCGGCGGATGCCGTCTCATTGATGCCGAGAGCGCTGCCGAGCTTCTTCAGCGCACCGCCGAAGGTACGGGTAATCCACTCCACCATCGGGAAGGCGCCGATCAGCACGATACCGATCTGACCGCATGTCAGAAGACCGGAATCAAGCGGTGACAGTCCTGTCGTCGCGTCCTTGGTCGCCATCTGGTCGAACAGCGGGAACATAATGCCGGTGATCTGCTCGAATACCGCAATCGCCGTCAGGGCGGTGATGACAACCGTCACGCCCGTGCCGAACTTGTTGAAGCCGTTGATCATCTTCGCCGGTGCGACCCAGAGGCCGAACACGATGAGACCCGCGATGATGATGACGGGGATCAGGTTCTGAAGGATCCGGACGATGGAGAGCTTGTACGGGGTCATCGCCGTCATCGCGATGCCGCCGATTACGCAGCCGATGGGGATCGTGATCATACCCGCGAGAACGCCGGCGCCCAGATAGCCTCTGTCCTTCTTGTCGATGATGCCGAGCGCGACAGGAATCGTGAAGACGATGGTCGGTCCCATCATGGTGCCGAGGATCAGTCCGGCGAAATTCCCGATCGCCTGGTCACCGGCCAGCTGCATGGCCAGCGGGTAACCACCCATGTCGCAGGCCAGAAGCGTGGTGGCGAACATGGACGGATCAGCGCCGAAAACCGTGTAGATCGGCTTGATGATCGGTCCGAGCACCTGTGCCAGCACCGGCGCAGCCGCCACAACGCCCGCCATAGACAGCGCCAGCGGTCCGATCGCGTTGAAGCCTTCCTCAAACTTCTCACCGTATCCCTTTTTGTTGCCGCGGATCTTGTCGACCGCGCCGACAATCATGAAAATCATCATGATCATCATGATGACGGAGTTGATCGACAGATTGTGTACCCAGTTCGATACACTTGATGTAAACTCACCCATTGCAGCTCCTCTCCATTATATTCCCTTTTTGTCACATCCGTTATCCGGAGCTCCGCTTCTTTTCAAGTCTCTTCCTGCTGTCAGCCAAGCCGCGGGCTTCCGGTTTCCGCTGCTCCGGAGAATCGGCTGATCCTCCGTTTTCTGATGTAACCCGTACGTTTTTCACGAAACCGCCCGGGTCACGCCAGCCGTTTCAGTAACTCCTTCGAGGGATGCGGAATCACAGCCGTACCGATCAGGCGGTCCGTGCTGTTCTTCGCCCTCTCGACAGCGGCCTCAACCGATCCCACCTCCCCGGTCAGCGTCACATATCCCTTCCCGCCGATGGCGTAGCCGATATGCACCCTGATCAGGACAATGTTCGCCGCTTTCGCGGCCGCGTCCGCCGCTGTCACCGCCGCGGCGACAGTGCGGGTTTCCAGTACACCGAGCGCTCCGTAAGCGGAGGGCTGCGTCTTTCCCCTGACCGCCGGGATAACCGCCGGATGGACGTTGGGAAGCAAAAGGGAGTCCACGACATTCCCGCCTCCCCGGCTGATTCCCTCCGCCACCGCGGTTTTCACATCTCCGGTTTCTCCTCCGATCAGGATCAGATACTTGCCCGGACAGGTCGTGGCGGACCGGAGCAGCTCGACCCGTGCGGATTTCACCATATAGTCGCAGGTCTCTATGCCTTTGGCAATGCTGTTCAGTTCAACCATCCCGATGGCGAGCTTCATGCTCCGCTCCTTCCCGCTCCGCTCCCGGCCTGATCCGGCCGGCCGCTTATTTCACAATCTCAAGATCGTCAACGATTCCGACCACAGTGGCATCGACGGGAATTTTCATGTCATCGACAGCGCTCCGCGCGGAACTGCCTCCGACGACGATAACCGTCTCACCCACGCCCGCGCCGATGATATCCGCGGCAACGATCGGCGTACTTTCCGTTTCTCCGTTCCGGACATCGATCGGCTGAACCAGCAGCAGTTTCAGTCCGGCCAGCTTCTCATCCTTCCGGGTTGCCCAGATATTCCCGATGACCTTTGCTACCCTCATTTCACATCCTCCTGTGGCCTTTACTCATTGACCAGACGAATATTGCGCTTCGATGCCGCGTCCTTCGCCAGATCGGTCAGGATATTTCCCTTCCGCAGGTGAATGCATGTGACCTTTTCTCTGTCCGCCTCGATGATATCACGCTCCGTGATCACCTTCTTCGTGATCCGGATCTCCTTTTCCGCCTTCTGCGGCTTTTCGCCGCAGCAGCCGACCTTTTCACCGGTATCACAGGAGGCGGTCACGCCGCATTCTGAAGAAGCACACGCTTCTCCCTGCTTCCCGCATCCGCAGCCGGAAACAAGTCCCAGCACGCAGTCCTCGATCTGTTCTCTTTCACAGACGGCCAGCCCTGATTTCACAAGAAGATCCAGCTTCCGGCTCATCATCTCATAATAGGGCGCGGGAGCCGTTCCGCGATAGCGGAACAGTTCGACCTGATCCTTCAGCACATAGAGCTTCTTCCCGCCGAGCAGAGCCCGGATTGCCAGCGACGTATAAGGCGTATCTCCTTCACCTGAGGCGATCTTCGCCATCGCGTCAACGGTCAGATTGAACAGAATGACCGACTGGATCCGGTCAAGATCAACCGCATACTCTTCCGCCAGCGCGCATTCCGTCCGGAAATGCTCCTTAAGCCGGCTGCTTTCAAGCAGTTCATGACAAACGGTGCCGTGTTCCTGTGTCAGAATCAGCAGCCCGGGCCGGTCATCATCTGAATCCGCCCCGGATCCGCCCGCGCACGATGCGCTGCACGCATCACAGCCTGCGGAACCGCCGCCGAGACACGCGGCGACGTCTTCAGCCGTCACGTTCCGACCGATCTTCTCCTTGACGCGGGCGACGATCTGATCGATCAGTTCCTGTCTCTCCAAAGTACCTCCTTTCCTCTGGTTTTTTCCAGAAAGGCATATCACGCCGGCTCGTTACGGCAGGACGCAGTTGATCGCGATCCCCGCCGGCGTGACCAGAAAAGGATCCGCCGGCTTCACCGTATGGATGCCCGTCACCTTTTCAAACACAGCCTCAATTCCTGTAAGACAGCAGGTACCGCCGCACAGATAGATCGTGTCCGCCTCCTCAGGCTTCACATATTTCGTGACGATCGTGGCCATCTTCTCCACGACCGGACGGACGACCGGCATAATCTCCTTGTGCCTGCTGTAATCCTGCTTGATCTTCTCCGCTTCCTCAAAGGAAATATGATAATTGCCTGCCAGCACCAGAGAAAGATGGGTTCCGCCCGTCGGTTCATCCTCTGTCTGGACTACTTTTCCGTCCCGGAACACAGCCAGTCCCGTCGTACCGCCGCCGATATCTACCACCACGCCGTCCCGGATCCGGTAGATCGAGTTGGCAGCCGTGGGCTCGTCCAGCACGTTCGTGACCTCGAAGCCCGCTCCTTCCGCCACATACTGGTGGGTCCGGACGCTGGACTCTGTGCCCGCCGGCATCGCGATGGCGCACTCGGTCAGCTCTCTGCCAAGCCTTTCCTCCAGTTTTGCCTTCAGCTCCCTGACGATCCGGCTGGCACCGGTATAATCCACCACCACGCCGTCCCGCAGCACGCTCGCCGCCTGCTTCTCACAGGCGACAGGCTCGTTATTCTCATCCAGCACCACCAGAACGATGTAGGCCGTTCCCAGGTCCAGCCCCGTCTTCAGCCGGCCTTTGGCCGGAAAGACGGTCTGCTGTGATCCGGAGACTTTGGCCATATAGTCATCGATTCGCTTGACATCCAACATGAACCGTCCGCTCCTTAGCGATTATTTATTTTCGATTTATCCTTCGTTGTCCGCAATCCGCACCCGATGCGGAGCCGCTTTCCTTATTCACCAGCTGCGGCTTCTGCCGATGCCCTCTTTGCTGATCTTCCGGATGATGCGGCCCATCGTGAATCCGTGGACAAAGGCCGCATTCGCCTCATCGAAATCGATGTGCATCTTGCAGCTGAATTTCGGGCTCACCCGGATGATCACGTCCTCAAAGATCACGGGTCTGTCACTGAGCACCTCGACCGCTACCCGGTCCTTATCCTTCAGATCCAGCAGCAGCGAATCCCTCTGCGTCACATGGATGTGGTTGTGGGCAATGATGACCCCTTCCCTGATGTCCAGGCTTCCGCAGGGTCCCTCGATGGTGATCGCGCCCGAGCCGGCGACATCGCCGGATTCCCTGAGCGGCGCGTCCACGCCGAGCGCCACGCAGTCGCTCTTCGAGAGCTCAACCTGTGTCGCGGCACGGCACGGACCGAGCACGGCGACCCGTTCCATCCTCTTCTTCGGTCCGACCAGCGTCACCCGCTGCTGGGACAGGAACTGTCCCGGCTGGGACAACGGCCTCGCCGGCTCCAGCACAGCGCCTTTGCCGAAGAGCACCTCCACGTCCTCCTTCGTCAGGTGAACATGTTTCGCGGACACCTCAATTTCCACAAGTCCGGCCATATGGATCGAATCCATTACCGCCGATACCAGATCTTTCATCGACTGCCTCCCTCGTCATACTGTCCGGCCAGATACTTGCACATCATGATATGCAGAGCGCTGGACAGACGGTTCAGTTCTTCGATGATGTCGCTCCGGGTGTACTTGCTTCCTTCCCGGAAGGCACTGCAGGCGGCCACCTCCGTCTCACGGATCGAGGAACGCAGCTGATTCAGCAGCGCGTATTCCGTCCCCATGGAGTAATCGGGCAGCACCATCTGCTTGATGTTGTAGAACTTCATCGGATTGTGGGAGTGCTCCCTCAGCTCCTCGTGTGTCAGTCCGATTGTCGTCCGGCTGACCAGAGGCTCATCCAGCACATCACACCGCATCAGCTCCCGCAGATGCTTCAGAATATCGCCGAGATCCTGAACCAGCGCGCCGCAGCCCGAAGAGGCGCAGATCAGCGCCTGATCCAGAACCACCAGCGACTGGAGAGAGTCAAGCTTTCCCCGGAAAAGAATCCTCGGATGATCCTTCGTCACCAGCTTGTTGCCGAAGAGCTGCGTCATATGCTCCGGTTTCTCATAGTAAAAGGCCCCGGTCTCATAATCCTCATACTTCGGCTTTTCCGGCTGCTGGACGACAACCTTCACCGGCTCGCTTTCCGGCACCGGGGTCGCCACGATCTTCGGCTTCTCCGTTTTCTCAGGCTCCGCCGTTTTTCTGATTTCCTGAAAACTGCCTTCTCTCTGGAAGCGGATCTTGCGCTGCTGCAGGTACTCTCTGGCGGCAGGTGTGAGGATCTTCCCTTCCGGAATCACATAGACTTCCGGCTGTGAATTTCTCAGTTCATAACGAAGGATTTCTTCAGTGATTGCTTTCATGCACCTTCACTCCTCCCGTTATCGTATCGGGGAGCCTTCCGTTTCGGAAGGCTCCCGGGAAACTCACTCTCCCAGCTTCGGCAGAATGAACTCCACCTCCTGATGCGGTCTCGGGATGACATGCACGCTGACCAGCTCGCCGACTCTCTCCGCCGCTGCCGCGCCTGCGTCGGTCGCTGCCTTGACGGCGCCGACATCGCCTCTCACCATCACGGTCACAAGGCCGCCGCCCACATGGACCTTGCCGATCAGACGGACGTTCGCCGCCTTGACCATCGCATCAGCCGCCTCAATGGAGGCAACCAGGCCCTTCGTTTCGATCATTCCAAGTGCTTCCGTCATATTCGCCATGATTCTTTACTCCTTCTTCAGAGAGGGAAGAATGTACTCCACCTCTTCATGCGGTCTCGGGATGACATGGACGCTGATCAGCTCGCCGACTCTCTCCGCTGCCGCGGCGCCCGCGTCAGTCGCTGCCTTGACGGCGCCGACATCGCCTCTCACCATCACGGTCACAAGACCGCCGCCCACATGCTCCTTGCCGATCAGGGTGACGTTCGCCGCCTTGACCATCGCATCAGCCGCCTCGATCGAAGCGACAAGACCTTTTGTCTCAATCATTCCCAGTGCCTGCACAACTGCCATAATCCGTTACTCTCCTTTCTCTGACCGCCGGTACGCTTCAGCTCAAAGAGCCTTCAGCTTGGCGATTACACTCTTCACAATTTCGTCGATGTCCACATTGCTGAGATCCGGTGTGCTGTCCACGCCGTCAATGCAGTCCGCGATTTCCTGCTTGATGTCCTCCAGCTCCTTCTGGCCGTAGGCAACATAGCGCTTGTTCAGCAGCTGCATCGGGCCGACGTTCTCGCTGGTTGCGCTTCCGCCGACCGCGCCGCAGCCCAGCGTAAGAGCCGGCTGAAGGTTCGTGGTGGCGCCGATGCCGCCCAGCGTGCTCGGCGTGTTGACGATGATTCTGGACGCCGGCACACGCTTCGCGAAATAGTCAACCATCTCGTCGTTCTTGGTGTGCATGGAGAATGTGTGGCCCGCGCCTTCATAGTAGAGAATCTCGCAGACCTTGTCGCAGACATCCACATAGTCGGTTCCGGTGTAGAAGCCCATGATCGGTCCGAGCTTCTCGTTGGAGTACGGATGGCCGCGGCCTACGCCGGTCTCCCGCGCGATGAGGACTCTCGCGTCGGCCGGGACCTTGTCGAGATGCGCCAGCTCCGCAATCGTCGCGACGCTCTTGCCTACGATCTCAGGGTTCATGGTTCCGTTCGCGCGGAGGATGAACTTGCCCAGTTTCTCGCGCTCTTCCTCATCCAGGAAGTAAGCGCCCTGACGCTCGAACTCGGCCTGAACCGCCGGCACCATATCCTCGTCGCAGATGATGGACTGCTCGGAGGCGCAGATCGTGCCGTTGTCGAACGTCTCGGAGTCGAGAATCCGCTTGACCGCCAGAGGCAGGTCGCATGTCTTCTCAAGATAGGCCGGTCCGTTGCCCGGTCCGACGCCGATCGCCGGCGTGCCGGAGGAATAAGCCGCGCGTACCATCGCAGAGCCGCCGGTCGCAAGGATCAGCGATACATCCCTGTGATGCATCAGGGTGGTCGTCGCCTCCATCGTCGGAATGCTGATGCAGGAAACCAGGTTCTCGTTGGCGCCCGCCTCGGCGATCGCCTGACGGATGACCTTCACCGCCTCCATGATGCTGCGAAGCGCGGTGGGGTGCGGCGAGAAAACGATGGCATTCCCGGACTTGATTGAAATCTCAGACTTGTAGAATGCCGTGGATGTCGGGTTTGTGGACGGAATCAGACCGGCGATCACGCCGACCGGAACCGCGATGACACGCAGTCCCTTCTCATCGTCGCGCTCAAGCTCGCCGATGGTCTTCATATCCTTGATGTGCTCATAGACACCCCGGCTTGCAAATACGTTTTTGATCACCTTGTCGTCGACCTTGCCGAAGCCGGTGTCTTCCTGCGCCATCTTGGCCAGACGCTTCGCGTTGCGCACGCCGGCGTCCGCAATGCAGCGGACGATGTGATCAACCTGCGCCTGATTCATACGGGCCAGTTCGCGCTGGGCTTCCTTCGCGGATTCCACCAGCTCTCTGACCTCCTGAACAGACATCAGATCCTTATCAATCAGTTTCATATGAGAACACTCCTATTTTTCTTTCATTCCCGGGCAATCTGTCTGCTCAGGAACTCTGTGATCTTCTCCACCAGCTCTTCCTTCTTGGCGAAGCGGATCTCCTGTCTCGTCATGTTGTCGATGCCCAGCTGTCTCGCAATGTCTCTCAGACGGACGACTCTGAGGCTCTGAAGCGCCTCGGGCGTGTATCTGAGTCCGGCCGGGTCTTCCTTTGCAGTGCCGGAGACGGCGGATTCGGGCTCGGCGGATTTCTCCTGAACCGGAGGATTCTCCGCCGGACGCTCCGGGCTCTGCTCCGCCTCGTCCTTCACCGTCGGCTGTTCCGGCTCCTCCGGTTCAGCCGCCGTTCCGGACGGATCCGGCCCGGAAGGAGCGCCGGACGCCGGTCCGTCCGTTCCGTCCGGTCCCTCGGGATCCGTCGGACCGCAGGGCTTTTTCAAAGTATCGAGGATGCCCTCCGTCTCGGGATGCGGCCGGGGAATCACATGCACGCTGATCAGCTCTCCCACTCTCTCGGCCGCCGCCGCGCCGGCGTCTGTCGCCGCCTTTACGGCGCCCACGTCTCCGCGCACCATCACGGTGACCAGCCCGCCGCCGATGTGCGTCTTGCACTGAAGCGATACATTGGCAGCTTTCAGCATGGCGTCAGCAGCCTCGATCGAAGGAACCAGGCCGCGGGTTTCGATCATGCCTAGCGCTTGCATCGTACCTCCCTTTCTCCGTCAGTCATTCCTTCGGACGGTCGGCAACCGATTCCACCGCTGCCGCGAACGCGTCGCACGCGGACTTGCAGGCGGACTGGCTTCCGGTCAGAAGGGCGCCGCCGAAGTTGGTCTCTGAAGGCGGTGCATAGAGGACGCAGCACTTCACGTCGGCTGCCTTCAGCGCCGCATCCACGCCGTACATGGATTCCAGCGGAGGCGCGATCAGATACGCGATCGCCTCGCCCTCGGCGATGCCGCAGGAAGCGGACAGGTAGGAGCCTGTGCGGGAAATGCAGTGCGCATAGTAGCAGATCGAGTCGTCATCATTGGCGGACACAAAGTGGCAGACATTCTCGATCATATCGATGCAGGCGTCGAGGCCGGCCTTTGCCTCGGCCGGATTCGGAGCCGCGAGGATGCCGATGATTTCACCGGCCAGCTTCGTGTTGGCGTTGGCGCTTCCGGCATACATACTCTTCGCGTAGACCACTTCGCAGTCAGCCTTCTTGGTCGCCTCGTCGAGAGCGGTGTAGGTGACATCATCGATGTCAGCCGTGATCAGCGCCAGCGATTTCTGATCCGGTCTCAGCTCCAGCTTGGCCGCCAGATCAGGGGAGACGTTGGGGATCAGTCTGGTTGCGAGAACCTTCGCGCAAATAGGGTCTCTTTTCATTTTCTATTACCTCCACATGGATTACAGTTTCAGGTCAGTGCCGCTGGCTTTCTTCTCCAGCATGATCTTGATGATTTCCGCAATGTGCGCGCCTGCTTCCGCCGGATTGGTTCCTGCGCTGTGAATGTTGGAAACGACGGTTCTTCTCGCTTCCGGCATCCCGACGGTCGCCTTGTAAGCGATGTAAGCCGACATCGAGGTCGCGGTGATGAGGCCCGGGCGCTCGCCGATCAGGGTACAGACCACATCGGCTCCGGTCAGCTCGCAGATCTCGTCCTCAACGGCGACGCGGCCGTACTTGACGAAGAACGGAGTGCCTACATCAATATGATAGCTCTGAAGTCCCTGCATGATCGCCGGAAGAAGGTCGGCTGTGTTGGCCGCCACGGCTGCTGAGGAAAGTCCGTCGGAGACATAGATCTGAACCGTCGGGTTCTTCTTGCATTTCTCCTTGATGGTCTCCACCGCCTCCGGGCTCAGCTTACGGCCGAGGTCCGGTCTGGTAAGGTAGGTATCCTTGCTGTCGCACTGCGTCTGAACGATGAAGAGGCCCTGGCTCTTGACAAAGTCCTCATCCACGTCGTTGAAGACGGCGTCCTGAGCCGCGGAATGAGCCGCGCGGAACTCCAGCTGCGGCAGCGTCTTGTATCTGGCTCCCGCCTTGCCGATGCCGAGACGGCAGGGTGCCGCCTTCTTCTGCTCGGCATACGCTTCGCCGTTCACAGGGTTGTCAACAAGGTACTGGGTGCGGATGTCGATCTTTGTGATATCCGGAAGCTCTCCGTCCTCGACGACAGAGGGCTCAAGCTTAACCCCCTTGGATGGGATGCAGAGGCCTTCGCCGGCGGCTGCCGCTGCGGGCGCCTTGGCCGCGCAGGTCTCCTTCTGCGGCTCACCTGTCACCGCCGCGCTCCCTGTGCCCAGATTCATTTCCTTCAGTACTTCCTCAATGATTGATTTTAAATCCTTGTTTTCCATTTACTCTGTCACCTCCTCTCTTATTTCGTCATGAACACGGACGCGTCGCCGGCGAGCTTGGTCAGCTTGCCGTTCTCAGAGAATCCCATCTTCTCCAGCCACATATCGAACTCATGGATCGGGCGGAGGCCGTAGATCTCACGCAGAGAAGCCGCTTCATGATATCCGGTGCACTGATACATCAGCATGCAGTCGTCGCCTTCCGGAACGCCCATGATGTAGTTGCAGCCGGCGGAAACCAGCAGAGCCGCAAGGTTCTCGATGTCGTTCTGGTCCGCTTTCATGTGGTTCGTGTAGCAGGCGTCGCAGCCCATCGGGATGCCCGTCAGCTTGCCCATGAAATGGTCCTCAAGGCCGGCGCGGGTAACCTGCTTGGAATCGTACAGGTACTCCGGTCCGATGAAGCCGACAACCGTGTTGACAAGGAACGGCTGGAAGCGCTTCGCAAAGCCGTAGCATCTTGCCTCCATCGTCACCTGATCCCATCCGTTGTGCGCGTTGGACGAAAGCTCCGAGCCCTGGCCTGTCTCGAAGTACATGACGTTCGGACCGGTCGCCGTGGAGTTGGTGAGCATCGTCTGACGGCCTTCCTCCAGCATCTCGGCGGTAAGACCGAATGCCTCGTTGCCCTTCTGGGAACCGGCGATGGACTGGAACATCAGGTCGAGCGGAGCGCCGAACTTCTTCGCCGCCTCCGTCTGAGTGGTCACGTGAGCGAGCACGCAGATCTGGGTCGGAACCTCCCACTTGTTCTTGAACTCATCAAACATCTTCAGGATACGAGCTACACTCTCAACCGAATCGTCAACCGGGTTGAGGCCGATGACCGCATCGCCGCATCCGAGGGAAAGACCTTCCATCACGGACGCGATGATGCCCTTGGGATCGTCTGTGGTGTGGTTCGGCTGAAGTCTGGACGAGAACGTGCCCGGAAGACCGATCGTGGTATTGCAGTGCGCGCTGACACGCATTTTCCTAGCTGCGTAGATCAGGTCGAGGTTGCTCATCAGCTTGCAGACGCCGGCGACCATCTCGCTGGTCAGTCCGCGGGATACGCGGCGGATCATCTCGGTCGTCGTGTTGATGTCCAGCAGCCACTCTCTGAACTCGGACACAGTCCAGTTCTTGATCTCGTTGAAGATCTTCTCGTTGACGTCATCCTGGATGATGCGGGTCACTTCGTCTTCTTCGTAGGGAACCGCCGGGTTGTTACGCAGGTCATTCAGTGTCAGATTGGCGAGGACGTACTTGGCCGCCACTCTCTCCTCTGCTGTCTCGGCGGCGATGCCTGCCAGTTTGTCGCCGGACTTCTCCTCGTTCGCCTTGGCCATAACCTCTCTCACGGATTTGAACTCGTAAGTATGGCCAAACAGTCTTGTCTTAAGGATCACTTTGTATCACCTCTCTCATGTATTAAAAACGAGTGTCTTGTTCACAACTGGTAAAACCGTGCCTCCGGCAAGAGGCTCGCCGATATCGATGTAGTCGCCGCCGGCCGTATGAATCCGGTCGATGCAGATAATGGGCTTCTTGAATTCAAGCTGTACATTGAGTGCGTTGCCCAGCACCTTGCCGATATCGTTCTCTACCACTACAATCAAAGGATAGTCGCTGTCGATCACCTCCCTGGCCCCTTTTATGATTGACGCTGCCAGCTCCTGAACCTCCTTGAAGCTGGAGCGGTTCTCACCTGAAAATGCAATTGCAATCTGCTCGATCCTGCCCTCGCTGCGGAACAGCGGGATCTGGCTCTCGATGGAATGAATGAAGGACTCGGTCGTCTCCTCGTCCGCCTTCGACACCTTGAGCACCGGAATGTTCTTAAGCGGCAGCTTCGAACGGTCATACCGGATCGTGCTGCCCGAAACATCCGTTGCGTGCGTGCCGGCGCCCACCACGGTGGCCCGGATGGTCTCCTTCGCGCGGAACAGCTTCAGCGAGCCGAGCAGAGGATTCTCGCTGATCGCCCTTCCGAGCAGGACGCCGATGTCTCCGTACCGAAAGACATCCGTCTCGTTCGTGTTATACACACAGTCCGCGACACCGCCGGAATAAGTCACCGCGGCAATCCGCGGTTCTTCCGGGAGCATATGCCCGTCGTTGGTGTAAAGGGAGCGGTGTTCCGCATCCGCCTCCTCCAGATGGAGCGCCTTGGCGAGCTCCCCGGCCATCAGCCGGCAGAGCTTCATCAGCTTCTCCGGATCGGCCCGCTCGCCCGCCTCGATCGAGATGCCGTGGCTGGCGGCAAGATCCTTCGTCTTGTGGAAGATGTAGGAAATCTTCCCGTTTTCCACCTTGATCAGCCGGCCTCCGATATCAAGGCAGCAGACGCCGCGCAGCGATCCGTTCTGATAGACCGCAATATTCGTGGTGCCGCCTCCCACATCGAGGTTGGCCACCACGGTACGGTTTTCCTCCGACAGCACGTCCGCTCCGGCGCCCCTCGCCGCCAGTACCGACTCCAGATCCGGTCCGGCTGTGGCGACCACGAAGTCGCCGGCCAGGTCCGACAGCGCCTCGAGCACGTCGTTGGCATTCTTCTTTCTCGCCGTCTCGCCGGTGATGATCACCGCTCCGGTGGAGAGATCCTCCGGCTTCATGCCGGCGGCCTCATATTCCTTCCGGACAATCCGTTTGATTGCGTCCGCATCGATCTCCGTACCGGAGCGGAGCGGCGTGAAGTAGATCTGGCTCCGGTAGATGACCTCCTTCTCGACTATACTGACCCGCGGGACCGTATAGCTTCCGGCGACATTTTCGATGACCAGCCTGCTGAAAACCAGCTGGGTGGTCGATGTACCGATGTCGATGCCGACGCTTTTGATTACCTGTTTCGTCATTTCCTGCCCTTTCCGAACTCCGGCCGCTTCATTCCACCGGCTTCATCAGCCTGTTCAAAAAATGAAAACGGATCCGGGTTCCGCGGCTGTCTGACCTGATGTCAATATCGCCCTGCAGTTTATCCTTCACCATCGTCCTGACGATGGAAATCCCGAGATGGGCGCTGTCCGGGTCATCCGCCCGGAAGCCTTCGCCGTCATCCTCCACAATGATCTGGGAATAAAGTGCGCCTCTCGTCACCAGGATGCGGACGTGTCCGTCGTCGCCCTCATGAAACGCGTATTTCAGCGCGTTCTGGAGAAGCTCATTGACGACCAGCGCCACCGAAGTGGCCGTATCCGAATCCACCTTGAAGTCATCGCCCTCGATGGTGATGCTTACGGTGTAGTTCTGGGGAATGTATGCCCTCAGCGCCGTCTCCCTCAGGTTCTTGAGCACCTCGCCGAGCATCACGTCGTCCGCCACCTCATGAGCCAGCAGCTGATGCGTGTTGGCGATGGAGAGGATTCTCGTCATGCTCTCCGAGAGCACCTCCCTGACCTCCGGGCTGTCCGAGCGGCGGATCTGGATGCGGAGAAGGCTCGCAACGGTCTGGAGACTGTTCTTGATCCTGTGATGCATCTCGCGGATCGCGACGGACTTGAGCACCAGCTCTTTTTCCTGCTCCTTCTGCTTGGTGATGTCCCGCATGAGCACAGCGAACGAAATGTCCTCCGAGTCAAGCGGAACCCGCTTGATGCTGAGCACCCGGTTTCCGACAGCCGCCTCCTCATAGGAGTAATCCCGATCCGCCGGTTTTGATCCGTCACCGGTCATCTCCAGCTGGACGTTGGCGTACGGCTGGCCGATGATGTCCTCGACATACCCGACCTTCTGGTACAGCTTCCGGGCCAGCGAATTGCTGAATACGATGACGCCCTTCCGGTTAACCAGCAGCAGCGCCTCATCGATGCACTCCGTCAGCCAGTTGTTCTCCGGGCTGATCCGGGAAAGCGAGCTGGCAATGGCTTCATATCCTTTGCCAGAGAGGTGGAACTTCTCGTTGAGCTGAATATCCTCGTTGGTCCGCTTCTCGCGGATCAGCACGCCGATCACCCGTTCGCCTCTGCGGATCGGTTCGACCGTCTGGATCGTCACCCCGTTTTCCTGCGTCGTGGCCTTCATCTGTCTGGTGCCGATTCCCAGCCGGAACGTCCTTGCCACCGCAGGTTCGTTCTCCTGCTTGGCGAACATGCCCGCCACTGCGGTCTTGTAGGAGGACGGAACCTTGGTCGGCTTCGCCTCCGCGATCACCAGCGCGTCGCCGCCGATCATCGGACAGTCGATGAACATATCCGCTTCCTCGATATCCGCCATCGGCTGCAGAAGACTTGACATATTCAGCAGCTCTGTAATCTCCTCATCGGTCAGATCCGTATACTGGCGGCAGAGAGCACGGATCTCCTCCTTCTCCATCGCTCAGTCACCCCTGACCATGATCATCTCAGCCACCTTCCGCATCGACAGATGCTTTACCTGACTGATATTTCGCAGATATTCGTAGGCCTCCTGCTCGCTCTTGCCTTCCTTGAGCATGATCTGGCCCTTTGCTTTCTCGACGACTACACGGCTTTCCAGCCGTTCCTGCGTCTTGGCGACCTCCTTTTTGAGCGCCCTCAGATCCCGGCTCCGGCTGACAGCCAGCTCGATGCTGGGGACCAGCGACTTTTCATCAATCGGCTTGACCAGATACCCGCCTACTCCGCACTCCTTCGCCTGATTGACAAATTCCATATCGGTATAGGCAGTGAGCAGGACAATCGCGTCCGCCAGATCCTCGTCAAAAATGATCTTGGCCGCCGAAAGGCCGTCCAGATAAGGCATCCGGATATCAAGAAGTGCCAGATCCGGCCGTTCCCGCCGGCAGGCCTCGACCGCGTCAAAGCCGTCCGCCACATCTCCGGTCACTTCATATCCGGCCTCAATCAGCATCTCCTTCAGGTCCATCTTCGTCAGCGGCTCGTCGTCTGCAATCAGGATCTTCAGCTTCTTTTCCGTCTTTTCCATATCACCGCCATTGCTCCGCATCCCGGACAGACCGCCTCAATCAGGCTTCCAGCTCCTCCGCCAGCGCTTTCACGCCCTCCCCGGTCACACTGCTGATCCGGAAGATCCGTCCCGCGCCGGCCGCCCGGAGAAACGCCTCCGCATCCGCGATCTGCTGCGGCGTGGCGATGTCGATCTTCGAGACCACCCCCACGCAGGGCTTCGCGAACATGGTTCCGAACTGGGGCGGAAACATCGTTCCGTTCTCAGTCGCGTCCTGCACAAAGATAATCAGGTCCGCTTCCGTGGAGGAAACCATCAGCGCACCCCGGAATCCCCTCCGTTCCAGATATTCTCCCGGCGTATCGATCATATTCCGGTTGATGATCTGAACCGTCTGGGTCTTGCAGTAATTCAGTTCCTCATGATTCAGCCGCTGGCACAGCGTTGTTTTTCCCGCTGTTGAACGGCCGATCAGAATAATCCGTTTCTTTTTTCGCTCTTCCATCAGGGCTCCCGTCTCAGGTCTTCGTGAGACGGGCAGGAGCGAAACCCATCATGTCGCAAAGAACACTCATTACATTCTTCAGGGCCACTTCCACCGCGGCCACATCGCCCGTGATCACCAGCGAACCGTTGAAGCGGTCCACAAAGCCGACATTCACGTCAGCTGCCTTGGAGGCCACATCCGCGGCGATCATCGCGCCTTCGCTCGGTGTGATCGTCATGATGCCGATCGCGCCTTCCGCGTCCACGAGCCCCAGCTTGCCGTAAAGATTCCTGTCCGGGTTCGCGATCACATGGGCAAGGGTCACCTGCTTGCCCGGAACAAATTCCTGAATGATTCGTTCCTTGCCGTCACTGAATTCCGACATGCTCCTCCCTCTGGCTCCTCAGGCACCGGCGCCCACGCTCAAACGTTCGCCGGAAGTCCGGCCCGGATTGCATGAGCACGAGCGCACAGCATATGTTTCCGGTTTCTTCGCAGTCCATATTCTTCACGGATCTCCTTTCTTCCTCGAAAAGAGTAAAACAGCCCCATGAGATTTTGCAGTCAGCAAAATTCATGGAGCTACGTCGCCCATCCGAATTACAAAACACATTGTGCTACAGCGCACTCTTGTGTTTTCGCCAAAAAATGGAATATGAAACTGTCAGATTTATATAATTCTACCGAAGGCCGGACGGGATGTCAACCGGTACTGAGCACATATTTTTTTTTGCCTCACCGTTCCCGTTCCATCCGGTTCTTCGCCCGCGGACGCGCAGCGCTCCCGCTGAAGAAGTGCTCAGAGAAGCTTTCCTCTGTATGCCCTGCGGTAAATATCCTTGATCTGCTCAAGCGACACTTCCCTCGGGTTGGACGCGGTGCAGCGGTCCGCAAGTGCGGCGGCCGCCATATCGTCCAGCTGCTTCTCGAAATCCTCCTCGCTCACGCCTGCCGCGGCGATCGTGGACGGCATATTCATCCGCTCGATATATCTCTTTCCCATCCGGATCAGCGTCAGCGCGCTCTGGCGGACGTTCGTATCCTCCACATGGAGGCACCGGGAAATCAGGGCGTACCGCTTCGCCGCCGGCGTGAGCTGATCCATGCAGCCCGCGTTGAAGCTCATCACATAAGGGAGCAGGATGCCGTTGGCACGGCCGTGCGGGATATGGAAGTGAGCACCGAGCGCATGCGCCATGCCGTGATTCAGACCGAGTCCGGAGTTGGCGAACGCGATGCCGGCCATGCAGGAAGCGTGATGCATCTTCTGCCTTGCCTCCAGATTCTGCGGATCCCTGTACACGGTCAGAAGGTTCTCACCGACCAGCGTCAGCGCTTTCTCCGCCATCGCGTCGGAGAAGTCGTTGTGCTCCTTTGAAACGAACGCCTCGACCGCATGCGTGAACACATCGACGCCTGTATCAGCCGTCACGGAAGGCGGCGCACTGACAACAAGCTGAGCATCCAGAATCGCGATGTCCGGAAGAAGGCTGGCATCGATCAGCGGATACTTCGTCTCTGTGGACTTGTCCATGATCACGGCGAAATTGCTCACCTCGGAGCCGGTTCCGCTCGTGGTGGGAATCGCGATGAAGCAGATCTTCTTAAACTTCTCGTCGATCCGGCGTGCGATGAAGACAATCGCCTTCGCCGCGTCGATGGACGCGCCGCCGCCGAGGCAGATCACCGTATCCGGCACGAAGGCAACAAGCTTCTCCACGCCCCCGGTCACCACGCCGAGATCCGGCTCCGCCGCCACCTCGGAGTATACCTCATACTCCTTTCCCGCGCGGTCCAGTCTGTCGGTGACGTACTTCACCTTGCCGCTGACCGCCATGAAGTGATCCGTGACGACGAATACCTTGTTCATATTCCCGGTAAACTCGTCCAGACCGTCTCCCAGCACAATGTTGGTTCTTACTGCGAATCGTTCCATGTCTGTCCCCCTTTGTCGGTTTTTCTGAAGCCCAGCCGGATCTGCCCGGCCGTCGGAGCACGCCCGGAGTTACCCCCGCCGGCCCGGTTATCATCCGGCCCGTCCGGCGTCTCTTAAACCAGATGCGTATGCGCCGCTTCTCATCGCGTAAAAAAAGCGTCTTAAACAGGCTGATCCGCTCGTTCAAAACGCTGCATCGCATTCAAAAACTGTACAATAAAACTGAAATCGCTACGTCGCTTTTCAGTTATATTAACTTATAAAAACGATACATCCGACGGAACCATTGTGTCAAGCCGAATCTCATGATTTCCGCAAATTCTGTCGGATACGCCCCGCACCCGTCAGCTGTGCACCAGAGACGCGATCGCGACATGGTACTCCGGGAGGCCCCCCTTCTGCCAGAGCAGCGGCATATTGAGCACCTCCGAGGCCACGCCCACCAGATTGAAGCCGAGGCCGCTGTAGGAGTACCTCAGCTTCTCCGGAAAGCGGCAGGGTTTTCCCTCCGGTCTCGTGCAGCGGTCGCAGACCTCGCATCGTCCTGCCATGATCGCGACAGAATCCGGGAAGAGCGTTTCCAGCGCAAGCAGCGCTTCCAGAAGCTTTCGCTTCGCTCTTCCGTAGTTCAGCTGGCAGAGTCTGTCCGCAAGCTCCGGCGAAAGAGCAGCCTTCCGGCGCGTCTCTCCGTCATAGATTACCTTCACCCCGATGATTTCCACGGTCTTCCGGTCTCCGACCAGCGTCTCCGCCTTCGGCGCGCCCGGCGGACAGGACCATCTGTTTCCGTACTCCGGGCACTCTCTGCATGCGGGGATAAACCGATCCGGGTCACAGTAGCGGCTCATCCACTCGCTGACCGGCATCGTCACCACCCTGACTTCTGTCTCATACATCGCAAGCATCCTCCGGTCTTCTTACTCTTCTCCGATTGTATCACAATTCCCGCATTCCGGCGAGATCCCGCAAGGGCCGGCGTTCTCTCCCGTCACTCGCCCCAGGCGTCGTAGTAGTAGTCCTCCGCCTCCTCGTAGTCGTCGAACAGGTCCTCATTGTCATAGTAGAAGTCTTCCGGATCATCGTAATCGTAGACATCATACGGATCGTTGTCATCATAATCGGGGAGGCTGCGCGGAGAATCGAAACCGGCGGCCGGAGCGCGGCCTCTGCCGGAGCTGCTCGAAGGCTGCTCGTCCGAATAATACACCGGACCGGGTGTCACCTTCGGCTCGTCCTCCTCGCCATCCGGCGGGCCGGCGTAAAACCTTGTCCCGTTCCGGTAGTAGGAGTACGCCTGCCACGCGTCCCGGTACTCATACTTCTTCGTCTTCAGACAGAAATGCTCCGGTCCCTTCACCGCTTCTTCCTGAAACCCCACATACCACATATCTCCAACGACGCTGTCCTCTTTCACCCGTTCCATGTCATCCGACAGCCTTGCCTTAAATACCGACTCCTCCGTCTCCGCCAGCTGCGCCTGCACGGCCGCCATCAGATCATAGATATCCCGCCGGGACATCCGGTCGAGCGCATCATCCGCCTCAATCGTCACCTCACACTCCGGCGGCCAGTACAGATCACAGTTCCCGCCGCTTTCCGTCTTCAGCTTCTCCTCCGACGGAATCTTATCCGCCTCAGGGTACTCCACCCGGATGGACGAAAGATCCAGCTTATCGGACCCGTGAAGATGCTTCAGGTCCTTCGCCAGCTGCTCCGGGTAATCCTTCTTCATCACCTCGTCCGTCCGCTCCGTCAGATCCGCGTAATAGGCTCTGTTTCTTCTGTCCCGCACGCCGCTCCGGATATCGCTGATCAGCTCCGGGACGAGCCTCACAAGCAGCATCAGCGCCAGCACCGCCAGCAGGCCGATTCCGATCCGACGCTTCCAATCCTCTGACATTTACGCCGCCTCCCTCATGCAACGCCGCGATGGGCAGCCCCTGATAAACCGGATGAAGCATCCGCCGCCCTTTCCGGATCCGTCCTTTGCGGACACCGATAGGAAAAGAAACGGTCACGCTTCCGCTGCAATAAGCCGCAGATCCGCAAAATAGTCCTGAAGCTGTCCCGCGTACTTCGATTCCGCTATGGCCTTTGCGCGGGATTTCATCCGGTTCTCCGCTTCCTTCGTCATCCTCCACCATGTGGATACAAGACACTTTCCTGCTGCACTGAACCGGCGTCAGCAGCAGTTCATACTCGCTTCGGTTTCCGCTTTCTATCCTGCTCTCCATCCTGACTGAGTCTTCCATTTCAATGTTCTTCTGTTCTTAACTATCATTGGACCGTGTCATCGGCGTTCGGTTCATCTCTTCCAAATATTCTTGCAAAGCGAATTGAACGCTCCTCAATGTCTCACTTCTGGTCGAAACAAGAACGGCGGAGCCTGGCCTGGGCGCTTCTCTCCCATATGAAGATCCGTCAACCGGCCGAAGTGAAACCGGAACATCCATCAAATGAAAGTATAAAGCTGCAGCCTCATACCAGCTCATCGGATCTGCATTAACAAAATGATAAATTCCGCTAAACATTTCATCCTCAAAAGACGCAGCTAAGGCGCGTGCCACATCTTTTGTGTACGCAAAACAGCCTCTTTCATCTGCCACAACGTTCAAAGCACCATTCTTCTTTGCTGCCTTGCTGATCGCTTCAAAAAAGCTCGGTTTTGAATTTCTGCTCATCCCACAGGGGCCAAACAAGTTGGATACCCTAATGACACAGCCGTTTAATCCATCTTTCATTCGTTCAATAATCGATTCTTCTCCGAGCTGTTTCGTCAAGCCATAAAAATTAATCGGAGATGGTTGATCATATTCCGTGTAATACTTTTTTGTTCCCGAAAACACATAGTTTGTTAAAAAATGTATGAGCTTTATTTTGGATTCCTGGCACAGCCGAGCCAGACAGTCCACCAGCCTTACATTGAGCATAATGGCCTTTTTTTGCTCACTTATGCGGTGTTCACAGGCATCCACGTCATTGTATGCCGCAGTATTGATGATCACCGTCGGGGGCAGATCTGCTATTTTCGTCTCCAGACGATTCAAATCCGTCAGATCACAGTCTGCTCTTGTCCAGGGATACAATTCACCGGCACCATTTATCTTTAATTCACGAACAATCTGACTTCCAAGGTTGCCGTGCGATCCCAGCACCAATATTCTTGATCCCGAATGATTTTGCATTTCCCCCTCCCATCCTGCCGCGCCCGGGGATTTCCCCTGCGACAGTATCTGCATCATGCATGTTGGTTTCCTCACCTCATACCATACGCTGCATCATTCTCCCTTGCTCTTTACAAAATCGTTGAAATTAGGGGCACAGAATCTTTTCCAAACGAAGAGGCTTACAGGAGTTTCACCGCCTCCATGCACAGCTGCAAAGCGATTTCTCTGGAACCATCTCCGGAGCCGCGTTCATCATACTGGTTTACGTTGGCGAGTGTATCCCCGGCATACAGCAGTTCGCCCCACTCTGCGCCTCTCATCTGAGCGCAGGCAGCCAGCGCAGAGCACTCCATCTCCACGACAGAACAGCCTTCCTTCTTCCGGTACAGCACCTTTTCACGCGTCTCACGGAAAAATCCGTCCGTTGACCATGTCATGACTTCAGTGAAAGAAAATTCATACGCCGTGAGGATCTTCTCAATGGCTTTGCTGACACGATCCGAAACATGCACAAAACGAGATGGCGGCAGATAATGATAGGAGGTCCCTTCATCCCGGAGGGCCTTCACGGGAATCAGGAATTTTCCTTCGTCTATATCTTCAAGAACGCCGCAGGAGCCGGTACTGACGATCTTCTTTACACCATATCCGATCATCCAGTCAAGGATCTGCACAGCGGCCGGCGCTCCGACTGGCGCCTGCATCAGACACACCTGCACGCCGTTCAGATCAAGCACATACACCGGATACGGCTTTGTCGCTGAGACAAAATGGCTGACTGTTTTCGCATGATGCTTTTCCGCGTACCGGTCTACCGTATCTTCCAGAAAGGCAAACACCGCTCTTTCAGGAAGGTTCATGTCGAGACGCTCATGATCCGGCATCAGAACAGAGAAAGGATAATCATCATATTCCAGAATGGGGATGGGATTTTTCACTAATGCCACTCTGTGTTTCCTCCGTTAGCCTGCATCAGGCCAGTAAAACGCCCGGTTGACGGCCTGCTTGATCATAGGTATCCCGCCGGAGCATCCGATCGAACGCATCAGCCGCCTCCACTCCGATGGTTCGAACATCATAAAACCGGGCTGAACAAAACAGGCAGCCGCAAAGAGTACGGCTGCCTGTTCCTCTCCATTTATGCCAGCGGTTCAGCGGCACCTGACGCGGACGAATCAGTTCCGGACTCGCCCAGCGTGGCCGCAAGGAACGTTCCTGTCTCTTGGATGGCATCTTTCAGACTGTGCCGGTCGTCTTCCGAAAACACGTTAAAGGTATGATCCATGCCCTCGATCGGATAAAGAACCGACGCCTTGTTCTGATTCGTCTCGCAGATTCGCTTGGACCAGACCGGATCAACATCCTTGTCCTCTGTCCCGTAAATCGCGCAGACAGGTCCTTCAAAAGCAGAAAACACCTTCAGAACATCCGTGTTCTTCACGTCCTCGCACCACTGAAGCGATACTTCCGACGGATCGCGGAAATCATATTCCATGGTGAAATACCCGTTCTGCTTTGCTTCCGCATAGTTCTCATCGCTGAGCATGTCAGACAGATCCGGCGCGCCGGCCCATGTCACTACGCTCTCCCAGTCGTCCGGATGCTCACCTGCCGCCAGCAGGGCATCTGTACCGCCCTGAGACCATCCCATGACAGCAAAATCGCGGATGCCGTACTGATCCGCAAGATACTGCCTCGCAGTCATCGCGTCACTCACAGCAGACGTGAAGTCATACAGCTTGTCGTCAGCCTTGGAATCGCCATAACCGGGGAAATCGATGCGGACTGTCGCGACGCCGAACTGTTCCGCGAGGATCGGAGCGGCTGTCTTATATCCGTCTCCGGCCTCATTCTTCGTGGACCCCGTGCCGTGAAGCATCACAACCGCACCCCTCACATCTCCCTTCGGCATACCGATGATCGCCGGAATCTCATATTTTTCCGACGGAATCATCACATACGATTCCTCATAATCGGCGGTCGACGGGTTCAGTTCGTCACTGATGCCGGATTCCGTGCTCTCGGTCGCTTCCGCACTCTCCGCCGCAGAATCATCCGCCCAGGCGGATACGTTCATCGTCACGGCAAGGCCTGCTGCCAGCGCAAAGCAAATCACTTTTTTCATCATCCTGTCCCTCCTTTGCATGAGATCCGGCGCCGGGCATCGCTTCTGTTCCGCGCCCTTGGCTGTGTCGTATCGTTTTTATTATACACGTGTACAGACAAGCATGAAAATCACTTTCATACAAACATCGGACCGGAGATATCAAAGTGCCCTCACGGTCTTCTACTCATGATCTTCTCAGTCCATCTGCCCTTTCTCTCCGCTTTCTTCACGAGCAGATCGTAGATCTTCGCAAACTTCATAGCAAAAACCTTTTCATTTTCCATGGCTCATTCTTTCTCCGCCGTCATTTTTCATGAACCCGCTTTCCCGTCATCCGGTCGATGGTCATCACAAGAACATTTGCCTTCTCTCCGGACTTCACGACCTCTTCCTCCGCCTCTTCCGCAGTCGGATAAAACTTCAGGGCGAGCTTCCGGCAGATATCCAGCGCCCTGCCGCGATCCTCAACTGCCTCAATGCGGCCCAGACAAACGACGCTCCGAATCGTCAGCGCCCAGTCTCCTTCTCTTCTGTACCCTTCATCCATCGCCGTGAAGCAGACCTGATTGCTGCTCTTCATCAGATCGATTTTCAGTCCCTGCTTCGCGCCATGGAAATACAGCCGGCCGTCCTCCTCGTTGTAGAGCTGGTTCAGAGGAATTGCGTAAGGATATCCGTTTTCGCCATGAAACGCGAGGATGCCTCTCGGCGCCTTTTTCAATATGTCAATGCATTCCGACTCGGTTATTTCCTGTTTGAATCTTCTCATCCTGCGAAATTCATCCATCTCAAAATCTCTCCTTTTCATCGTTCAGTCAGCTGTATCAGGTCACGGATCAGTTTCTTTTATCAATCGCAGCACCATTCCCATGTAGCCAAGAACCGGATACATGAAACTGATCAGCTTTTTGAATCCTCCGAAACTGCAAAGATATCCTGCAGCCGTTACGGAGATCATCATCACTCTCATTCTCTTTCTGTTTCCTCCGGAAAACCTTCTTGCTATGGCAATAATAAAGGGAAAAAGCCGTATTGAAAATCAAGGCAAAAATCGTAAGTGCATAAACGAACGCCAGTGCAGGGTGAATATCATTTACGACCGCAAGCATCGGCATATCCGAATCTTTGACCGCCTCAATGTGCGCGAACAGAGAAAACGATGCAGCAAGAACAATCATTCCAATCATGAGTCCGCCAAGAAGCCCGCCCATTATCCATATGATAAGCGCAAAGCTCTGCAATCCAAGCAGCGTACCTGTTCATGGAAAAAACCGATGCGATACCTCCGTCGACAGCGGCTTCTGGCATCTTACGGGCAAAGCTCTCCCCTTCTTCCTCAAAATATTTTAGCATCTTTGCCGCAAAGAAGAAACCTGTCTGCAAATGTCGGCACGAATCCGTCTGTCGTATAGTGAATCGTGGTTCCCGTTTCTGACGTCACAGTAAGATTCTTATTTTCCCGGACGGAGTCTTCGTGTGCCAGAATCTGTTATCAGTTCTATCATTTCCAGCTCTATATCTGCCTCTGTCCGGCAGAGTCAAAAGACACATTGTTCACATGCTCATTCTCTGAAGCAGACGTCAACAAGCGCCCTCCCGCCAAGCTGCAAAAGCGCCTTCCGTTTTCAGACAATCGGGGTTATGCTATCGTAAAGAGCGGAAAAAACATAAGACGAAGCGTAACACCGTATGGTTCGGCGCAGCCATGCACCTCGCGAAAAGAAGAGGAAAGAATCAGACTGCATCGGCGGACGAAAATAGCCGCTCTTAAATAAAACAGCAGAGGGGTATTGCGATGAACAGAAAGACGTATCCGGTTCCGGCTCCGATGACGGAGGAAGAGCATCAAAAGGCAATGAAGCGCAACCTCCGGGCCTATCCCGTCGGAACGGTCGGGCGGGATATGATCTACCAGCTCTTCACGAACTACATTCTGACGTTCGCACTCTTTACGCGCGAGCTCTCCGCCTCCCAGCTCGCCGCGATCACCGGCATCATGATCGGCGCCCGGATCTTCGACGCATTCAACGATCCGATCATGGGAAATATCATCGAGAGTACGCGCACCCGCTGGGGCAAGTTCAAGCCCTGGCTGCTCGCCGGGATTCTCTCGACCTCGCTGGTCGTCATGTACATCTTCAACACAGAGCTTACCGGATGGCCGTTCATCGCCGCCTTCGGCATCTGCTATTTTCTCTATAGCATCACCTACACGATGCACGACATCTCCTACTGGGGCATGGCGCCCTCACTCGGCCGCGACGCCGACTCCCGGAATCAGTTCACGGCGCGCGCGACCTTCTTCGCCGGCATCGGCGCGACGCTGGCAACCGTTGCCATACCCGCTCTGACCGCCGGCAGCGGCACCATCGGCGGCAATGCCCAGACAGCCTACGGCATCCTGGCCATCGCCGTCTGCGTGTTTGCGCCGCTCTGCCTGTGCGTGACCATCTTCGGCGTAAAGGAGGATCTGTCCTATCAGGCGGAGGAGCGCCCGAAGGTGAGCTTCCGCACGATCCTCACGACGATCTTCGGCAACCGCCAGCTCGTAATCGCGGCCCTCATCTTCCTGCTCCAGCAAATCGGCAGCCAGATCATAATGGGCGGCGTCGGCTCGACCTATATCTATTTTGAATTCGGCTACAACGGCGGACTTTATTCTGTCTTCACCATCGTCGGCATGGCCGCGACCGCCGTTCTGATGATCGGCTATCCCGCCATCTCCCGCAAAATCGACCGCAAGCCGCTGATGGCCGTCATGATGATCGTCTCCTCCGTCGGATACGTCCTGCTGCTCGTATCCGGTCTTTTCCTGCCCGCGGCGTCGACCGCCAAATTTGCCGGCATCACCGTCGGATACATGCTCTCGAATTTCGGCTCCTACTGCTTCTATCTCGTGATGATGATCTCGATCTTCAACACGGTCGAATACAATGAGCTGACACGCGGCTTCCGCGGTGAGGGTATCATCACGTCACTGAGACCTTTCATCACCAAGGTGGCGTCGGCTGTCATCGCCGGCATCACAACACTCACCTACGTCTCATGCGGCGTGCTGCATTACACGAACCGGATTTCCGCCTGCGAGCAGCAGGCCAATCAGGGTAAAATCGGCGTCGCCGCGAAGACCGCCTCCATCGACGCGGTGATCCGCGAGGTCGGAAGCGGACAGAAAACCGGTCTGCTGCTGGTGATGTCCGTCGTACCGTTCCTCTTTATGCTGCTCGCCTGTGTGCTTTATGAAAAGAAATACCGCCTCGACGAGGCGACCTACCGCCAGATCTGCGATGTCATCGAAAAACGCAGGGCAGGAGCGGAAGCGGAGGGCCTGACAGAGGCGGAATACATCAGAAAATACGGAAACGGAGCGGAACAAATCCCGGGGCTGCGGCCGTGACCCGAACTGCGCGGCCGTCACCTCCCCGTCACGGCCGCGCATCATTCACTTCAGGATATACTCCATCCGCCGTTCCTTGGTCTTCATTCCCATCTTCTCATAGAACTTTTCCGCGGCCGTATTGCCTTCCCACACATTGAGCTGCACCTCATAGCAGCCCAGACGCTTCGCCTCTTCCTTCACAAAGGCGAAAAGGCTCTCCCCGACATGCTGCCCCCTTGTTTTCTCATCGACACACAGGTCATCGATGAACAGCGACCGGAACGGCACCATGTTGTTGGAAAATGGCTGCTCCCGCAGCTGGCAGAACGCGTACCCCACGCACACATCCCTTTCATCCGCCGCGACATAGATCGGATTTTCATCATCCCGGACCATCTCCCGGAGCTCATCGTCCGTGTACTTTGTCGTCCCGGGAATAAAAATATCCGGCCGGATCCCCGCATGAATCTGCAGCACCTGCTCCAGCAGTACATGCAGCCGCGGAATATCCTTCTCTGATGCTCTTCTGATCTGTATCATCCCGATTCTCCTCTCCTGTTCTGTGCGTCTTTGATACGCTGCAGATCACTCGCTGATCAGCCCTTCTTCCAGTACGCTGACAAACCGTTCAAGCCCTTCACGGTCTGCGCTGCGGAACCGGTTCAGCACCGGACTGTCAACATCCAGTACGCCATACAATCGGCCGTCCAAATGGACTGGAATAACAATCTCGGACCGTGAATCACGATCACAGGCAATATGTCCCGCGAATTCATGAATATTCTCCACAACGACTGTCCGGTCTTTCTCCGCCGCCGCTCCGCACACGCCCCTTCCGCGCGGAATCCGGACACAGGCCGTTTTTCCCTGGAACGGCCCGAGCATCAGCTCGTCTCCACTGGCCATATAGAAACCGGCCCAGTTGAGCTTCGGCAGTGTCTGATACAGAAGCGCAGACGCATTGGAGAGGATCGTCACATCCGAAGCGACGCCTTCCATCAGACTCTGAAGCCGTCGGCAGAGCAGATCATAATCCGCTCGGCAGTCCGGAACAATCCCATCAAACTGATACTCCACGACTTCCGCATTCTTAATGCCAAAGGCCGCGAACTCTTCATTGCTCATGTCCCGGAAATACGACTCGATCATGCGGCTGATGCCATTGTGCGCGACCAGCAGATAAGTCTTCTCCGGTTCTTTCCGTATATCATCGATCAGGTTGTAAATCCGCTGCGCCAGCCTCATCATGGATTCTCCGCCGCCATAAGAATCAACGAAGTTCTCCTTGGCTTTGGCAAATTCCGCGCCATTCCTCGCCGTTCCCTCCCATTTACCGAAGTTCTGCTCCGTGAGGCGCGGCTCGGCTTGTACCGGCACTTGGATGATCCTGGAAATCTCCACAGCGGTATCATAAGCACGGGACAATGGAGAGGTGAGGATCTCATCGATATGGATTTCCCCGTGATCGATCTTATCCCTGAGAATCCGTCCGGTCACTCTTGCCTGTTCATGTCCCTTGTCAGTCAGCGGGCTGTCTGTCGCTCCGCATATTTTATTTTCCACGTTCCAGACGGTCTGCCCGTGCCGGACAAAATAAAAGTGAGACATATTCACCTCATTTCCTCTCTTCGCCTCTCCCGGAGCGGATCGGTTTGGCATTTCATCATGCCTCCTGCGGATGCCTCTCCAGTCACTCCATACTATCCAGACTTTCGTGCAGCGGCTTTCCGTCACGGTGATCACTTCGTTTGTGTCTGAGATATGTCATATTATTGCTCACCCACTGTGATAATTGTCTTACCTTTGGACTTCCCCTGCTTCACCTTGGTAAGCGCCTTGTTGATCTCCTCTAAATCATAAACGGTATCAATCGATGTTTCCAGTGGATGTTCCTTATCAAACAGCCTGCCGATCCTGTCTAACTGGCTGCCATCCTCGTGCACGAACAGGAAGTCATAGGTCTGTTTTTTCGCTGCCGCCATACGGTCATATTGACTGCCTGCCAGCTGGAAGAGAAGCCGCTTGAATAGCGGCATGCCGTTTCTTCTGGCGAATCGTCCGTTCGGCAGTCCGCGCAGGGAAACCAGGTTTCCGCCTTCTTTCAGCACCCTGAATTCATTCGGAAGCTCGCGATCGCCCAGCGTATCCAGGACATGATCCACATCAGAGCCACGTGGAGGTGACAACACTCATCATCCCGGGGAAAAATGATACGGATGAGGAAATCGGAAAGATCGCCAGGTGGCTTGCTTCTCTTCCGTCGAAGGAGCCGATCGCGCTTCATATCACCCGGTATTTTCCGAGATGGAAGCTCAAGACGCCTGCTACGGATGTGCAGAAGGTTTACCACCTTGCGGATGTAGCGCGTGCGTATCTTCCCCATGTCTTCGTCGGGAACTGCTGAGGGAGATGATCTCAGAACGAACGGATCAGACCTCCGATTCCTTTTTCTTCAAAAATCTGTTTGTAAGGATCCGCCTCCTCACGGATCAGGTTGTCCAGTTCCCGCATGCCGAGAAGTTCGTTCATGGTGCCTGGCACCTTATTTCCACGAGCAGATGGCAGCCATATCCACGAGCAGACAGTCAGAAGCCTTTTTCTTCACAGTATCAGTAAAGCCGGCTTTCGAAAAAAGCGCATAATGCGGCTTTCTTTTTCCCTGTATGATCGTGCATCTGTATTTCAGGGTTTCATATACATCGTACGTAATCGGATCCGTCTTCCACTTACATTCTCCGGCCAGAATCTCGTTGTCATTCATAAACACAACATCGATATCCGTCTGTTCTTTTCTTTCCGGATCTGTGCCCCACCATTTTCCAAATTCTGTATAGAGTTCTTTAATGGTGCCATTCACCATCATACGCTCAATATACTGCAAGCTCACGGTTTCAAACACCTGCCCGAAAAAATCAGACAGATGCGGCTCGATAATGGAATCATATGCCCGCTCGCCCATTCCCATCTCAATCAGCGACAGTGTTTTCGGAATGAAAAGGAACCAGAAGCGGTACAAATTGTCCTTGAGTCTGTATGTCACTTTGCGCGTTGAACGTTCTCCGACCGGATGACATTTTTCGATCACATCGAGAGAGCTCAGATTAGAAAGATAGTTTGCCAGCATATTTCTCTCTTTCCCGACTTTATCCGCAATCTCATTCTGTCTTCCGGCGCCGCCTGCAATAGCAGCAATGATATCATAATAGGCTGATGGATCCCTGAGTTCCTGCTTCAGAAGGTTCTGCGGCTCTTCCCGAAGATGTCCCCCGGGAGTCATAAACTCCGAAATGACGGCATCGCGGAGACTGGTGAATTTTGAAAAGAAGTACAAGTATTGTGGTACCCCGCCGCAGACACCATATGCCAGAAGTTTTTCCTCATCTGACCATGACGGGAAAAACTGTATGCTCTCGTAATAGGAGAGTTCCTTCAATTTAAACTGGCATGTCCTTCTGCCATAAAGCGGACTCTGGTACCCCAGAACCTGCTTCTCCATAAAACTCATGGAAGAACCGCATAAAATCAAAAACAACTGAGAATCCTTCCATTTGCCATCTATAACTTTTTGAATGACAGAAGAGATCTCCGGCATTTTTTTTGCCAGATACGGATATTCGTCAATAACAAAAATGAACCTTTCCTCTGAGGCAGAGCCAATATAATCAAAAAGTGTTTCCCACGAAGGAAAAACAGCTCCCTTGGGCATTCCCGTATACTTCGTAACATCAAGGACTATTTTTGAGCATGCCTTCAGCTGCTCCTCAGGATTCTGCTCCGTAGCCATATAATAAGCAGCCCTTTTATCCCGGATGAACTGCCGGATCAAAGTTGTCTTGCCGATTCTGCGTCTCCCGTAAATAACCGGAAACTGAAAGCCGTTCATCGAATAATACCTGTTCAGATCCGCAAGCTCTCGTTCTCTTCCGATAAAATGCATCTGCCAATCCTCCATCCGAGCACAATAGTCAGTTTGTAAAATGTCTTTTTTAAAAATGACACATTACAAACTGACTCAATGATACCTCTGACAAACAAATTCAGCAATACTGACAACTCTCTTTTGTATTCTTTAAAAAGCGGAAAAGTGCAATAATGTCAGTAACAGCGATCGTGTCATCATATAGTCACAAAGCGAGGCTCTTTCATGAAACCAAATACAAACACTTTCCTGACAAAAAAGCGAAACGCTACTGTCCGTTTCACATTTCTCTCATTTCTGACCGTCATCCTGATTTCATTTCTAGCGATACCGGTCCATACAAGGGCAGATGCATCTTCTGAAGACTCCTCTCCCGCCGCCCTGACCGCCCACGGCGCACTCTCCATCAGGGGCGGAAAGATTGTCGACCAGAACGGAGAGCCCTTCCAGCTGAAAGGCGTCAGCACACACGGCATCGCCTGGTTCCCGCAGTATGTGAATGAAAATGCATTCCACTTCATGCGGGACAACTGGGGCATCAATCTGGTGCGTCTTGCCATGTATACCGATGAAAACGGCGGCTACTGCACCGACGGGAATAAAGACGAACTGGAGTCGGTCATCGACAGGGGCGTTCAGGCGGCGACTGATCTCGGCATCTACTGCATCATCGACTGGCATGTGCTCCACGATCTCACGCCGGTAAAATACCAGTCGCAGGCTGAGGATTTCTTCGGCCGCATATCGCAGAAATATAAGGACAATGAAAACGTTCTCTACGAGATCTGCAATGAACCGAACGGCGGGACCACCTGGCAGGAGGTGAAGTCATATGCAGAAGACATCATCCCCATCATCCGGAGAAATGCCCCTGACGCGCTGATTCTTGTCGGGACGCCGAACTGGTCGCAGAACGTGGACGAAGCGGCCGCCGATCCTCTCACTGATGTCACGAACGTCGCCTATACAATGCATTTCTACGCCGCGACGCACAAGGACGATCAGCGCCAGAAACTTGAAAATGCCGTGAGCGCCGGTCTTCCTGTCTTCATCTCCGAATTCAGCACCTGCGAAGCCTCCGGGGACGGAAAGGTCGACACCGAGTCGGCGGATGCCTGGAAAGATCTGATCAATCAATACAACCTGTCTTATGCGGACTGGAACCTCTCCAATAAGGACGAAAGTTCTTCCATCCTGCTGCCTTCCTGCACGGGCACGGACGGGGGATGGACGGATGCAGATCTGTCCCAGACGGGACTTTATCTGAGGAGCATGCTTGCAGGAAAATAAAAAATCGGGACTTCATCTCCTGGTGATCTGTTCCCTTAATTCATCTGAGGAATACTTATGACCAGGATCATTCAGGACCCGAGATACAGTAGCAATGGAAACGCCGGCTTCATTTGCAATTTCTTTCAGAGACATAAGATCACATCCTTTTACAGCCATTTTCTGCATGCTATCTATGGGCTTGATAAAATTAGTTTCTCTCTGTCAGGTTCTATTCATATATTTCCTATTAATTTAGTATTAATTTCGGTGAATTATACATCTTTACGAACCGAATTGCAAGATATTGAGCGCCGACAGTTTTGAGATTCATCTCTCAATCCAATTGATCACCGCCCTGTTTGTTCATCGCGATGTGATGCTCTGTGGAATTTCACCATAATGGCAGCACTTTTTGCGATCTGAATTGTTCGTATTGCATTCTTCGATCTCTGGAAATATGATGAAAATATCAGGATACAAAAGAGGGGGAAATTTGTGATGTGGGTTCTGTTTGCATTCGGTTCCGCGCTGTTCGCCGGACTGACGTCGATTCTGGCCAAATGCGGGATTAAGGAAACGGATTCGGATGTCACGACGGCGATCCGCACGATCATCGTGCTGATTTTTTCCTGGCTTATGGTCGGGATCGTCGGATCTGCACCGGGCATTTCAAATCTCAACACAAAGACATGGGTCTTTCTGGTTCTCTCCGGCCTTGCCACAGGCGCATCATGGTTATGTGATTTCCGCGCTCTGCAGCTCGGAGACGTGAACAAGGTTGTGCCCGTCGACAAATCCAGCATCATCCTGACCATCCTGCTGGCGCTGATCTTTCTGGGTGAACCGGTTTCATGGATCAAGGGAGCGGCCATCGTCCTGATCGGCGCCGGTACATTTCTCATGATCGAGAAAAAGGTCGTCTCCGGCAAGAAACAGGAAAAGAAGAGCTGGTTCCTTTATGCCGCTCTCTCCGCTGTGTTCGCATCGCTGACATCCATACTCGGAAAAATCGGCATTGAGGGAGTCGAATCCAACCTCGGCACCTCGATCCGCACCGGTGTCGTGCTGGTGATGGCGTGGCTCATTGTCATCATCAGAGGGAAGCAGAAAGCGCTGAAGTCCATCCCGAAAAATGAACTCGGTTTCATCTGTCTTTCGGGCCTGGCTACCGGGAGTTCCTGGCTCTGCTACTACAAGGCGCTGCAGGAAGGCCCTGCCAGCGTGGTTGTTCCGATCGACAAGCTGAGTATCCTGGTGTCGATCGCCTTCTCAGCGATTGTCTTCAAGGAGCGTCTGTCGAAAAAGGCAGCTTTCGGCCTTGTGCTGATCGTTGTCGGAACGCTGATGATGCTGATCAAATAACAATAAATACGGTACCGACAGAGATTCTCCGATCGGCTTTCCTGTTTTCCGTTCGAAAGTGTCGTCAGTTTCCCGACATCGTAGCCGGACGGGATCGTATGGCTCCGGTTGACGAGAATCAGCTTCCAGTCAGAATCCGAACTTACGGAACCTGTATCGGAACTTTTCAGGTTCACGGTCCATCTGCTCGCAGCAACCGCGATCACAATCAGAAAAACAGCCATGAGACCACGAAGAGAACGATGTTTCTTTCCTGTCCTCATAAAATGCATTCCTCCCAATCCACCATTGTGTGTGATGCATGGACATACGTTCTGCCTGTGACTTAGGCTCAGCGTCGTACCCCGCCTGATGCCCTTCACAACAGATGTCATTGTATATGTCCATCAAACAGATACTTCATCACCGGAATCGGTTCAAATAATTTTCGAAAGATCGTCATGTGCCTGAAAAAAGTCAATGTTCCTTCCTTTACCGGCTTCCTGTTGATTTTCTCCTGCACGTTTTGGACTGTACTTTCTGTCGTTTCAATGTAAGATGGTAGAAGTCGTACAGAATCAAACAGCCTTATTTTTACGAGGGACAAAATGAAATTATCAGGAACAGAAGAACTGATTGAAGTCGTGAAAAAGCTCCGCAGCGCGGACGGCTGCCCCTGGGACCACGCCCAGACTCATGAAAGCCTGAAGCCAACGTGCATCGAAGAAGCCGCCGAAGTAATCGGCGGCATCGATATTCTCAGTGCGACAGGAGACCCGGCAAATCTCAAGGAAGAACTTGGTGACCTTCTTCTGCAGGTCGTCTTCCATGCATCTCTGGCCGAGGATGAAGGTCTCTTCACCTTTGATGAGGTGGCTCGCGCCGCAGCCGAGAAGATGATCCGCCGGCACCCGAATGTTTTTGGGAAACCAACGCTGGATGAAGAAGGAAGACCGGTTACCGAATGGGCGGAAATCAAGAAGCTCGAAAAGAAGGGTCGGGAGTGGGAGGCCGATTATCTGCCGGATGCCTTCCGGGAAGCAAAAGAGCTGATCGATAAGGCGTGCAGGCGGAAGGAGATCCGGACAGGCAAGTCGAACGAATAATGAAAGTCGCTCGTCCGGATCAGCTGATTCAGCGATTTGTCATCACGACCGATGTGATACCCGCCTCATTGATCATCGGAATCTTCTCGAGTGTTTCCCGGAAGGATCCCGGTTTTCTGAACCAGTCATGCATCTTCTCCATCCCGTCGATTGAAAGCTGGTACTTGTCGCAGCCGCCTTCCTTCAGGCGTTTCAGATTTTCTCTTGTCAGATGAAACGGGTTTCCGAGAATTGTAAAGGGAATCTAAAAGTTCCATCAGTTTCCAGAAATCCGGATGGATGCGCAGGCCTGCCGGGACAAGAATTATCTGTCCGGAAATTCATTGATCACGCCCGCGTATCAAGCTCCGGAGAATGAATAGCAGGATCACACCTTATTGATCCGTTCCAAGATGCAGACACCGCATATAATCGCTGGCAGCAAACAGCACTCTGTCAACCAGCATTCTGTCTTCCTCTACTCGATAAAATGCCATGTACGCCTTAAATACAACAAAATAATACCCGGTAAACAGATCCTCATAATAAAGCGGCGTACCGGATTTCGGACAATCTGACTTTGCCTCGACTTTATCCATCAGATCATCCAGATATTTCTGTGTTGTGTCATAGTCTTTTGAAGCTTCAAAGACTTCGTTCCAGATCCGATCAAGATCCCGGATCGCGGTCGCAGAATACTCCACCTGATATTTCATGCGCGCTTACCATGGAAATACGCCCTGACATCTGCCTGAGACATATATCCTTCTTCCTCACCGGAGCGTCTGCCCTCATTCAGTTCACACATCAGGCGAAGCATCGCCTTCGTCTTCTCGAACTCGTCGTCCTCAGCTATATCACGGATCGTATATCTGCCTCTCCCGTTGACGGTAAGATATACAGGTGAACCATACGATACATTTTCAAGAACGGAATTGTAATTTCGAAGATCTGAAACCGGACTGATTTTTGCCATAATCTCTCATCCTTTCGAATCTTATTCTGATCATTATCTTACCATTCTGCGATGATGTTCTCAATATTTTACGAATTATTTTACGCAGAATATAGCGAAAGCAGATTGCAATATCCATATTCGGCATCATATCGGTTTTGATCAGATTCTGTTCAGTGACGTCGCAATCCTGGCCATCTCCTCTGGCGTCTCCCGCATATCGTGCGAAATCCAAAGAAGAAGGGACGCATAAATACCGCCGATCCGGAATGCATCGCGGTACATCTTTTCTGTTTCTTCCTGACGCGGCCAGTCACGCAGACTTCCATCGAAATGAAAATAATCCTTCAGAACATCCAGCAGTTCTCCGGACAGTCCGGCGCGGCTCAGCATCAGGATCTGCTGCTTATGTTTTGAAAAGGATCTGAAGATTGGCATGATATAAGAGTAAAAATCCTCCTGTCCGCCCCGAAACCATTCACGCGGGTTCTTCTCTTCTGCATCACTTCCGGATCTGCCATCTGTTCCGTCCAGAAGGCCTGCCAGGCAGCACCGGACCACCTCTTCTTTTGACCGGAAATGCCGGTAAAAGGTCGCGCGATGCAGGCTCGCCTCTTCCGCGATATCAGAAACCGTAATGTCTTTGTATTCTTTCGTCTTGAGTAATGCAAGAAGCGCCTGACAGATCAGGCTTTGGATCATGACATCGTCCAGATTTTTTCTTCGCATACATTCGTCAGCTCCAAAAAGCGACATCTTCCAATACATGTCGCATCTTTTCCTACTATATCACAAGAAAGTTGTAAACAGCGACATCTGTAGCTAAAATATTCATGATTGAATTTTATCGGAGGTGATGGCTTTGAAATTCCTGATACTTCTGCTTCTGGCCCTGATCGCCAGTTCCTGCGGTTTCAAGAAATACGTCTACTTTATTTCCATCGGATACGGTGCGGCCGTCGCCCTGATCGGAGCTGGCCTTCTGGTCATGTTCCGGGACGGGCTTACCATCGGAACAATCCTGCAGTCCGCTCTTTTCATCGCCTATGGCTGCCGCCTCGCCGGATATCTCACATTCAGGGAAGTGAAGACAAACTACAATCGGCGAATGAAAGGGGAAATCAAATCCGGCAAGGACATCTCTCTTGGAGGCAAGCTTGGCATCTGGATTTCAGCCGCCTGCCTTTATGTTCTGGAAACGTCACCGGTTCTGTACCGGCTGATGAACGGGAGCGGAACAGACGTACTCTGCATCGTCGGCTTTTGCATCTCTCTTGCGGGGCTTGTGCTGGAGACCACCGCTGATCTTCAGAAAAATGCAGCCAAAAAGGTCAACCCTCGCCGTTTTGTCGACACAGGTCTTTTCCGCCTTGTCCGCTGCCCGAACTATTTTGGCGAGATGACGTTCTGGACCGGAGTGTTCATCTCCGGCGTCTGCATTTATCAGAATCCCGTGCAGTGGATTTCGGCCATTCTGGGTTATGCCGGCATCATCTATGTCATGTTCGGCGGTGCGCGCCGGCTTGAAATCCGGCAGGACAAAAATTACGGATCGGATCCGGAATATCAGAAGTACAAGGCGAAGACGCCCATCATGATCCCCTTTATCCCTCTTTACTCGGTGAAGGAGCACAAATGGCTCGTCGCATAAAGAAAGACAGCTCCAGGGTGCCGGAAGGTTTCACGCTTTCCATGGCTGTCCTGGACTGCCTCCCCGTCCTGTTTTTCAGTATCAGCGCCTTCCGTCTTGCCATGGGCTTTCAGAGCGTCCTCTTCCGGATCGGTATCTTCTTCATCATCCTGGCCGGTGCGCTGAAAGTTTCATGGAAGATGGTCATCGCGCTTGCGAAAAAGAACATCCCCATCCTGAGCAGACAGATGCGCATCGTCATGCCGTTCGGATTTATCTTAAGTCTCCTGGCCCTCTTTCTTTCCCGCGCTGAATGGTCATTTCATTCCATCCTGGACCATTTCACCCGCCTGCCCTCGCTTTTTTTCTTCATCATGGGGATCGCCGGCATCTTTGTGATGGTCCGGTTCGCCGCGACAAAAGACCGCCTCGATGCCAGGTCAAACTGGAATGAGCAGGCCGTCAACGGCATCACCCAGTTCTGCATCATGGTCGGGATTCTGCTTTCATGACATCTTGCGTTTTTTGATTGAGAAATGCATACTGAAAGTTTCAGCTTCCTTGCTGAGATGCACGAGGTGCCAGGCACCGTGCCCACACGTCCCCGCACCGCTGAAGCGATACTGACCTCCTCTGCAGGAGATCCGGCGCCTGGCTTCGGCTTTCCGTCCCGCGCCCCTGGCTGTATCGTATCGCTTTCATTATATACACGCACGGACAAGCATGATAATCACTTTCATACAAACATTCAACAGGCTGAAATGTCAAAGTGCCCTCACGGTCTTCTGTTCATGATCTTCTCAAGCGGTCTGCCTTTGGCAAGTTCGTCGATGACCTTATCAAGGCAGCGGATCCTCCGCATCGTCGGGTCCTCAATCTCCTCAATCTTCACACCGCAGATCTTTCCGGTAATATACCGGCTGTCCGGATTCCATGAAGGAGCTTCATCCAGAAACGTCCTGTAGCTCACGTCCCGTTCCAGCTGATTCCGGATACAGGCCGTTTTTCCCTGGAACGGCCCGAGCATCAGCTCGTCTCCACTGGCTATATAGAAACCGGCCCAGTTGAGCTTCGGCAGTGTCTGATACAGAAGCGCAGACGCATTGGAGAGGATCGTCACATCCGAAGCGACGCCTTCCATCAGCTGCTGCCGGACTGCATCACTCTTATGAATGTCGTGAAGTTCTATATCCGTCCGACAGGATTCCTTTCTATACTTCAGCACACGCCTGCAATGCGGACAGGATTCTTCACCCTTCCTCATTTACGGTGATCGCTTCGTTTGTGTCTGAGATATGTCATATTATTGCTCACCCACTGTGATAATTGTCTTACCTTTGGACTTCCCCTGCTTCACCTTGGTAAGCGCCTTGTTGATCTCCTCTAAATCATAAACGGTATCAATCGATGTTTCCAGTGGGTGTTCCTTATCAAACAGCCTGCCGATCCTGTCTAACTGGCTGCCATCCTCGTGCACGAACAGGAAGTCATAGGTCTGTTTTTTCGCTGCCGCCATACGGGCATATTGACTGCCTGCCAGCTGGAAGAGAAGCCGCTTGAATAACGGCATGCCGTTTCTTCTGGCGAATCGTCCGTTCGGCAGTCCGCGCAGGGAAACCAGGTTTCCGCCTTCTTTCAGCACCCTGAATTCATTCGGAAGCTCGCGATCGCCCAGCGTATCCAGGACATGATCCACATCAGAGAGAACATCCGCATAGTTTTCTTTCCTGTAGTCGATGAATCTTTCCGCCCCCCACTTTTCTGACGCGCTCTTCATTATCACCGCTGCCATTGGTGTAAACGTGCAGGCCAAGGCTCTTTGCCACCGGAATCGCCATAGCACCAAGACTTCCGGTCCCTCCGGAAACAAAGACAGATTCTCCGGCATGCACATCCATAACCTCAAACGCCTGCATCGCAGTCAGCGCTGTCAGGGGAACCGTCGCCGCTTCCTCGAAGGAGAGATACTCCGGAATAACAGCCAGTGCCGTCTCTTTCACCGCAGCATACTCAGCGAAGGCTCCGATCTTCTTCAGCGGCATTCTCCCATACACGCGGTCCCCCGGCTTAAAGCCGGCAACGTTCTTCCCGGTTTTTTCCACAACGCCGGCAAATTCATTGCCCATCACGAGTGGCATCTCATAGGGAACAATGAGCTTTACCTTCCCGCGGATGATCATGTTATCCAGGGGGTTGACCCCCGCTGTCATAATCTTCACCAGAACTTCATCCTCTTCTGGAATCGGTGTCGAAATCTCCCGGATATCCAGCTCTGTTCCTTTTTTATCATAATGTGTCAATACTGCCGCCTTCATTTTATCTTTTCCTCCGATTCTTCCTTGCTGTGCTCCACAATGTATCTGCCCATGTCCGTAATGCAGTCCGCAAGCGTCATGCTCTGCAGCCGGTTCTCTATATCCATCTCCATGTCCCGGAACATTCTGCCCAGAACCGGACGGATGTTGTGCCCGACAATGCATGTATCATTGGGATTCTGATGAAGATCAAACAAATGAAGTGAATCTGTTTCCATTACCGCCCTGTACACAGCGAACAGAGAGATCTGCTCCGGTTTCTGCAAAAGATGAAAGCCACTGACTCCAGGATGCCCTTCAATGATTCCAGCCTTGCTGAGCCTCGTCGTCAACTTTCTTATATAACTAGGATTGGTCCCGACACTCGCTGCGATCTGGTCCGAATTCATCGGCGTTTCAGATTCCGAGATCAGGATCAGTGCATGGATCGCGGATGAAAGTTTGGTGTCCATCACTTTTTCTCCCCTGCGTAAGTGGCAATATATTCTGTGCCTTCTGCGGTAGTGATTCCCGGTTCGGTCTGCATAAATCCTCCTCGAATTCCGGCTTCTTCTGCCGCAATCTCGAAATGACAGAGTGCTATCCCTAAGTCGACTTTTTGAATATCACCGGTCGCTTCCTTGGCATAGCCTTTGGTTTTTACTTCGTAGAAATGAACTCTGTTCCCCTCTATCACCGCTCTCCACGGCTGCTTATTCGTCGCGGAAGGAGCAAGGCGTACCATGGCAAGAGGGCTTGCCCATTCACCCGCGTTCTCTTCCTGGATCGGATGCTGGAAGTCACCCTCAAAGAAAAGTTTTTCAAACGGCAGGCGCTGGTCTGATTTCATTCCCTTTCTCATCAGATTCTCCCGCACGGAGCGCTTCTGTGCAGCATACCCCAGAGGCGTTACCGCTGGCATCACTTCATCTTCTCCGAGATTTACCGCTTTTTCAAATGCCTTACGATCAATCGTCGCAGCCAGCCATACTGTTCCGAGTCCTAAGGATGTCGCATAGAGAATAAACTTCTCAAAAGAATAGCCAAACGCGATCTCAGCATTTTTCTGCTTCTGATATTTCCCTGCCACATAGGTATGTGCCCCCAGGATCACCGGGCTGCTGACTCCATCCTTATCCGCGTCAAGAATTGAAAATGTAATCGGAACCCCGAACGGATTGTCATCCCGGTTCAGGAATTCCCGTATCTGCCGCATCGTCTGTTCCGGTATCTGCTGCTCCTCATAAGTTCTTACGCTTTTTCTGGCTTTGATTGTTTCTGTATTCATGATTTTCCTTCCTGTCTCTACATATTCCTGAAGAGCACTGTCCCTGTAAATCTGTATTTGTATCAGTCTCAGATACATTATCATGGCTTTCAGCGCCTGTCAACAAGAATTCGCATCATCCCTTAACTGGTAAATTCCCAACCAGTGAGACTAGATCGACAATGACATAGTCTCAGATGGATGTTTTCTTCATCGACCTGTCGGGTCACGTTGATGGTTCTGGCGGAGCTGCCTTCGGCTTATTTTTGCTACCCAGCAGTCTGCCACGTTTACGCTTTACCGGCTGTTCCGTCTGATCGGATGGTGCCTCAGCCTTTGGACGATTCTTGCTTCCTCTGGGCCTGCCAGGTTTCTTTTTCGGTGGTTCTTCTGGCTTCGGAATGAGATCCGGCTTTTGAAGGATTTCCAGGTGAGATGGATTCGTCCGTACAAGCTGCCAGTTTTCGCTTCCGACACATGCTTTCTTCGCCCGGATTAGTACGGAGAGGATCTTTCTGTAGGTGTAATCCTCAAGAAGGCCTGCTTTGTCAAAAGCATCGATCAGGCGAAAAGTCAGGAGCGTTGAAAGGAAATCGCAAAACTCACTACCGATCACAGCGTAATCATCCTGCACGCGGGTCTCATCGAATTCACAGGCGGATTTGTAATACCGCATGACGAGCTCGATCTCCCAGCGCTTGTCATAAGCTTTGTAGGCAATCTCCGGAGGAAGATCCAGATCACACCGCCCTGGATGCTTTTAAACAATCGGTCACAGAGGACGACACTGGCCCAATCCTTCAGATCAATCGTTAAAAGAGAAACGCCCTGCGGAGCACTCTTTGCGATTGGAACATAGGCACCATCAACGATGTGACCGATCGTAGGACCGTTCACCGGAAGGTGACGGCCACCTACGTTTCTGCAGCCGACACGCTGCCGGACAGCGTATAGCCTTTTGTCGCGCCCATAAGCAATGACAACTGTGTTCTTTGGGCGTGGGACATTCAGAATCTCACGTGGAATCGGCATAACAGGCCTCCTTTTGTATAGTCTGATAACAGTACATATTAGACTATATTTCAAGATTGGCATGCCTGAAATGTCGACATGATTCAAGGTGCTTAGTGTCGAAAAGAGAGATTTTTGTCACTATATCTGGCTGAAACGGGCCAGCCAGGAACGAAAATATAGGAATCAACCAAAAAACTGGTTTCGTATAGGCTGTTATATAGTCTCATCGGTTGGAAAAGTATTATTTAACTCCCTTCTGGTATTCAGTTCAGAATCTACAATCTTTATTTCCTGCACTGAAAGACAGCAATGCTTTGCACATGACTTACCTTAGCTTCACTGTACATTCCGGAAAGCCTCTTCTGAAGGCTGTTTACTGTTTCAAATGGCGGTGTAAAAAATCCGGCTCGGATATAAAAGCGACGGATCATGTTGTCCGTATGCCTGTTCGCCTGCTCAACATAAAAGCACCCCGTAAAGATGCCGCCGGGCTTCAGGACGCGATACATTTCCCTGTAAGCCGCCTCTTTATCCGGGAAGGCATGAAAGCCGTTTAACGATACAACCACGTCAAAGGATTCATCCGGAAACGGCAGTGCCCCGACATCTCCCTGTTGAAATGTTATGTTGATAATCCGCATTGTCTCTGCCCGCTGTTTTGCCGCCGCCATCATCTTCTCAGAATAATCCAGGCAGGTTATATCGGCATTCCGCAGTGTTTTGAAAACCGGTATGGAAATAACGCCTGTACCTACCGGCACCTCGAGAAGCCTGCCCGAAAAGCCGGCGGGGATCGCTTCAAAAGACCTGGCCTCATACTCCAGAGCATCCTCTTTTGTCATCCTCCAGACATGCCTCAGCATCCATCTTCCAATACAGGTAGTCCCAAGCATCTGTCCGTCATAAAAGCTGTGCGCTTTTCCTAAATCCTTATAGGCTGATTTGATTTCATCTTTCCTGCTCATAGCATCATGTCTCCTTGTATTGATATCTTCGAATTGGCGCCCTTTGTGCGTCACGGATGTTGGCGTAATCATCCGTCTGCAGGCAGGCTACAAGCATCTGGCAAAAGCAATCCGTAAAAAGTGTAAACGACTCACAATGTCTCATTCTGGCATTTTCCTGTATCTTCGCCCAGGGAAGGTTCTTCCTACCGCATCAACCGTAAGCCATAATATCCGAGATCACATTCGCCCTTTACCACTTTCTGATTTCATCCGCTAACAGAGTGTCAAGCCGCTTTCTGGCTTCTTTGCATCCTTTGCCATTCTTTCTGCCTGAGCGGAACAGTTTAACAGCGAGGGCAGCGATATCAAAAGGGCCGATTCTCCCGGCGCTGTACGGAAGCAGCAGGTGGGTGCCATATGGATAGATCACAGCTTTGGCTTCAGATGGATGGGGAAGAGATGCAAGTCTTTGCTCCATGCGCCTGGCATATTTGTCCGATTCCCACATGGAATCATCTGCTGCCGCAATGACAAGCAATCTGCCGTGAATTCGTTCAATTGGGATAAAACAATTCTCCGGAACCTCCTGTTTTTCCGCATGCTGAAATAACTCTCTGGAGCGCAGTTCATGGTGCTTCTTACAGCTTTTCACAATCCTGTCATAATACTGATGTTCTGTAAGCCCGTAGGGCAGGTATGGCAAGGCCTCTCCCCGGAAAGTAAATGTGGATTTGCCGCAGCACCATTCACTCATGCCTTCCTTTTTCCCTTCTTCGAAGCCTTCCATGACGATATCAATTGCTTCACAGACAACGGTGAACGTAATATCAGAATATAAGGAAGCAGCCATCAATGCCATATTGCCGCCAAAGGAAATTCCATAAACACCGATTTTTTCACTTCCTTTATTCTTTAACCAATCAATCGCTTTCTCAAAATATTCGAGCGGCCATTCGTGCAGGCCGTCACGTTGCGCATGATCCTGCCATTTTCCGAGACCGAGAGAACAGCAGCCATGTTTGCCAAACCACCTGGCGAGGGCTTTGTTCACGATATTATTTCCCTCTGAATCAACCAGTGTGATAACACAGCGATCAGAATCCCCAGATGAGAAAAACCAACCTTCAAAACCATCTGTTTCCAATTCCATATGGATTGATTTCATATTGCCTGCCTCCATTCCTGTAAACAGAAGACAAAATAAAAGCAGCTCCAAAGTATTATCCCGTGCCTCCTCCTACCGCGGATTGTCAATCTTATCGCCCACGATCCAGTAGTCGCAGGCCGCATCGCCGCCTGCAATTGTATGCTCCCGGTGTAATTTCCCGTGCTGATACTCAAACATCACAGGATCGGTTGCGCACAGGGCAGGCATGATCTCTCCCATTCCCTTGCCGGTCAGATAGCTGCAAATCGGGCAAGCGGAAAAGTAATAGAAGCTGCCGTCCCGGTGAATGCCCTCATCGAAATGGACTTTCCAGGTTGTGGGGTACTTTTCGCCGTTTCCGGCATCGTACCATTTCTCGTATTTTTTCATGTCACGATACCACTTTTCGGGTGTCCTGTTCATGTCGGTCATGCTGAAAAAGAACCTGACCCTTTTCAGCACATCGGTCATGACGAGTCCCATATCCTCCGGCGTGAGCTTTTTCTCCGTACCGAGCCACGCGCCCACAAAGACGTAGGCGAAATAGGCGTTGGATGCCATCGGGTTACCGCATCCTAACTCCGGCGCTTCGGCGACAAGTGTGCGGTACTCCGCCTTGCCTCTATGAATAGCCTGATCCGCAAGTCCTGCGCCGAAACGCTTTTTATGCTGTTCTTGATCATGGGTGCAAAGAGCGACCAGTAAAAATTGTTTTGTTTCATGGCACTTGCTCACTTTCTTGCCAGGACCGTGATCCACGGTTTGTTCGGATGATGGTCGGTAGCGACCTCCGAAAAGCCTGCCGTTTTCAGTGCATCCTCGATCTGCCCCAGGGTATAACAGGTCATGCCGTCGATGATGCCCTCGAACTTCTTGCCAGCGGCATCTTTGCCGTCCGATTCGTTGCAGATAAGGAAGTATCCGCCCGGTTTTAAAATCTTCGCCACCTGCACAAAACATCTTTCAAGCCCCGGCCAGAAGTAAATTGTTTCAAAGGCGGTGGCAAGGTCATACCGATTTTCTTCGAGTTGCAAGTCCGACACGTCGCCCTGCTGCACCCTGCAGCGTCCGCTGCCTATCATTGCCTTGTTATATTCCGCCGCTTTTCCAACGGAAAGCGGTGAGTAGTCGATCGCTGTCAGCTTGGCGGCCGGATAACGTTTCAGCAGTTCTCCAGCGTTACGTCCCGCACCGCAGCCAAGCTCAATGATTTCCTTCGGTGAGATTTCGGACAAATGTCCCATCCCCCAGTCCGCCAGCTTCGCGTGACCGGAATTCATAGTGCTGAGCATGATTTTGCCCGGCAAACCTTCCGGCTTACGCGTTTGACTGAAATATTTCTTCAAAAATCCCATTTGTCGTTATCCTCCTTTAGAGAACGCTGCCGCCATACAGAGTCTTCCAATACATTTAAGTCCATTTTCTTTGCGTGCAAATAGAATAAGCGGAGAACAGGTCTTCCTGCGCTCCGCTCATGCAAAACTTGTTTGATGAGCAACGCTCTGCTCATCAAAATAATACCATCGTTTGTTTTATCTAACAATAATTAGATTCGTATAATTTCTCATTTCAACCGTCTTTTCCTGCCACTGGAATGTGAACTTCCAGATATTTTGCAACTAAAACTCATATAACGGTCTTCTTTGCAGTCTCTGGATTTTACCTGTTTCATTCTTCGTCTTTCAACGGATCACCCTTGATGTATCGGAGGATGTCCTCATAGCTTCGTGAGCTTTCAGCGATTGCCTTCATCAGCTCTTCGCTATGCAGCGCTTTCTTCTTGTGGATGCGATCATACTTCGTGACAATCCGGCATCCCGAAGCTCCATGATGAGCTTCACATTGATTTTTCTGGCCATTTTTCTGGCCTCCCTTCGTTGGTTTTGGAGCTGCGCTCCACTTGTAATTCTAACGAAGGAACAAACAAAAGGACGAACCTTTGCGGCTGTGCTGATCAGCGGCCAGCATGGGCTGAATTGCGGATTGCATCAAATGGGCTGAAGCGCGGCAGGGCTGCACTGAACTGCGACCAGGATGGGCCGGGAGTCCGGAATAATCAAACGCGAGGACATCTCCCTTCACATCTTTGACAGGCGACTTGTCCGCCACCATTTCGTTTGTGATGCCAGTCAGGCTGGTGATGAATCCGTCTATTGCATACTTCGGTACTTCAGTTTGCAGTAATCTTCCTCAGATACGGCTTCCAGCCATTCCGCACTGGTTGCTTCACCGGCCACCTCGACAGACAGGTGCGAAAACCAGGAGTCGGGAGCCGCACCATGCCAGTGCTTCACATTTGCCGGGATGTTGATCACGGTACCAGGCGTCATTTCTACTGGATCCTTACCCCACTCCTGGTAATATCCCTGCCGCTGACACAAATCGGCATCTGTCCGCCACCGTTCTTTGTATGATGGATATGCCAGTTGTTGCGGCATCCCGGCTCAAAGGTCACGTTGAATACAGGAACCTGCTCGGTGGAGACCGGTGCCAGATAGCTCTGACCGATAAAATACTGCGCATAGGCATCGTTCGGGGCACCGATCGGGAAGAAGATGGTGTTCTGGTAGATCGATGACAGTTGCCTGCTGTCCTTCCGCTATTCTGTCGGCCAGTGCCTTTCTTTTCCGTCCGGCACCGGCCCGCGCTCCTCCGCGCCGTGTGCCGTCCTTCGCCATATTCCCGCCTCCAGGGCCATATACCCCAAATGAAATCGATTTTTCGTGTAAATGACTGCACGCCGGTCTTGGAGCGGACACCTCACAGAGATTTCCCACGCCCCTCCCCGTTTGTTCACGCGCGTGTTCATTCGCACGAGGAAAAATGCATCCTCGAATCAGTAACGATATTCGGGGTGACTGTCGTATCTGCCCGTCTTCTCGTCGTGGCATTTCTTGCAGAGTGCCTGCCAGTTCGACTCGTCCCAGAACAGCTTCGGATCCCCACGATGCGGAACCTTGTGATCGACCACGGTCGCCTTCACATACCGGCCGTGCTTCAGGCAGTTCTGACAGAGCGGATGAACGGCCAGGAATCTCTTCCTTGCCTTCTGCCACTTCGCGTCATATCCGCGCTGTGCTGCCGTCTGCCTGTCATCGTTCGCATGCAATGCCGCATGTTCATCGCAGTATTTCTTTCCATGAGGTACGAGCCTCGGGCATCCCGGCTCAGCGCAGGGATGTTTCGGAAATCCAGGCAATGATGTCACCGTCCTGTTCCACGAAAAAAGCCCGGGGAACTGTCCCTGGGCTTTCTGCTTTAGATTCGATCGATGGTCTGGGTATAGAGTTCCAGGCTCCACGGGATTCCGAACCAGACGATGCAGTTTCCGTCTTTTGCCCCTTGCAGGTTCAGCCCGTGTCCCGCGCTTGCCGGATGGATGAGCCCGACAGCGATCTTCCCATCGTTCCACCTGCGGATGCTTTCGTCCGAGTCGATCCGCTCGAACGGGATCTTCCGTTCTGAAAGCCTCCGCTCAATCCTTTCCAGATCGTGCCGGAACCAGTAGGCCGTGAGAAGCGGTTTCCCGTTTCTTGCTTCGATGATGTCCTCCAGGGCATCCAGCTTACGGTCATGAAGGACCGTGACCTCGCCCGTGTCGGTATAGACAGCCCCGTTCGCAAGCTGGCTCAGCTTCCCGGTCAGAGCCGCCGCATTCGCGGCTGTGACCTCTCCGTCCTTCATCTGAACAGCAAGGTCCCGTTTCATCGCCTCATATGTTTTTCTCTCGGAATCCGACATGGAAACCTTCCACTGTGAGGAGACAAGTTCCGGCATCCTCAGGTGATCCTCCGCCCGCATTGAGATTGTGATGTCAGAGATCTTCTCGTAGATTTTTTCCTCCGCGCCAGACAGGGGCTTGTATGGTATTGATACTCCTCCGGAGTCAGGACCATCTTTAGAAGTGTATGATAGGGCGTTTTTGGGTCCAGGAAGGGAGGATGAGGCATCATGATGACAGCAAAGGAACAGACCGGGATACTCGACGACATCAACGGTTACTGCAAAAAACTGTTTTTCACGGCAGCAATCCCAGAAATGTGCCAGACGGATGGTACCCCTAAGCAGATCGAGTATCTGCGCGATGCCCTCAAAAAGGAAATCGAAAATCGGGAGATCAATCACATCCACCGGCTGATCAAACGAGCCTGCTTCCCCGTTTATAAAACCTTTGATGGCTATGACTTTTGCCAAACCAAACTGCCTCCAGCTCTGGCAAAAGAGGATCTGTTAAATGTCTCTTTCATCGAAAAGAAGCAGAACCTGGTTCTCTATGGACCAGTGGGGCTTGGGAAGACACACATGGCAATCGCCGCAGGCGTACTGGCCTGCAAAAAAGGCTATAAGGTGCGTTTCTATACGGTGACTGAATTGGTTCTGAAACTCGCCGAGGCGCGAAAAAACGGTACGCTGGAGCGCCTGAGAACAACTCTTAACCAACAGGACCTGCTGATCCTCGATGAGTGGGGGTATGTGCCGGTAGATCGGGATGGATCCGAGCTGCTTTTTCAGGTGATATCGGACAGCTACGAAAGCAGGAGTCTGATTCTGACCACAAATATCGAATTTTCAAAATGGGGAGGCATCTTTACGGATGAACAGATGGCTGCCGCGATGATTGACCGTCTCGTCCATCATGGACACTTAATCATGTTCGACGGGAAAAGTTATCGGATGCAGCATGCATTGATGCGCCAGACAGTACCCCGGAATGAAGAAATCGTGTCCTGACAACAACAAGGAATTCCCTTTCCAAAAACAGGGAATTTTGATGACAATTTTGAGGATTACCTATTGACAATATACATCCCCAAAATCGGAAGGAAAATTCCCCAGTTTCGTATTGGGAATTCCTCAGTTTCGGAAAGTGGCATGATTTCTCCTCATCTGGGTTCCGCCGAGGCCTGCCCATCGTCGGGCAGAGAATGGAACTGTTTTCCGCGGCTGAGGATTTTCTGTGCCTCTTTTTCAGGGACTGCCCGGCCGCTTCACGTCAAGCGGTCTGTCCCCTTGACAACGCCCGCTCCAGGCTGGCGTGCCGTCTGCTTCATCAGCGCATGCTCCATACGGTAGCTGTTTCCTTCGAAGAGGAGCAGATGCCCGTGATGGACAAGACGGTCAATCATCGCCGCGGCCATCTGGTCATCAGTAAATATGCTGCCCCATTTAGAGAATTCCAGATTGGTAGTAAGAATGAGGCTTTTGCTCTCATAACTGTCTGATATTACGCGGAACAGGAGCTGGGATCCGTCACGGTCTACCGGGACATATCCCCACTCATCCAGAATTAGCAGATCAAGGGAGTTCAGATCACTGCGGAGCCTCTCGAGCGTTCCATTCTTCCTGGCCTCTGCCAGTTTCAGGACAAGTTCCGTCACTGTATAAAAGCGCACCTTGTATCCTTTCCGGCAGGCATTCACGCCGGCGGCGATCGCCATATGGGTCTTGCCAACACCTACGGGCCCATAAAGGACAAGGTTATGCTTATGCTCTATGAAACGGACAGCTTCCAGATCTTCTTTGGATAGCGCCGGCGGAAGTTTTACACAGCGGTATTCATATCCGTCGAACGTTTTATAAACCGGGAACCGGGCGCGTTTGACCAGACGTTCGCGCTTGTTCTCGTCCCTGCGGACAACTTCTTTTCGGAGGGCAGCCGCAAGATATTCGATCTGCTTCGGCGTGCCGTCTTCCTTGATGAACTCCGGGATCGCGGAAGTAAGAAACAGGGACTTGCAACAGGCTTGTATGCTTTCTTCCATCTCAGTTCTGGCGATTGCCGTGATCATGATGCCGCCTCCTTGTCTGTGGCCTGGTTGGGCAGAAAGGCCTGGTCATAAACAACAAGTGACGGGCCGGGTTCCGGCGGAGTATCAATGCCGTATCCGGTGATACGCGCCGCGAGAATGGCGGTATCCGACTTGTTGACACTGTTGCCTTTGATGGCGAGCTCCAGCGCGTTTACAGCTGCCTCATAGCCGTACTGTTTTGACAGGCTGCTTAGCATCCGGATACAGGATTTGCGCCCTGCACGGGGCTGGCTGTCAACGTACTCCCGGATCAGTTCCGGTGCGTCCTTCCGAAATCCGCTGTTCGGCCAGGCACCGATATTCTTTGAGAGCATCTCAAGCGATGTACTGTAATCCGTAAGATCGGTACGTTTTTCCCCATATTGACGCCTGTGGCGGACCAGAAGACCGCCGTTTGGTTCCAGGATGTCTATGTAATGGGCGCGGATGCCGACCATGACCTTCTGGTTGTGGTTTTCGGGCTTGGTGGAGTAAAAATGTCTGCCATCAAGGCAGATCTTTCCATATCCGTCGGCCTTGCAGGTCTCATACCGGCATACATTGAACGGTTTTGCCGGAAGCGGGAGGAAATGCTTCTTATCTTCTTCAAAGAGCTCTGATATCGTAGTGCCCTTCTTATAGTGGGCTTCTGCCGCTTTCTTTGCATGCTGGCCAAGAAGGCCGCGGTTGAACTCTTCGATGTCGTGGTATGTGGGAACAGGAACAAACAGGTTCCGCCGGCTTGTACCTACTTTATTCTCGACGTTGCCCTTCTCGTATCCGGCATGCGGATTGCAGAACCGGATACGGAACCCGTAATGGGCACGGAACCGGGCAAACAGCTCGGTCTCATGGATCTTATCCATGACCCTGCGGCCAACGCCGGTTGCGTTGTCGAACACAAGAAGCGAAGGGACACCCCCAATGTAGTTGAAGATATCCTGAAGCCCCTGGCAGACGCATTCGGCAGTTTCGCCCCGAAATACCTGGTTATATCCGTCGTTGCTGAATGGGAAGGATACGGTAAGGTATTTCCGGCGGACGCATTCGGTATCCTCATTGAAATCCGCCTCTCCGAAGTCAACCTGTGCGCAGCCGGGCTCCCAGACGAGTTCTTGTGTTCCTTTGGTTTGGATATCGGTCCGGATTCTGTGCACGAATTTCTGGACAGAATCATAGCTTCCGGTAAAACCGTATTCCTCCTGCAGGCGTTCGTGGATGCGCTTGGCAGTATGCCGCTGCTTGGACCAGTGTTTCTGGTCCTCCTCAAGCCATTCCGTGATGATATCAATGTACGGCGTGACGATGGATGTTCTGGATTTCGCCACAGGCGGCTCCGGTGAGAAGTCGTCTTGTTCAAGGTATTTACGGATCGTCTTGCGATCCTTTCCTGTGAGGGATGATATTTTGGAAATCCCATATCCCTTTCGGCTCAAATCTCTGATATCATTGATTTGGGACATAGTCAGCATCTTCCTTTCCTCCTTTGCCTTTGGTCGTGCTTAGACAAAGGATAAATGATTGGTTTGTTTGCTACAACATGTCCCTTTCCGATTTCGGGGATTTCCCCTTCTGAAACTGGGGAATTTTGTTTCCGATTCCGGGTACTTTTATTTTACGCTACACACCCGCACCAAAGATCTGTATATGTCGATGTCGAGGACTTACAGGCTGCCATTACCGAAGGAATCCATAGCTGTTTTAACAGGAATAAAGACAAGATATTCACATTTCTCCCTGAATACCTTGGCACATACATTGATCTCGTCACAGCGAGCAATAAGCTTCCATCTGGAACCCCTTCCTCATCATTGGCTACAACTGTAAAGAGGGCGACGACTAGCCACAAGAAAGCCCGGACAATTCGGTCTGTAGATGACATTCTCGCCAGCATGTCAAAAATTACAGATACAGAAAAAGATGCTGTAACTAAGCAAAGAGTCGGCCAAGGATATTTTAAGGAATTATTGCTGAACAAGTATTCATGCAAATGTGCTCTATGCTCTATTTCAACAAAGAGCATGCTTGTCGCAAGTCATATTAAGGAATGGTCTGTTGCAAGCAATACGGAAAAATTAGATGAAAACAATGGCCTGCTGCTCTGCGCTCATCACGATGCGCTGTTCGACAAGCACCTGATTTCTTTTGACTCATCAGGGGATGTCATAGTATCTCCGACCTTGTCTGCGTCAGAGCAAACGCAGCTTGGAATTCCATCAATTCCGAAAATCACAATGACGCCCGCTATGGACGTATATATGGCATACCACAGAGCGCATCTGAAAAAGTAGAAAGAGGAGGCCTCTATTTCGTGGACATCTTACCAAGTAAATCAGAACTCGCAAAAGTCATATTGCAGGTGATGGAAAAATCTCCCGATCCGATATCCGTTACGGTGATGAACGAAAAAGTGGCAAAAGAATTGAACCTCTCCGACGATCTTCTGCAAATCGAGGAGATGAACGGTACAGATACTGAATTCAATTACCGCATGCGCTGGGCCCGCACGGAATTAAAGAATAAAGGGCGTATCACGAATCCATCGAGAGGAGTTTGGGAACTCACCAGCTGAGGACTGAGCCATTACTGCCGGCAATGATTGTGAAGCGAGCCTTAAGGGACATTCTCCCTCAAGGCTCGCTTTTCCGTTGTTGTTATTCAGCCTTTGTTCGTCATCTTCCTGTACTCATCCATGTCGAGGCTGACGTCCACATAGGAATCCGCCTTTACATTTCGGTGGGTCAAGAGTACTACCGTCTCGACATGGCTGGTCATCCCAAAAAGATCAACCGGCTGGACCGACCGGAGCTCATAGGCATTCCCGCTCTTTTCGACAAGGAACCGGAGGTCACGCGAAAGCGTCGCCGGGTCACAGCTCACGTAGACGATGCGGGTCGGAGCGAGCACAAGGACCGCCTGAAGGAGCTTCGGATCGCAGCCTCGGCGCGGCGGGTCGAGCACGACGACGTCCGGCCGCGGGCAGGGAACGCCCTCCGCGAAGCTGCCGCGCGCCACAAGCTCCTCGGCGGCTCCGGTGAAGAAGAACGCGTTGTGAATGCCGTTGGCGGCTGCATTCTCTTTCGCGTCCCGGATCGCGTCGGGTACGATCTCCACGCCGTACACTTCCTTCGCGTTCCGCGCCAGAAAGAGCGAGATCGTGCCGATGCCGCAGTACAGGTCGTACACGATTTCCCGTCCGGTCAGCTGCGCCGCCTCCAGCGCCTTCCGATAGAGGACTTCCGTCTGTTCCGGATTGACCTGATAGAACGACCGGGGCGAGATACGGAAAGTCAGGCCGCCGAGCGTATCCCGGAGCCACGGGTCGCCGTACAGCGGACGGACCGTCGGCCCGAGAATCGTGTTGCCCCGGGTCCGGTTCTCATTCAGCGAGACGGAGACAACGCCGCGCAGCGCCGTCAGGGCGCGGACAAGATCCTCTTCATGGGGAATCCGGTCACCGTTCACGATCAGGCAGACAAGACGCTGTCCGCTCCGGTTCCGGCGGATCAGAATATGACGGATGAGGCCTTTACCGGCGGCCTCGTCATAGGGGGCCACACGAAAGCGCTTCATCCAGCGGAGGATGGCGTCGTTCACCTTCTGGTTTTCCGGGTCGGTCAGCAGACAGTCGCCGACAGGGATCAGCCGGTGGCTGCGCGGCGCGTAGAATCCGGCGGCTGGCTCGGGCGCGCCGCCCGGCCCGGCCGCCAGTCCTACGGGATACTGGGCCTTGTTGCGGTATCGGTACGGCTCCTTCATACCGAGCACCGGCCGCACCGGCGGATCGGTGAAACCGCCGATCCGCTCCAGCACATTCCGGACGTACTGTTCCTTCCATCGGAGCTGAGCGTCGTAGGCGTACTCCTGCAGGGTGCAGCCGCCGCACCGGCGGGCGTACGGGCAGGCGGCGGGCACGCGGTCCGGCGACGGCGTCAGAATCTGCTGCACCGCGGCATAGGCGTAAGTCTTCTTCGGGCGCGTGATTACAGCGCGCACGCGATCACCGATGACTGCGTGTTTCACAAAGAGGGTATAGCCGCCGGAACGGCCTATACCCTCTTCACCGGGATCGGCCGCAAGGTGGCCGATCCCGTCTCCTTCTTTTGTAAAATCCATGATCGCCACATCGGCGATGTCATTTTTCTTCATGATTCCACTTCATCCGTCTTTCTGAGATTGGATTCGAAGAAGCGGTTGTAGCCGAGCCAGGCATCGCCGGCGGATGCATTCTCCAGCGCCTCGGCCATCGTCTCCAGCTTCGCGTCCATATTGTCGGCGAGATTGAGGGCCAGCGCCTCGATGAGGGCCGGCTTCTTCGGTGACCCGTACTCGTACTCGCCGTGATGGGCGAGGATGCAGTGCTTGAGCTCCGTCTCCAGCAGCGGCGGGAAGCCTTCGATCCGCGACGCGTGATCATGGATCATCTCCGCGCCGATGGTGATGTGCCCGAGCATCTGACCGTCGTCCGTATACTCGTTGGTCGGGAACAGGGAGAGCTCCTTCGTCTTGCCGATGTCGTGAAGAATCGCCGAGGTGATCAGAAGGTCCCGGTTGACCGCCGGGTAATGGTCCGCGATGTAGGCGCTGATCCGGGTCACGGCAAGCGTATGCTCAAGCAGTCCGCCCACGAAGCTGTGATGAACGGTCTTGGCCGCCGAGTGCTTCGTGAAGGAGACCGCAAACGCGTCGTCCTCGATGAAGAAGCTGCGCAGCAGGCGGGAGAGCCAGGGGTTCTTCACACTCCCCGCGAACGTCATCAGCTCCTGATACATCATTTTCGTGTTCTGCTTCGTCACCGGGAGATAGTCGGCGGGAATGTACTCGCCTTCGCCCGCCTTCCGGACCTGCTTGAGGGACGCCTGAAGCGCGCCGTTAAAGGAGCTGACCGTACCCGCGACATAGATGTAGTCGAGCGGCTCGAACTCGCCGATAGCGTCGGAGTTCGGCTCCCATATCTTCGCGTCCAGCTGGCCGGTGCGGTCCTGAAGGATAACATTCTCGTAATTCCGGCCGTTTTTCGTGACGGCTGACTGCTTGTATTTGCAGAGATAGACGTCCTGAATCCGTCCGCCCTCATGCAGCTCGCTGATGAATTTCAATGGTTCTCTCCTATCTTAATGGTGAAGGTAAACGGAACATAGCCGTCGACTCCGCGCCGCAGCACCCGGGCTTTCACCGCATCACCCGCGCTGTGCCGCAGGATGCTGTCCCGGATCTGCGCCATGCTTCGCACGTCCGCTCCGTCGAATGCCGTGATCACATCGCCTTTCGCGATGCCCGCCTCCAGCGCCGGCGAGTCGGACTCCACCGAGCGCACAAAAACGCCCTCCGGTACGCCGACCGTCTCCGACACGTCCCGTGTGACGCTTTCTCCGGTGATCCCCGTGTATCCGACCGGCTCGTTGTCCGTCAGTTTCCGGATCGTGTCGATGAGGTCCGCCATCCGGACCGCCGTCACGACCTGCACGCCTTCCGCTGTATATTTTCGGGAAATGCATCCGACGATCTGACCGTCCCGGTCAGCCAGCACACCGCTGCTGTCGCCGCTGCCGATGATGCTGGTTACATAGAGCCGGTACTCTCCGTCCACCGCCTGCGCGTCTGCCGTGACGGATGTGAGCTCGCCGAACGCGACAGAATCACTATACCCTAACGGACTTCCGATTGCAACGATCGAATCCCCGCTCGCCAGCGCGTCCGATACGGACAGCTCCGCCGTCACCAGATTCCGCCGCGTTGCCGCCTTCAGGTCCTTCTTCTTCACTTCGATCACGGCAAGATCCGTCGGCCCGCAGCTGCGGATCCTCCCGGCTTTCGCCATCCGGCCATCCCGGAAGGTGACGTAGACGGTATGCATTCCCTTCACAATGTCCCGGTCCGTCAGAATCCGGACGGCGTCATCCGTCTGGGCGACGATGAGTCCGCTGGTGTTCCGGTCCGTCTCATGATTCACGCTGAACCAGTCCTCGGCCGTCTTCAGCGCGGTCACTCTGACCACTGACCGCTGCGCCTTTTCAGCGGCCTTCGTCAGCCGTTCGGTCCGGACGGATGGAAGCACGGAACTTCCGAGGCAGTTTTCCGCCGTTGTTCCGTCCGACTCTGTGCCGGAAGCGCATCCCGCGCATAACGCCGATCCTCCGTTCCTCACACAGAGATTCCCGCTGTTTCCTCCGCCGGGGCCGCCCGCCGTATTTTCGAAGACCCGGGAAACCGCAAGACCGAACAGAAAGCCCGCGAGGACAAGCAGAACCGCTGAAACCGTCAGCATTCTTTTTCCCGTCGAATGGCGGACCGTCTCCGTGAGAAATGCATAAGAATCATCCTGCGGATCAGGCTTTCCCATTCTCTCTCCCTTCGTCTTCTTCTCCCGTTCCGCGCCGTCCGGACTGTCTCTTGCGGCGGCGCATATGTTCACCCTGAAGTTATTATTTTAGAACGGAATTGCCGATTACATATGAACAAACGATGACTTTATTACGAAGATTCTCTTTCCGGCCGATGCTGAAACGTGTATGATAGGCGTATGAATGAAAAAGCCTTACATACACTCGAATTTGACAAAATCATCGGGCAGCTGGCGGCTCTGGCCTCCTCCCAGCCCGGGAAAGAGCTCTGTCGCGCGCTCGTCCCGCTCGATTCTCCCGCGGAGATCAACCGGATGCAGGATGAGACCGCCGCGGCCGTGGAGCGGATCCTGAAGAAGGGCAGTGTCTCCTTCGGAAGCACCTACGACGTCCGTGCGTCGCTCCGGCGGCTGGAAATCGGCAGCGCCCTCGGCATTCACGAGCTGCTGGAGATCGCGAAACTTCTCGAGAACACAGCCGTCGTGCGCGCCTGGGCGAAGCGCGACCGGGACGAGGACGCGGAAGATATCCTGACTCCGATGTTTCAGGCGCTGGATCCGCTTGCCTCCGAAGTGGCGGAGATCCGGCGCTGCATTCTCTCCGAGGATGAGATCGCGGATGACGCGTCGTCTGCGCTCCGGTCGATCCGGCGAAGCATACGCGCGGCCGGCGACCGGATTCACACCGAGCTGACAAGGATCATCGCATCCCAGTCTTCCTACCTTCAGGACGCGCTGATCACGACGCGGGACGGGCGGTACTGCGTGCCGGTGAAAAACGAGTTCCGTTCTCAGGTTTCCGGTATCATCCATGATACGAGCCGGGCCGGCTCCACCGTCTACATCGAGCCCGCCTCGGTCGTGCGGCTGAACAACGAGATCCGGGAACTGGAAGCGAAGGAGGCGCAGGAAATTCAGGTCATCCTCGCCCGTCTGTCGGAAGGGCTGGCCGGAAAGACCGGCCTGATCCGCACCGATTACGACATGATGACCGCTCTGGATTTCATCTTCGCCCGCGCCCGTCTTGCGCTCGATCAGAACGCGACCCGTCCGCTGATCGCCGTCGACGGCGTGATCGACATCCGGCGGGCGCGTCACCCGCTGATCCCGAAGAAGAAGGCCGTCCCCATCGATATCCGTCTGGGAGAAGACTTCGATCTTCTCGTCGTCACGGGTCCGAATACCGGCGGCAAGACGGTCTCCCTGAAGACGACGGGACTGCTGACGCTGATGGCGCTCGCCGGGCTGCATATCCCGGCCGCGGACCGCAGCCGGATCTCTGTCTTCCGTGAGGTCTACGCGGATATCGGGGACGAACAGAGCATCGAGCAGTCTCTGTCGACATTTTCCTCTCATATGACAAATGTCGTGTCCTTCCTGAAGCAGGCGGACGAGGATTCGCTGGTTCTCTTCGACGAGCTGGGCGCCGGCACCGATCCCACCGAGGGCGCGGCGCTGGCGATCTCGATTCTCGACTTTCTGCATCAGCGCGGCATCCGCACGATGGCGACGACCCATTACAGTGAGATCAAGATCTACGCACTCCGGACGCCCGGCGTGGAAAACGCATGCTGCGAATTCGACGTGGAGACGCTCTCTCCCACCTATCGGCTGCTCATCGGCGTACCCGGAAAGAGCAATGCCTTCGCCATCTCGAAAAAGCTGGGGCTCGGCGACGACATCATCCGCCATGCCCGTTCGCTTCTGAGCGAGGCCGATGTTTCCTTTGAGGACGTGATTTCCGGTCTTGAGAAGCAGAGAACGGAGCTGGAGCAGGAAAAGGCCGGTGTGGAACGCACCCGCGAGGAGCTGGAGACGCTCCGGAAATCGCTGGCCAAAAAGGAGCAGGAGCTGACCTCAAGGAAGCGGAACATGCTCTCCGATTCCTCCGAAGAAGCCCGGCGGATCCTCAAGGAAGCCAAGGACTACGCGGACAAGACCATCAGCTGGTACCAGAAGCACGGCGGCAACACGCGGGAGATGGAGCAGGAACGCACGCGGCTCCGGAACCGGATGGACGAGCTCGGACGGAATGTGAAGCAGATCAGCAGCGCGTCCCGTGAAAAGGGCCGTATGACCGCCTCGGACATCCACGTCGGGGACCGCGTGAAGGTCATCAGTCTCGGTCTCACCGGCACGGTCAGCACGCTGCCGGACGGAAAGGGCTTTCTCTTCGTCACGCTCGGCATCATGCGTACGAAGGTGCGGCTCGACGATCTGATTCCCGTGGAAGAGGAGGAAATCACGGCGCCCGGTCTCAAACGCACCTCCTCCGGCCGGATCAGTATGGCGAAGTCGATGGCCGTGAGCCCGGAGATCAACCTGCTCGGCAAGACCGTCGACGAGGCCTGCGCGGAGCTGGACAAGTATCTCGACGATGCTGCCATCGCCCATCTCGAGCAGGTACGCATCGTTCACGGCAAGGGCACCGGCGCTCTGAGAAAGGGCGTCCATCAGTTTTTGAAACGCAACAGGCATGTCGCGTCCTTCCGGCTCGGCGAGTACGGCGAGGGCGACGCGGGCGTGACGATTGCGAAACTGCGCTGACTGGCAGAACAGGCGCATCCAAACAACGGGGGAGGAGCGGATTATGGAGGAACAGCAGAAAATACTAGTTGTGGATGATGACGAGAACACTGCTGAACTCATCTCTCTTTATCTGACAAAGGAGATGTACCGCACGGAGACCGCCTCGGACGGCGTCGAGGCGCTGGAAAAGGTGAAAAGCTTCAATCCTGACCTGATTATCCTCGACCTCATGCTGCCCGGAAAGGACGGCTACGAGGTCTGCCGTGAAGTACGTCAGACAAAAGAGACGCCGATCATCATGCTCTCCGCGAAGGGCGAAACCTTCGACAAGGTGCTCGGTCTCGAGCTGGGCGCCGATGATTATATCATCAAGCCCTTCGACGCAAAAGAGCTGATCGCACGCGTGAAGGCCGTGCTGCGCCGCTACCGCGGCCGCGGCGCGGCTCCGGCCGCTCCCACCGCGCCGAGCGGCCTGAAATCCGTCCAGTATCCGGGACTGACGGTCAATCTCACGAACTACACCGTGACCTACAACGGGAAAAAGGTGGATATGCCCCCCAAGGAACTGGAGCTTCTCTACTTCCTCGCCTCCCAGCCGAACCAGGTATTCACCCGCGAGCAGCTGCTTGACCATATCTGGGGCTATGAGTATGTAGGCGATACGCGGACGGTTGACGTCCATATCAAACGGCTGAGAGAAAAAATCAAGGGCAGCGACCGCTGGTCGATCGGCACCGTCTGGGGCATCGGCTACCGCTTTGAGTACCGCGCATGAACCATTCACCGCATCTTCGTCTTCTTGTCTCCTGGCTGCTGCTGGTCCTGGTCTGTTTTCTCACTGCGTCGCAGCTCGGCCCGCGCCTTCTGCTCGATCAGCAGGCGCAGGATCAGACCGATCAGTACTACAGGGGTATCTCCGCGCTGTCGGACGACTACGCGGAGGACATCGCGAACGGCCGGAAATCCCTCCGCCATCTCTATGACGTCCTGAAAACCGTCGCCAGCGGCGAACAGGCCGATATTTTCCTGCTCGACGAAGCGGGAAATCTCCGGCTGTCATCCGCGGAGCCGTTCAGCCGGAACCGTTCCACGCCGCTTTCCGGCTTCGATTACGCGAAATTCGGCCCCTCCTATTACGAAATCAGCCGTTTCTTCGGCGTCTATTCCTCTGATCATCTCAACGTGCTCGTCCCGGTCACCTTTGAGATGAATACCGTGGGCTATATCGCCGTCTGCAAACCGTTCTCCCTCCTTGAGGCCGCCTGCGCGCGCCAGATGAACGTTCTCTATCTGATCACGGGCATCACGCTGGCGCTGGCCGGCTGTCTGCTTCTGTTCCTTTCGCTCCGGATCCGCCGTCCTCTCGACCGGATCCGGGCCGGCGTCCGCGACATCGCATCCGGCAGACTGGAGACACGGATCGACGTTCGCAGCGGCGGCGAGATGGCCCCGCTGGCGGAGTCGATCAATTTCATGGCGGCGGAGCTGCAGAAAGGGAGCGACAGCCAGAAGCACTTCCTGTCGAATGTGAGTCATGATTTCCGCTCGCCCCTCACGTCCATCCGCGGCTACACCGAAGCCATGCGCGACGGAACGATCCCGCCCGGGCTGTATGACCGCTATCTGCGCATCATCTCCGACGAGACGGACCGTCTGATGAAGCTGACGTCCTCCATTCTGGATCTCAACACGATGGACGAAGGGCGGATGGCCCTGCATCTCTCCGACTTCGACATCAACCGTCTGCTGCGTCAGAGCGCGGAAGCCTTCGAGGGCGTCTGCCGCCGCAAACGGATCTCCATCGAGCTCCGGATGGACGAGCCGCAGCTTCCGGTCCGGGCTGACGAGCCGCGCATCGCGGAAGTCCTTTTCAACCTGCTGGACAACGCGGTCAAATTCAGCCCGAAAGGCTCCGCGATCCGGCTGAAGACGGCGGTCCGGCACGGACGGTGCTATGTTTCCGTGAAGGACGAGGGCTGCGGCATCCGCTCAGAGGATCTTCCGAGGGTCTGGGACCGCTTCTACAAGACGGACGCGTCACGCGGAATGGACAAGACCGGCATCGGGCTCGGGCTTCCCATCGTGAAGGAAATCCTGAACGCCCACGGACAGAAAATCAGTATCGTCAGCACGGTGCATGTCGGCACAGAGGTCGTCTTCACGCTGGATCTCGCCTGACCGCGAAAAAAGCCCTGGGAAGCGGACCGCGTTTCATACGCGGCCCCGCTTCCCAGGGCTTTCTGATCCGGCGGAGAGGCGGTTCACCATCCCGGCGGACGGTCCAGACAGCGGACCCGGCCGCGGCACCGGATGACGCCCGCCCTGCGCTTAGTCTGGAATCCAATCCTCGAGGCCGGCACTCCCTCCTCAAGGAGACCGGCCAGCAGCGTCTCTCCTTCCTCCGCGGCGAGCATCACCGCGCCGGAGGAATCTTCCCCGTACGGATCCGCTCCGAAATATTCACAGAACTCGATCGTCTCCTGCCGGACCGGCACCGCCTCGAGATCGATGTCGCATCCGCATCCGCAGAGCTCGTTCAGCGCCCAGAGGGCGGCGAAGAATCCGTCCCGCCCCATCGGCAGGAAAACGGTTCCGTCAGACGGTCTGATCAGGGGAGGGTGCGAGCGCCGCGCGGACGCCAGCTCCCGGAGACAGCCGAGCGCACCGGACCGGACGGGATCCGTCCATGATCCGTGCGCTTCTACCGCCTGTCTCACCTGATCCCACCCGACCCGCTGCGGACTGTGCCGCTGCGCGTACGCGAAAAAGGAGGAGAAGCGCTTCCGCAGCTCTCCCTCCCTTGTTTTCATCCACCGGTCCTCCGCCCCGAGGGCGATCGAGCCGGCTACAAGAATCGTCCGCATCGTCAGCTCATCATCGGTGTGATCAGGGTCAGCACCATCATCACGGCAAGGATGACGGCGATAACGGCGACGACGACTCTCTGGGTGTTGCGATTCATCATATCCTTTACGCCTCCAGCGGATACCGCTCCGTCAGGCCGCGGACAATTTCGCGCGCCTGCAAAATCTGATCCTCCGATTGTACAACAAGTGCGATCGCTTCTGCAAGCCGGTCCATATCCTTTTCATCAAGTCCGCGGGTCGTTACAGCCGACGTGCCGAGACGGACGCCGGACGTGACGAACGGAGAGCGAGGCTCGCCCGGAACCGTATTCTTGTTCGCCGTGATGTGTGCGCGGTCAAGCCGGTTCTCGAGCTCCTTTCCGGTGAGCTCGGTATCCTTGAGATCGATCAGCATCAGATGGTTGTCCGTTCCTCCGGTGACGATCTTCACGCCCCTGCTCATCAGTCCTGCCGCAAGCGCTTTCGCGTTCCTTACGACCTGCTTCCCGTACTCGATGAAGGACGGCTGCATGTCCTCCTTCAGCATCACGGCCTTCGCCGCGATGGAGTGCATCTGCGGTCCGCCCTGCGTGCCGGGGAAGATCGCCTTGTCAAGCCCGTGCTCCTTCGCGAACTCCGCGCTGCTCAGAATCATACCGCCGCGGGGTCCGCGCAGCGTCTTATGCGTCGTGGTCGTCGTGACATGGGCGTAGGGGATCGGACTCGGATGCTGTCCCGCCGCCACCAGCCCGGCGATGTGGGCCATATCGACGACCAGATACGCGCCGACCTCGTCGGCGATCTCTCGCAGCCGCTTGAAATCGATGATGCGGCAGTAGGCGCTCGCACCGCCGATGATCATCTTCGGATGGCATTCCTTCGCGATCCGCTCGCAGGCGTCATAATCGATCCAGCCGTCCGCGTTCACGCCGTAGGGCACCTGATGGAAATAGCTGCCCGAGATGTTGGCCGATGATCCGTGGGAAAGATGGCCTCCTTCGTCCAGTCTCATCCCCATA